>JAYUSD010000039.1:0-2116 GCA_043755865.1 Variovorax sp. | reverse complement strand
GTTGCTTGTCTGCTCTTGCGTGAGGACGGCTTGCAACTGCGGCTCATCGTTCCAATCAGCCTGGTCATGGCAGCCGTAGATACGAAGGCTACCGCCATGCGTTGACAACTCCTCCACATCAAACACCCTCAAGCCGCAAGAGGCAAATATTTTGCACACCGTGTAGAGCGAGAGATAGGAAAAATGCTCGTGATAAATCGTATCGAACTGATTATTCTTCAGTAGCTGCATCAAATGCGGAAACTCAATCGTCACAACACCCTGCGGCTTAAGTAGCGATCGAATTCCTTTTGTGAAGTCATTGATGTCGGGCACATGAGCGTACACATTGTTAGCAGCGATCAAATCGGCAGATTTGCCTTGCTTGGCCAATTGCACAGCAAGCGCCTCGCCAAAGAACTCTTCGATAACAGGGATGCCAAGCTCGCGAGCCGCATCCGCCGTGCTTTGTGTAGGCTCAATGCCCAAGCAAGGAATGCCTTTTGCTAGAAAATTCTTCAAAAGATAGCCATCATTGGACGCCAGCTCCACCACATGATGCGCACTGCCTAATGCCAGCTTCTTAATCATTTTGTCCGAGTATGCGGCAGCATGAGCTAACCATGATGATGATGCACTTGAAAAATAGGCATAGTCATCATTAAAAAAGGTATCAGCCTGCGCGTAGTCCTCAGTTTGCACCAGCCAACATTGATGGCAAACACGCACACGCAAAGGCAATGTTATCTCGGGTTTGGACAGTGCCTCGGGTTGCAGATACGCATTGGATGGCGGCGCAAAACCAAGGTCGACAAACATATGCTCGAGCTTAGATTGGCAATGGCGGCATTTCATCTTATTTATCCTGCAAAGGGAGATTCAAACGACGTTGTCAAAAAAGCAAATGATTGATCGCGCGCAGACCAGTCGGTCAAAGGTAATGGCCAGTCAATCGCAAGCGTTGGATCGTCTGCACGCAGCCCACCCTCCAGTGAGGGTGCATAAGCGTGCGAGTGGACATACAGCAATGTGCTGTGTGACTGCAGCACCTGAAAACCGTGCGCAACCCCCTTGGGAATGAGCATCGCAAGATGATTTTGAGCACTGAGCTCAGCACCAAACCATTTCAAGTAAGTGGCGGATTGGCGGCGCAAATCAACCGCGACGTCCCAAACATGGCCTGCAATACAACTGATCAGCTTGCTTTCTGCGGCCGGCTCTCTTTGAAAGTGCATGCCACGAACAGCACCCTTTTGGTTGGTGTGCGACATATTAATTTGTGCAACAGCACCTGGCCATGAAGCTTGTGGTAAATCTTGGCCGCAAAACATCCGGCTGAATTGACCGCGCGCATCTTCGAAGGGTGCACGTTTAACCAAATGAACGCCTTCAATCGGTGTGGAATTTAAATGCAATGATCGCTTCATTACTCGCCTCGCTCAGAGCAAAATACTTCAATATCATTCAAGCATGCAGCATATGCACTAATATGCTTTGCCGAAACATTCTTGTACCAATCCATCGTTCGCTGTACAGCGATTTCCACCGGCCAGACAGGCGAAATATCTAAAGCCACCTTCGCTTTGCTGACATCGAGCTGCAATATTTGCGCCTCATGCAACTGTGCTGCCTGCTCACGCACTTGGACATTTGTAAGAGCGTATGCTTGTTTGGCCATCTCAATCACTTGCCCCACGGACACGCAAGATGAAGCGGCAGGGCCAAAGTTGTAGGCATCTGAATATTTTGGATGATCATACAAAGCCTGCGCAGCGTTAAGGTAGGCTGCCAGCGGCTCCACGACATGCTGCCAAGGCCGCACGGCTGATGGGTTGCGAATGGTCAAGGTTTCCCCGCGCTCCCAAGCGCGTATGACATCTGGGATCAGGCGGTCATCTGCAACATCTCCACCACCAATCACATTGCCCGCGCGAGCACTGATCAAGCCTATGCCTGCATCCGCGAAAAAAGACTGTCGATAGCTTTCAATCACCATCTCTGCAGCAGCCTTACTAGCACTGTATGGGTCGTGCCCGCCCAAGGGATCACTTTCTACAAACGCACGCCCCGTCTCAGAGTTGCGGTAGACCTTGTCTGTCGTGATCGCAACAATCGATTTGACACTGCGGCATTCACG
>JAYUSD010000038.1:0-4911 GCA_043755865.1 Variovorax sp. | reverse complement strand
TTGCTTAAAGAATGCCAAGAAGATGAATGCGAGCACCGCGACGAGTCGCTCAACCACAAGTCGCTCATTGCAAAGCCTGCGGGTTGGTTACTGCGGGCTTGGTGCAAAGTTGTCGGTACGGGTTCAAGCGTCGCAGTTGAGCTAGCAAAGCGGGTGTAGGCTGATTTATGCCCAAACGCACCGCCCCCAACGCGATTAAAGAGATTGAAGATCTGAGCCAACTCGCTACCATCGTGCAAGATAAGCGCAATGGTCAGCGCTCGAACGCGAAGAAGGCTCGGCGCAATCGGCATTACGAGAAGCAATTGCTTCGCAATGCAATGACGACGGGCGTGCTGCGGACGGATCTGCGTTCGCTGAATGAGGATTGACTTCGTACAGCGCTTCCTCATTTCAATTTTTTCTCATTCTAGAAAACACCATGTTCACTCACATCAGCGATCTCATCACAGCAGCCAACGTGGGGATCATGCTGTTTTTCTCAGTAGCAGTGGCGCCGACGATTTTCATGGTGCTACCAGCGGAATGGTCTGCGGCTTATGTGCGTAAGTTTTTCCCGAAGTATTTTTTGTTTTTAGGCATCACAAGCTCGATTGCTGCAGGGCTTCATGGTGAGGCTTGGGTGCGAATCAGCTTGGGGCTTTGCGCTGCGGTGTTCTTTTTCAGCGTGTTTTGGCTGACGCCGCGTATTAATCTGGCGAAAGACAACAAGCAGGTGCAACGGTTCAATCTGTTGCATTACGCCAGCGTGGGGCTGAACTTGGCGCAGTTGGCCGTGATGATCTGGATATTGATCAAAAGCGCGGTGGCGGCCTAGCAAAACCACGCGGCTTGTGGATGCGCCGCCTCTTCAGCTTTCTGAAGGGAAATTGAATACAAGCCGGCTCGCTGCCGCCCTAAAATGCGGGTATGCAACGAGAAATCAGCCGCGCCAACCCGAAGCAACAAAAAGAAGTTGTGCCGCCGCATGCACCGGTTTTAACTTCAGGAGCTTCCCCATGTCTGCACTTTTCTCACAGGCCGCTTTGGTCGTACCGTTTGAGAACCTAAGAAATAGCGACGTTGAGTCGGTTGGCGGTAAAAACGCCAGCTTGGGCGAGATGATCTCGCAATTACCGGAGGGCGTGAAAGTGCCCACCGGATTTGCGACTACGGCGCATGCCTTTCGTGAATTTTTGAAACACGGCGGGCTGGATAAGAAGATCAACGACAAGCTGGCTGCGCTGGATACGGAAGACGTGAGGGCGCTGGCAACTGTGGGCGCGGAAATTCGCGGTATGGTGGAAGCTCAGCCATTTCCTGCGGATTTGGAGAAAGCGATTCTCGAGGCGTATGCGACGCTTTCAGGTGGCTCGACAACGGCGAGCTTCGCCGTTCGCTCATCTGCCACGGCAGAAGATTTGCCCGATGCTTCGTTTGCTGGGCAGCAGGAGTCTTTCCTCAATGTGATGGGCATTGATGAGGTGTTGCACAAAATGAAAGAGGTATTTGCCTCGCTTTATAACGACCGCGCGATCTCGTATCGCGTACACAAGGGCTTTGCGCATGCAGATGTGGCGCTCTCAGCCGGCGTGCAGCGCATGGTGCGCTCGGATCTGGGCGCAGCCGGCGTGATGTTCACGATTGATACCGAGAGCGGCTTTGATCAGGTGGTGTTCATCACGGCAAGCTACGGGCTGGGCGAGACGGTGGTGCAGGGCGCGGTGAACCCGGATGAGTTTTATGTGCATAAGCCGATGCTCAAAGCGGGCAATCGCGCAGTGATTCGCCGTAACTTAGGAAGCAAGCTTTCGCAGATGATCTTCGCCTCAAGTGAAGAGAAAAAGCAAACCGGCAAGCTCGTGAAGACGATTGACGTGCCCACCGAGCTGCGCAATCGCTATTGCCTCTCGGATGTTGACGTCGAGCAACTCGCTAAATATGCCGTGATCATCGAGCAGCACTACGGCCGCGCGATGGATATTGAGTGGGGCAAAGATGGCAACGATGGGCAGATTTATATTTTGCAAGCGCGGCCTGAGACTGTGAAGAGCCAGCAAAAAGGAAAAGTCGAGCAGCGCTATAAATTGAAATCACGCGGGCCAGTGCTCGCGGAAGGCCGCGCGATTGGCCAGAAGATCGGTACTGGCCCCGTGCGCCTCGTGCATTCGATTGCTGAGATGGATCAAGTGCAACCCGGCGACGTATTGGTCACCGACATGACCGATCCAAATTGGGAGCCCGTGATGAAGCGGGCATCAGCCATCGTCACCAACCGTGGCGGGCGCACCTGCCATGCGGCCATCATCGCCCGCGAGCTGGGCATTCCGGCGGTGGTGGGCTGCGGCGATGCGACTGAGCTTTTGAAGGAAGGCACGCTGGTCACCGTAAGCTGCGCAGAGGGCGACACCGGCTTTATCTACGACGGCCTGCTTGACACGGAAATCACCGAAGTCCAACGCGGCACGATGCCCGAAATCAAAACGAAGATCATGATGAACGTGGGCAATCCGCAGCTCGCTTTTGATTTTGCGCAAATGCCCAACCAAGGCGTGGGTCTGGCGCGGCTGGAATTCATTATTAACAACAACATCGGCGTGCATCCTAAGGCGATTTTGGATTATCCGGCGGTGGATGCCGATTTGAAGAAAGCCGTGGAGAGCGTAGCTCGCGGCCATGCATCGCCACGCGCTTTTTATGTGGACAAAGTGGCCGAAGGCATTGCCACGATTGCAGCGGCTTTCTGGCCCAAGCCCGTGATCGTGCGCCTCTCCGATTTCAAGAGCAATGAATACCGCAAACTGATTGGTGGCTCGCGCTATGAGCCCGAGGAAGAAAATCCGATGCTCGGCTTCCGTGGTGCAGCGCGTTACATCAGCGCAGATTTCGGTGAAGCCTTCGCGATGGAATGCGAAGCCCTGCGCAGAGTGCGCAACGACATGGGTTTAACCAACGTAGAAATCATGGTGCCGTTCGTACGCACTTTGGGGCAGGCGAAGGCGGTGAGCGAGTTGTTGGCCAAGCATGGTCTTGCTCGTGGCTCAGTGCCAAAAGGCATTGCAGGTGACGCTCCTAAATCAATAGCGCCGCACGCATATTCGATGCCGGCTAGTGGCACAAAAGGCTTAGAAAATACCTCTCTGGCATTGCGCCACATCATGATGTGCGAAGTCCCAAGTAATGCCATCCTCGCCACGCAGTTTCTTGAATACTACGACGGCTTCTCCATCGGCTCCAACGATCTCACGCAGCTGACACTCGGCCTAGACCGAGACAGCGGCTTGGAAATCTTAGCCAAAGACTTCGACGAACGCGACCCAGCCGTCAAAGCCATGCTCTCCATGGCGATTACTGCCTGCAAAGCGCAAGGCAAATACGTCGGCATTTGTGGCCAAGGCCCCAGCGATCATCCTGATTTTGCGCAGTGGCTGGCAAACGAGGGCATCAGCTCAATTTCGCTCAATCCGGATACCGTGGTGGCGACGTGGCAGGCTTTGGCGAAGTAATTTAGAATACGACCCATATTTATAGATATGGGTCGTATGCATGAAAACTACGGTAGAGATTTCAGATGTGCTTTTTGAGCGCGCTCGCGCTGTAGCCAAGCAGCGTGGCACGAGTTTAAGGGCTTTGATTGAAGCCGGGTTGACCAATGTTTTGAATGCACCCAAAGCCAAAGCTGTGCAGCCGATACGAGACTTCAGTTTTGGTGGCGCGGTGAAGTTTCCAGCGGATTACATGTTGCCCAAATCAAGAGGGCGTGAATATGACGTGGTGAATGGCGAACTGGTCAAGCGCGGATATTGATACCGAGCTCGCTGATGATTGCCATTGATACCAATATTTTGATCTACGTGCATCGCGAAGATTTCCCGCAGCATCGCGCTGCCAAGGCAGCTTTAGATGATTTGCACATGAGCCAACTAAACTGGGCGATTCCTGTAGTGTGCATCCATGAATTCTTATCGCAAGTGACGGGTTTTCGTGCGCCTTACACCCCCACACCTGTGGCCACTGCGTTCAAGCAAATTCGCGCTTGGATGGAATCGCCAACCCTGAGCTTGTTGCAGCCCACTGAGCAGCACGTGGAGGTGCTGGAAAAAGTGGTGATGCAGGGCCAAGCGCGCGGGGGGCAGATTCATGACGCACGCGTTGCCGCGATTTGCTTAGAGCATGGTGTGCGTGAGCTGTGGACGGCGGATCGAGACTTCGCACGTTTCTCGCAACTACTGCCGACGCGCAACCCTGTACATTTTTGAGGCGTTCTTAAGCTCAGCGCTCACGCTCACCACGCACTTCAAGCTTGAAGCGCGCTCCACATTTCTTTATCGCGCGCAGCCGTCCAGATGCGAGGATTTTTGATGCCGCTGGCTTCGTCGTAGGCGCGGCTCACGTCGAACGGCAGGCAATGCTCGTAGATGAAAACGTGGCCGAAGATCGGATCCATGCTTTTGCGGGTGTGCGCCATCGCGTCTTTGAGATGGAGCTTTTGCGCGACGGCCTCTTGCCCGCAACGGTAGAGCGTCTCGACCCAGCGCTTGGTGTAGTCCAGCGCTTTTTGCACATTGGCCTTGCCTTTCATGGCTTCGCCTCGGCCGGGGACGATGTAGGTGGCTTCTAGCTTGCGTAGGGCTTCTAGCGTGGCGGGCCATTCAGCAAGCTGCGCATCGCCTGTGTACACACCAGCTTCGTATTCAACCAAATCGCCGCTGAATAGCACCCCTTCAGATTCCACCCAAGCAATCGTGTCACCACGCGTATGCCCCATGCCGGGATGCCAAATTTCTACCACCACGCCGCCGAGATTGATCGACAAGCTGCCTTGCCTGCCGGGCTTGCCATCGCCGATCACCATGCTTGGCCACGTGAGGCCGGGGATGCTGTGGGCGCCTTGAAAGAGGCGAGGAAAGCGCTCGATTTCACTTTGCATAT
>JAYUSD010000037.1:0-30119 GCA_043755865.1 Variovorax sp. | reverse complement strand
AAATTTAGAAGTCCAGTGAACTTGCACTGTAGCCTATCGTTTCAGGCGAGCTGATGCAACTCAAAAAAAAGCCAGAGTCTTGGGCTTCCAAGACTCTGGCTTACAGGGAAGCACAAAATTATTTCTTATCCGAATCGCCGGCGAAGATGTCTTTCTTGTGGGTACCGTTTGGCACGAAGATCGTGCCGACGACCACGGTCATCACAGCAATCACAATCGCATACCACAGCCCGGAGTAAATATTACCCGTCTGCGCTGAGATCGCAAATGCAGTTGCGGGCATCAAGCCACCGAACCAACCGTTACCGATGTGATACGGCAAAGACAAGCCGGAGTAGCGAATACGCGTTGGGAACATCTCAACCAGCATGGCTGCAATCGGGCCGTAAACCATCGTCACCAGCAACACGAGATACGTCAAGATCAAAATGATCGTAAGCTTTTGCGTGTTGAAGATGTCAAAGAAGTGTTGAGCTTTGGCAATGGTGGTGTTGTCAGCCGCGACCATCGGGTAGCCGGCTTTCTTGAGCGCTGCATTTAAGCTGCCATCAAACGTGGCCTTTGCCTTTTTCAGATCATCGCCCGTGAGCTTGCCTGCGTCATACGACTGGATTTCAGTATCGCCAACTTTCACCACAGCCAGCGTGCCGGCAGGCGCGCCTTCGATCGTGTTGTAGTTTACCGAGGTGCGAGCCAGCTGAGCCTTAGCGATATCGCAAGACGAGCTGAATTTCACTGTGCCGGTCGGGTTGAACTGGAACGAGCAATCTTCTGCATACACTTTCACCGAAACTGGTGTTTGGTGTGCTGCATAGATCGCTGGGTTGGCGGTCTTGGTGAGCAAGTTAAACACGGGCAGGAAGGTGATCGCAGCCAACAAGCAGCCAACCAAGATGATTGGCTTGCGGCCAATGCGGTCTGAGAGCGAGCCGAAGAACAAGAAGCCACCGGTGCCCAGGATCAGCGACCAAGCGACCATCACGTTGGCGGTGAAGCTGTCAACCTTAATCACGTTTTGCATGAAGAACAATGCATAGAACTGGCCGGTGTACCAAACCACAGCTTGACCAGCAACTAAGCCGAGCAAGGCGATGATGGCGAGCTTGCCATTTTTCCAATTACCGAAAGCCTCAGACAGTGGCGCTTTAGACGTGCGGCCTTCTTCTTTCATTTTCTTGAAAGCTGGGCTCTCGTTCATCTGCAAACGGATGTACAGTGAAATCGCGAGCAAGAAGATTGAGCCGATGAACGGAACGCGCCAGCCCCAAGCGTTAAACGCCTTGACCATGGACGGCTTGCCATCAGGAAGCAACACTGCAACGCCATCCTTCATCAGGGCCACGTCGGGGTAGTTACCGTTAACGTAGCCTTGCACAGACAAAATCACGATGAGCGAGAGCAACAAGCCCAAAGTCGCCGTGGTCTGAATGAAAGCAGTGAAATAGCCGCGCTGATTCGCTGGAGCATGCTCTGCCACATAAATCGCCGCGCCACCATATTCACCACCGAGCGCCAAGCCTTGCGCCATGCGCAGCAAGATCAAGATGATGGGAGCAGCTGTGCCCCAGCTTTCGTAGTTGGGCAAAATGCCCACCAAGAAGGTGGATACGCCCATGATGACAATCGTCATCAAGAAAGTGTATTTGCGGCCGATCATGTCGCCCAACATGCCGAAGACCAAGGCGCCAAACGGACGCACGATGAAGCCGGCTGCGAAGGCCAAGAGCGCAAACACGTTGCGGGTGTTTTCCGGGAATGCGGTAAAGAACTGCGCTCCGATAATGGCGGCGAGCGCACCATAGAGGTAGAAGTCGTACCACTCAAAAATGGTACCCGCAGAAGAGGCGGCAATCACCTTTTTCTCTTCTTGCGTCATCGGGCGGGATCGTTCCCGAACGTTGTTTGTAATGTCTGTTGCCATGTGCGCTGTCTCCGTCATGATCTTCGCCCAAAATTAGGCGTGAAGCGATTGTGCAAAACGGCTCTTGCCTTGCTCTGACGTGAAACCAACCGGAGCTTGCGTGTGACTGACTGGTCGCTTACGGTAAATGCTGGTGTTTCATGGCTTGCATGTCTGCTTGGTTTATTGGCTTGCTTCGTTGGCGTGCCATGGACTGTAGAGCACAAGTAATGTTTGCTATAGCCACCATCGGCGAGCAAACATCTTTTGAATCGCGAATAGGCCGCGAGGGTTGGGGTTGCTGCGGCTGCCGATTTTCGCAGCACAGCGTCAAAAAAGGCTTGCGTTTTTTATTCGTTATCTCAGGCGACGGGTGTCGCCAAACTCGCGAGCAGGGACCATGAGGCAGACGAAGCAATCCCAACCCTCGTAGCCGTTGTCCACAAAAAGAAACCGGCCGAGCACTACAAAATTAATAGCGCCTCACGCAATAAACACGCCGGCTACTTGCCCAAAACGCTACAAAAATCAAAAACCAGCGCATCACTTCACCCCAGAAATCTTGCCATTCAAAAACAGCAAAGCGTCCGGCAACGTATCGCGCCACACCATCCATTCATGATCCCCGTTGACAATGCGCAGTTCAATCGCGTTGGGTTGATGAAAGCGAAGGCGCTCGAAAAGTGTGGTGGCATGCAGGGCGATGCTGAAGGTGTCGTGATCGCCCGAGTTGATGTACATCGGCACGATGACGCCCGATCTTTTGTAGGCTTCGATGTGGGTGGGGTAGTTGAGCGATTTCCACAAATCTGCATCAAACTTGCCATCTTTTTGGAATGGTGGGTTGCGCACCGCTGATGAGCTGTTGGGCGGCACGGGATCGTAAATGGCGGGGCTGAGAATAGCAGTGGCGGCGAATTGCTGGGGATACTTCATCACCAAATTTAAGGCGCCATAGCCGCCAGCAGACAAGCCTGCGACCAAGCGATTGGCGCGCGAAGCATCAATGCGGTATTTGCCCTCTGCATGCGGCAACAGCTCTTTCATAAGCGCGGTCTCAGCTTTGTCTTTTGCGCCATCGACCCACCAGCCACCCGTATGACCAGGCATCACGACGATCATCGGATGAATTTGGCCACGTGCAATCAGCGCATCCATCGTCTCGCGCAAGCCGCCCTTGGCAATCCATTCGTTTTCATTACCGCCTGCGCCGTGCAGCAAATACAGCACGGGGTAGCGCTTGGTGTCTTTTGCATAGCTGTCGGGCAGATAGATCGTGTAGTTGTAATCGCGGGCGAGTGCGGTGGATTTGAAGGTTTCTAGAAATACTTCTCCTGCGTGGGCGCAGAAGGCCCAGAGCGCTGCGAGGCTGATGAATGCAGTGCGTAGAAATTTCATGTGGATTTCCTCAATAGTGTGTTGCTTGTACTCGCTCCGCTGTATCGTACCTTGTAACGCACTCTTGAGGTGAAGGATTAGCGCTCCATGGCCTGTGGGAACCGTATGCGAGGGAAGTCCTCAATATTTGCATTTGCCGCCATTTGCATGCGAATATCTTCCGCACACCAGACAGGCCGCGAGGATAGCGGTTGGGGCTATTGAGGCTGCCGATTTTCGCAGCACAGGTTAAATAAATGCGAAGCGTTTTGGTTTCTTATCTTGCGGCAAGTGCCGCTAATCCCGCGCAGGGTACATGAGGCAGACGCAATAGCCCCAACCGCTATCCTCGCGGCCGCTTCAACCAAAACGAAATCTTTCGAGGGCAAATACTACAAAATCAATAGCGCCTCACGCAATAAAAACGCCGGCAAACCACCCAAATCGCATAAAAACTACTTCATCTGCACGCTACCTGCCACAGTCACTAGCACGGTGCTGCGCCCTGCTTCTACGGGTACGGCTGCATCTGCCGACATCGATTTGGCCTCCATCGCCACCATGCGGCCACGCGGCACGAAGCCTTGATCGTTGGCTTGCACATTGACTTCGCGCACCGTGTAGCCGCCAAAGCCAAAGCCTTTGCTGATCTCTTGCGCTTTGGCTTTGAAGCGCTCAATCGCCTGTGCTGTGACCTCTGCTTCCACGCGGGCTCTCGCTTCGCGCGAAAGGCCAAAGCTCACGTTGCCCAAGGTGAGCGTGTTGATCTTGCCGGCAAGCTGGCTGATGCGGGCGAAATCTTTGCCTTCTAAGACGAGCTCCGTCGTGCCCTGCCAGCCATTGATCTTGCCATCTCGCGCATAGCGCGGATACAGCGAGAAAGCGCCAGTGCGTACGTCGAGCTGGCCACTCTGCGCTACTTTTTTTGCTTCTGTCAAAGCCGCATCGAGCGCGGCTTTCAGCTGGGCTTGCACCGTAGCGGCATCTGTGCCGTCTTTCGTGCTGTTCATGCTGATGGTGAGCAAATCTTGCTGCACCTCTAGGCTGCCTTGGGCTTGGAGCGAGACGACGTTTTGTGGTGTTTCCATACGAATATTTTGAGAAAAAACGGCTGTAGCCGGCATCAAACCTGCGCAGAGTGCTATAAAAATAGTAGCGCTCTTAATGCGGCTTGAAGTGCGGGCCCGAAGGGATGAATGGGTTGACGAGAGGCTTTGGTTCATGGTTGCATCCTAACTGGGGTGGAGAAATTTGTCCAAAATACGGCGTAACACTTTTCACATGCGCCTTGACACCCATTGAACGTAGCAACTCCAACTGAGGGGCTAATTGCGGAAAATGATTTTAAAAGCGGCCTCAAACTGTATAAATGCCGCAAAGTATGTAACAAATCAGGCTTTTTTGGTATTTGTCACACCTTTTGTTTAAAAAATACGTGTACATTCCGCTCATGTTACATATTTATAGGAGTAACGCATGAACCAATCCGTGAACAAATCTGCCGACCGCATCATGGTCGTGGATGATGATGCTCGCATTCGCGATCTGCTGCGTCGCTATCTCACCCAAGAGGGCTTTGAAGTGATCGTGGCCGAAGACGGCAAAGCGCTGTCGCGCGCCATGATTCGCGAGCCGATCAATTTGATCGTGCTGGATCTGATGCTGCCCGGCGAAGATGGCCTGTCTATTTGCCGCCGCCTGCGCGCCTCCGGCGATCGCACGCCGATCATCATGCTGACTGCAAAAGGCGAAGATGTGGATCGCATCGTGGGCCTTGAGGTGGGCGCAGACGATTATTTGGGCAAGCCATTTAACCCGCGTGAGCTCTTGGCGCGTGTGCATGCGGTGCTGCGCCGTCGGCCTGCGATGGAAGCGCCCGGTGCGCCATCGGCTGAGAGCGAGAATGTGAATTTCGGGCCCTTTGACTTTGATCTTGGCCAGCGCACTTTGAAGAAAAGCGGCGAAGAAATCGCGCTCACCACGGGTGAGTTTGCGATGCTTAAAGCGCTGGTGCGCCATCCGCGTCAGCCGTTGTCGCGCGAGAAGCTGGCGCAGCTGGCGCGCGGCAGAGAATTTGAGCCGTTTGACCGCAGCTTGGATGTGCAGATCTCGCGCCTGCGCAAGATGATTGAAAACGATGTGGCACAGCCGCGCTATATCCAAACTGTGTGGGGCGTAGGATATGTCTTTGTGCCAGATGGTAAGAGTTAATCGGCTGAGCTAACACCACAGACTGATTGACACAATACTTGTCTGCATCAACGTGTCATCACCTTGATATGGGGCGGCGTTGTTAGGTATGCTAAGCACCTAACTTCACCGCCATTTTTTTGCATCATTTTTTGCACCGCACAACCCTATGCCCACCACCAGCGAACATATCATCGGTGGCCACGGCTTAGACGGCCCCATGGGCGCACGCTTGGGCAGCAATACATTGCCGCAAGGGCTGCACTCCCCATCCCGCCAGCCCTCTGGCATGGCCGCAAGCCCCATGCCCACCGGCCCTGCGCCGCTAGAGACGATGCCCGCCCCGCTGGATGTGCGCCCGCAAGGCGCCATCAACAAAGTGCGCTTCAGCTTGTTTTGGCGCACATTTTTTCTGCTGGCGCTGCTGCTGGTGGGCTCGGTGGTGGCTTGGCTGCAAACTTTTCGCGTGCTCGAATCTGAGCCGCGCGCCACGCAAACCGCCCAGCAAATCGCCTCAATCGTCAATCTCTCCCGCGCAGCGCTGGTGCATTCAGATGCGATTGCTCGCGTCTCGCTGATCAAGCAGCTTGCTGAGCTTGAGGGCGTAAAAGTCGTAGCGCGCACGCCAGTGGATGTGGTGCAGGGCTTTGAGGGTGATACACAAATGCAGCGCGTGCTGGTGGAGCTGCGCGTGCGCTTGGGCGAGCGCGCTACGCTGGCTCGCAAGGTCAATGGCGAGGAGGGCCTGTGGGTCGGATTTGGGATTGACAACGAAAAATTTTGGCTGCAAACCGATCTGGCCAAGCTCGCTCCCGTGCCCGGTCGCGCATGGCTGGTGTGGCTCAGCATTGCCGCCCTGCTCTCGCTGGCCGGCGCTGCCGTGATTGCGCGGCTGATCAACAAGCCGCTCAAGGCGCTTTCGTTTGCAGCTGGCCGCGTGAAGGATGGTGATTTTGATGCAAGCCGATTGAATGAAGATGCGGTCACCAGCGAGATCCGCGAGGTCAACGCAGGTTTTAATCGCATGGCCGAGCAGCTCGCCAAGATTGAGCAGGATCGCGCCGTGATGCTGGCCGGCATCTCGCATGATTTGCGCACGCCGCTGGCAAGGCTCAGGCTCGAAACAGAGATGAGCGTGGCTGATGATGTGGCGCGCAATCATATGGTGTCTGACCTTGAGCAGCTTGATGCCATCATCGATAAATTCTTAGATTACGCGCGCCCCACCGATCAGCAGCATTTGCGCCCTGTGGCGCTCAATGATGTGATCGAATCCTGTGTGCTCGCTGTGCAGCAAACCGAAGATTTGCAAGTGAAGCTCGATTTGCCAGCAGACTTTCATGTGATGGGCGATGAGGTAGAGCTCACCCGCGTGATCACGAATTTGGTGGAGAACGCGCGCAAGTATGGCAAATCCGGCGCCAGCGGGATCACCCAGCTCGATGTGGCCGCGCGCGAGCGCGATGGCTGGGTGTTGCTCAAGGTGCGAGATCATGGTGCGGGAGTCCACCCGGACACACTCAAACACCTCACCAAACCCTTTTTCCGCGGCGATGTAGCCCGCACAGCCGCCACTGGCGCGGGCCTTGGCTTGGCCATTGTCGAGAAAACGATTCAGCGCCTAGGCGGCAGCTTCAGCCTGCACAACTCATCAACAGGCGGCTTGGCTGCGAATATTCGGTTGCCTTCAGCGAAGCGCTGATGTGTTTCTTTCGAGGCGCATCAATCGTCATGCCGGCCATGACGATAGCCTTGGCGGTACGCGTCATCGTAGCCATGCTTGTAGGCGTGCTTGTGCCATTTCTTCAAATGGCCGGGCGGGATGCGCTGCACATATTGCACCGGCTGGGCATAGACAACAGGTTGATAGACAGGTTGATACACCGGTTGATAGACCACTGGCGCGGGGTAATAGACGGGCTGATACACCACAGGCGGCAGCTGATAGATCACTGGGGGCGGTACGTAAATGACCCGAGGCGCTGGGCGAGGTGAGCCAACAGTCACGGTCCAACTTACATCGCCTGCGTGCGCTGCACCTGAGGCCAGCGTTGCTGCCAAAACGGCAGTCGTCATCCATGCTTTCATCATGATCTCCTTTGAAAAGCAGTGCGTTCTCAACGGTTCGCGCTGGGGTGGCGTTGTCGTCTGCTTTGCAAATGCGGTATCAAGCTGTAAACACGCTGCCCTGAGCCCTAAAATCAAGACATGACCGCATCTACTTCACCTGCTCCTCAAACTATCAAGCCCAGCAATTTTTTGCGCCACATCATCGAAGCTGATTTGGCCAGCGGAAAGCATTCAACAATCATCACCCGTTTTCCGCCCGAGCCGAATGGCTATCTGCACATCGGCCATGCCAAAAGTATTTGCCTCAATTTTGGCTTAGCGCGAGACTATAGCGGCGTGTGCAATCTCCGGTTTGACGA
Source organism: Variovorax sp. (assembly GCA_043755865.1). Taxonomy (GTDB): domain Bacteria; phylum Pseudomonadota; class Gammaproteobacteria; order Burkholderiales; family Burkholderiaceae_C; genus JANMDU01. The sequence continues at coordinate 22,223 of JAYUSD010000037.1, read as the reverse complement.
TACAAATCCCGAGAAAGAAGAGAAAGAATACGTCGATTCCATCATCGATTCAGTCAGCTGGCTCGGCTTCAAATGGGGCAAACATGGCGACAACACTGCTCTTTACGCGAGCAACTATTTCGACTTCATGTATTCAGCCGCCGAGCATTTGATTGAGCGTGGCTTGGCCTACGTTGACGAACAAAGCGCCGAAGAGATGCGCGCCAACCGTGGCGACTTTAACCATCCCGGCACACCCAGCGTCTTCCGCAGCCGCACACCAGAGCAGAATTTAGAGCGTTTCCGCGAGATGGCCGGCGCCAAACATGCCGATGGCGCTATGGTTTTAAGAGCAAAGGTCGATCTCGCCTCCCCCATCATCAGCATGCGCGATCCCACGCTCTACCGCATCCGCCGCGCCACGCATCACAACACCGGCGACAAGTGGTGCATCTATCCCATGTATGCCTTCGCGCACCCGATTGAAGACGCACTAGAAGGCATCACACACAGCATCTGCACGCTCGAATTCGAAGAGCAGCGCCCGTGGTACGACTGGTTGATGGATCGCTTGATGGAAACAACAACACTGCCTGACGGCCGCGTTCTGAAAAGCCTCATCAAGCAGCAACCCCGCCAATACGAATTCGCCCGCCTCAACCTCACGTACGTCATCACCAGCAAACGCAAACTCGCGCAATTGGTGAACGAGAAAAAAGTCAGCGGCTGGGACGATCCCCGCATGCCAACAATCGTCGGCCTGCGCCGCCGTGGCTACACGCCAGAAAGCCTGCAACTCTTCGCCGAGCGCATCGGCGTGAGCAAATCAGACAGTTGGATTGACTACTCAACGCTCGAAGGCTGCCTGCGCGAAACTCTAGACCCAACCGCTCCCCGCGCCATGGCCGTTTTAGAGCCGCTCAAGCTCATCCTCACCAACTGGGAAGAAGTCTTCGGCAGCGCAAGCCATCTTGAAGATTGCAGCGCCCCTGTTCACCCTCACCTGCCCGAGCTAGGAAAACGCAACTTCAAGCTCGGCAAAGAAGTCTGGATCGAGCGCACAGACTACGAAGAAATCCCTAGCAAAGGCTTCTTCAGGCTTTATCCGCCCCGGTTTGGCGCGGATGGCGCTCTGGTCCCCGGCAACAAAGTCCGCCTCAAATACGGCTATGTCATTGAAGTCACAGGCGCAACCTATCCAGAAGGCTCAACCCAAGACGCTATCAATTCAGGAGCAGTCCACGCAATATCGGTGTCGGCAAAAGTCATCAAAGACACAAAAAGCGGCACCCCCGGCAGCGACGCCATCAAAGTCAAAGGCGTCATCACCTGGGTCGGCGCACACGATGCAGTCACCGCAGAAATCCGCTTGTATGACCGCCTCTTTAAAACCGAACACCCCGACGCTAGCGGCAAAGATTTCCTAGAGTCCCTCAACGAAGACAGCCTAAAAACCATTACAGCCTACGTCGAGCCGACGCTCGCTAGCGCTACCCCCGACGAAAAATTTCAATTCGAACGCCACGGCTATTTCGTAGCGGATCGCGTAGATCACAAAGACGGCAAAGTCGTGCTCAACAAGATCACCGGCTTGAAAGACACTTGGGCGAAATAATGTTCAGCCAGCGTTTTCAGCTCGAAGTCATCGTCACGCGCCACGCGCGCCTGCGCATGCAAGAGCGAAGCATTGACGACGCCCTGCTGCTTGACATCATCGAAACCGGCAGCGACAAAGACGCAGGTAACGGTCACCATTGGGTTTACAAGCAAGTCGCCGGACGCGAAGACAACTTGCTTTGCGTGGCCGCTGTGGTGGACAATGTGTTTGTAGTCAAGACCATCATGCATCACTGGAGCCAAGGCTCATGAAATCCACCTATTTCGAAGACGACGACATCCTGCAAATCCGCGTGGCCGACAAACCCATCGTGCGCGAAGTCTCGCAAGGCTGGCACACCAACATCAGCTACGCCGAAGACGGCACGATAGTGGAAATAGTTTTGCTCGATGCCAAGAAAGAAGGCTTGCTGCCACTGGAATTCAGGAAGGCGGCTTGATGAAGCTCGCATATCACCAAGACACCGATTCGCTCTACATCTATTTGGCTGACCGTGCATCCGTGGACTCCGACGAAGTGCGCGAAGACATCGTGTTCGACTACGACGCCAGCGGCGCCTTGGTCGGCATCGACGTGCAGCACGCCAGCAAAAACGTTGATTTCGGTCACATGTCAAACTACAAATGAAAAATATGGCTTTCAAAGGAAACTTGAGAGAGCCATCTGTGTTGACATAGCTACCACGGCAAATTGCTATTTTTGAGCAAAAAAACTTCACTTTTGAAATAATCTGAGCAAACGCCATATGAGCAAAAAAATAGTTGAACAAGATGACGCAGAAGACGATTTGCCTAACGTACAACCGCCAGATGGCATCATTGCTTTTAACGATTTGAGATCATGCGCAGACTTGATGCGCCTGTATCAAGATGGAAGCCTTGAAATCCAACCCAAGTTTCAACGGGAAGTGGTTTGGCTAAAGACCGAACAAGGTCGATTTATTGACTCATTGACGAAACAGCTACCCATCCCGAGCATGTGCTTCAGCTTAGACGCTGCTACTGAAACACGACAAGTTATCGATGGTCTCCAGCGAATGAGTTCAATAGTCAGGTTTCTGGATCCAACCGTTGAATGGCGTTTACCTCGGTTGAAAGACGTAGATCCTTTACTCGGAGGCTATACGAACCATGAAATTCGCGATGGCACAAAAGAGCAACAAGTCCTGTATCGCCGAGTGCAAAATTTGTCTGTTCCTTTAACGGTCATTAGGTGTGACTCTAAAAAGAAAGAGCATTCTGAATACTTGTTCACTATTTTTTCCCGACTAAATTCAGGTGGACAGAAGCTTAACAAGCAAGAAATTCGGAATTGTGTTTTTTCGGGGCCGCTTAATGATCTGCTAAGGGAACTAGATGGTTCAGATGATTGGAAGCTAATCAAAAAGCAATTGCCAGCAAATGGAAAACGTTTTCGCAGTGTCGAAACTTTGCTGAGATTTTTTGCACTTGCGGATCTAGTGTCAACCCAGCAGTTGAGTAAATTTAAGGGAAGCCTGCCAAATCACCTCAACGACTTCATGCGTGTGAACCGTTTCCTAAAAGCTCAAGAACTTGATAAGTTTCGTTCCAAGTTTCTTAAAGTCACTGAGCAAGTCAATCGAGTGATATTGAATGACGAAGTGGCAATCACATACGCACTTATCGAAGCTGCAATGGTTGGCATTCACGTGAATTTGAGCGGCGTCAAAGCAATGAACCAAGTAATCCTGATAAGACAGTTCGCAAAGCTTAGAGACGACTATGCTCTATCGAGTTCAGACGCAAAGACCGATACAAGCTCCGCCACTAAAGTCAAAGACCGAGTGTCAGCAGCAATAAAAGCATTCAAGTGAGCATGCTAGCGAACGTAGATCTCTTGCACAATCTCGCACAACTTGATGCGACTTTCAATCAAGCTATTGCGAGCGGGAACACACGACTACAGGACTTATGTTGCAAGTCTTGTATTTTGGAGCTTTGTGGCTGGGTTGAACAATGTCTTGACCAAATAGTCTTTGACAGTGCGTCGCGCCTCGCGCTGGATGCCACAACGGTAGCGCGTATCAAGACCGAGTATGTGAAACGAACTTATGGCTTTCACTACCGCGACAACTTTGAAAAGATGATCCTATCAGCTATAGGCTTTAAGGGGCTCAAGAAAGTCGAAGCGTCTCCGCTTGTTACACCGACTATCGATGCGTTTATCAGTTTGCTAGAAGATTTAACCAAACAACGTAGATTTTATGCTCACACCCACTATTCGTTGTCTCAAAAGTACCCTGATGGCTACAACAGAATAGACGCCCCTCGCGCGATTATTAGCAAAGCAAACACAATACATACGTTTCTTTCGAGCTATGAAAAAGCACTGAAGCGGCATCGATGCTAGGAATTTTTAGCTTTTAAGGATTTCAAGTGAAACCCGCATCAAACAAGTCGGCTACTTCAGGTCAGCACATCCTCCACTTCTGGTTCACCGAACTCACCGAGAAGCAGCATTTCGCCAAAGATGCGGCGCTGGATGCGTTGATCGCGCAGCGCTTTGGCGCGGTGCTGGAGGCGGGCGCGCGCTGTGAGTTGTTTGGCTGGCGCAGCTCGCCTGCGGGGCGGCTTGCTGAGATCATTGTGTTGGATCAGTTTTCGCGCAATGTGTGGCGCGATCATTTGGTGCATGGGGCGCGCGCCTTTGCGCAAGACGCGCTGGCTCTGATCCTCGCGCAGGAGCTCGTGGCGCGCGGCGATGATGCGCAGCTTCCAGTCGCGCAGCGCCGCTTTGCCTACATCCCCTATATGCACAGCGAATCGCTCGTCGTGCATGAGGAGGCCCTGCGCCTGTTTGCCGCGCCCGGCCTAGAAAACAACCTCGATTTTGAACGCCAGCACTTGGCCATTCTCCATCGCTTTGGCCGCTACCCGCATCGCAACGCAACTCTGGGGCGGGAATCGACAGCGGAAGAGCTTGCGTTTTTGCAGCAGCCGGGGTCTGAGTTTTGAGGATGGCTTGCTACTAATTAGGTAGCGCTCTGCGCAGGTTTCGTGCCGGCGATATGCCATTTTTGTCTTGATGAATGATGAATACTGTTATCAAATACAGTATTCACGTAAATTATCAAAACTGATATAAAGTGAAACGCATTCAATGGCTCGAAACCACTCTTAGTGCAGTGCGCGAATTTCCTCAAGATGCACGCTCGTTGCTTGGCAGAGAGCTAAGGTTTGTGCAAGCTGGCGAAATGCCGACCAATTTCAAACCGATGGCGAGCGTCGGCGCAGGCGTTTACGAGATCAAGGTGCGCAAGGGAAATCAATATCGGTTGATTTACGTGGCAAAGTTTTCAGAATCTGTTTATGTGCTCCATGCTTTCGTCAAGAAAACTCAGAAGACCGCGCCTGAAGATATTGAATTGGCTCGGAGCCGCTTTGCAAGCCTGATTGCTGAAAGAACGAAGAAAGAACGCAAATGAAAGAAAAATTGAGCATCGTTGTCGGCAGCGATAACGTCTTTCGAGACCTCGGCTTCTCCGAGGCCGAGGCACAAAACCTTTTGCTCCGCGCTGACCTGACGATCCATATCCGCCGCATTATCAGCAAGCTGGGCATCACTCAAGCTGAAGCTGCCAAGCTCTCGGGCATCACGCAGCCGCGTATGAACGATCTCGTCAAAGGCCGCACAGAGAAATTCACGTTGGATGCGCTGGTGAACGTGACTGCGAAGCTGGGCTACACGGTGAAGCTGAAGTTGAAGAAGGCGGCTTGAGCCAAGCGAAAATGATCGCCTCTTTCGCTGATGGCATTCTGAATATTCTGGAACCCAAACCATGGCTCAAACTGCAACGAATCCCCTTAGCCAATTAAGGCTTTCGCCCAAGGCGCTGCAAAAGGCCTTGAAAGATTCCGCTGACCGCGCGTAGCGCATGGCGAAGGCTTTTGGCTTGAAAGTGCCGGGTATTGCACCTGCTTCGCCGAAGAAGCTGGTTAAAAAGAAGGCCTGATCTGCGTTTTTGAATTTTGAGTAGATGCTACATATCCAGTAGCACTTCGCGCATATTGCATTGACTGATCGCTAAATTTGATTCGATATTTCACTTTGGATTTGCTGGCAGTCTAATGATTTTCTTTGCAATTGACTGTATAATAAAACAGTTAAATGATGAAGTCCATGCCCTTTTCCTCCAATCAAGTGAGCTCAGCAATGCAAATTTGTAGTCACAAGAAGACTACAATCAAAGCTGTTTGTTTGACCTCAGGAGCTTCACATGATCACCGCTGACACCTACGTTCGCGCCCGCATTGATACGGCCACGAAAGACCGCGCTGCTGTGGCTCTGGAGGCGATGGGTTTGTCTATTTCTGATGCGATTCGCCTGCTGATGATGCGCGTGGCAGATGAGCGCAAGCTGCCATTTGAGATCAAGGTGCCAAACGCGACGACTCGCACTGCGATGGCTGAAGCCGAACAAATCATCAAATCGCGCCGCGCTCGCTACAAGAATGCCAAAGAAGTATTCGATGAACTTGAAAAGCAAACCAGCAAGTAGCAAACGCGCTAATCTACCTAGAGCGGTTGATTTTTCCAAAGCTTTTGTGAAAGATTGGACGCGCTTGGAGCATTCTGGCCGCTACGACATGCGGCGGCTCAAGAAGCGATGACTCTTTTGATCAACAACGATGCCCCTCTTGGCGCGGAATGTCTGGATCACGCGCTTAAAGGTGATTGGGAAGGCTATCGCGAATGCCATATCGGTGGAGACTTTCTGCTGATTTACAGCTTGAGCGAACAGCCGCCCAGTGGCATGGTGGTGTGTGTGAGCGGGCACGCATTCTGAATTGTTTTAAGAAGCCCGCCATGCCCCGCCGCTCTACATCCCGCCGCGCCATTCGCCCTTTCGTGAGCCTGCCGCGCCATCGGCGGCGAGCTCGTGTGATTGCGCTGCAAGGCCGCATGCTGCGCCATGCGCTGCACACGGGCTCGACGCTGTTTGATTCTGATCATCTTTTGATTGACCCAGATGAGCCGGATCGTTTGCATGCTTGGGTGGATGTGGTGTTTCCGGGGTTGGATCGCTTCACGCTTTGGAATGCGGAATTCATCACCAGCGCGACGGCCAAGCGCGATATGGCGAGCAACCAAGCCTATGAAACCATTGATGCCAAGCTGAAAGCAGCGGGCGAGACTTATGAGAGGCGCTGGACGAAGCATTTGATCCCGCGCACGCGCCCGGGAGGCCTGCGGATGGTTCGTATGGAGTTCGTGCCCGAAAAGCACTACGCCTGTTTGAATGGGCAGACCTATTCCCAAGCCCGCAATGCGCTCGAAGCTGAACTCATGCAAAGCCTGCCCACGCCGCCGGAGCGCTTTGAAATTGATCGCCGCTACGCCTATGGCATTGGCTTGCATGCGGTGGTGAATGTGGCGACTTTGGACACGGCTGCAATTGAGCAGACGATTGAGCGCTTTCGTGCGCTGGGGGAGCAGAAATGGGTAGCGACGTGAGCTTAGGGCGCACCTGATCGCTATTTATTTTATAGCACTCTGCGCAGATGCTATGACGGAGAACTGCCCAAAGCGCCTTCAAAACTTGCCGCAGGTTATTATTTCTGGCATGAACGATTCGCATACCGAAGTGCTGCGCCAGCTTTGCACAGACGCCTTGGCTGGCAAGCCACGCATCCCCAAGCTGATGATTCGCGTGAGCATGCAGGCGAGCTACTTGCATTGCGCTAAGGCGCAGATACTGGAGCGCTATCGCAGCTCGCTGCAAACGCATCGCTTCTTACTATCAATTCAATAGCGCTTCACGCAGATTCTGCGCCGGCTACATAACGATTAGGCATAAAAAAACCGCCTCAAATGAGACGGTTTTTGTGTTGTCTGCGTGATGCAGATCAGCAGAACTTAATAACGACGGCCACCGCCGCCACCACCACCGCCGCCGTAGCCGCCGCGATCACCGCCGCCGCCGCCACCGCCGCCGCCATAACCACCACCACCGCCGCCACCACCGTAGCCGCCGCCACCGGTACGCGGTGGGCGAGCTTCCATTGGGCGGGCAACGTTGACTGTGAGGTCACGGCCACCAACGTTTTGGCCATGCAGGCCAGCGATGGCAGCTTGCGCTTCATCGGCGCTGCCCATTTCCACAAAGCCGAAGCCTTTGGAACGGCCGCTCTCGCGGTCCATCATCACTTTTGCGGATTGCACTTGGCCAAAAGCCGAAAACTGCTGCTGCAGGTCTTCATCGCGCACGGTGTAGGCGAGATTGCCTACATAAAGTTTGTTGCTCATAACGAGTCTTTCTCAAAAAACGTGCTTGGCGGATGCCTGACACAGGTTAACCATCTAGTGTACTAGATATGGAAGGGATTTTAACGTCGTCCAGAAAATGCTGGGCCGCCAACGCGCGGTTGGCGATTTTCAATGTGACGGAAGGTAATGCGGCCTTTAGATAAATCATAGGGCGACATTTCAACGGTGACTTTATCACCCGCAAGAATGCGGATGCTGTGTTTGCGCATTTTGCCGCCAGTGTAGGCAATGAGCTTGTGATCGTTTTCTAGGGTAACGCGGTAGCGCATATCCGGCAGGATTTCATCGACCTTGCCTTGCATTTCAATTAATTCTTCTTTGGCCATTCGGCCTCCAATGTTCGCCAGCTTACCGGGGGGAAAGTATGACCGCTCAAACACCGGCCCAATTAGAGGGGTGGTGTAGCGGTAAGTGTCGGGTACAAAATATCCGAAACGCACCTTACTGCAGCGGTGGAAAGCAAACGACTGCAGAGCCCTATAGTGTATCCCCTTTGCTTGCAGCGCAGGGGGACGAGACGCTGCGCGACCAAATGGCAGGCGGCATGGCATCGGGCACTGTGTTTGAGACGCAGAAAAAAATGCTGGAGCGGTATCACAATACGCTTTCTGCGCTCTTTTGCTCGCTATTAATTCAATAGCACTCCGCGCATATTCGATGCCGGCTGCCTGCCGTTTTTAATCAAAAAATCGATTCCTGCACACACCGCAGCCACCTGGGCTGCGATGCATTGCTCGGGCGTGGTGCGCGGGCTGTCTGGGTACACCTCGGTCGTGGTGGTGAGCTTTGCGCTGCTGGCGCTGGCGCACAGCCCGAGCTCCTGCATGGCATATTCGATCACGCCGGGCGAGACGACTTTTGAGCCGATGATCTCGCCTTTCGCATCCGCTTGTGCAATATGCGTCACTCGTGCAACGGCTTCGATGATCGCCGCTTGGAAGGCGCTCTGCGGATTGGCTGCATCGTCCACCAAATAAAAGCCATCGGGAACGTGCCCGGGCTCAAACGGTTTGCCATCTCGCGCTGCCAATGCAGGGCGAAATTCGGACTCATCGGTGTCGGTGGTTTCGTGCAAATCCATGTGCATGGCAAATGGGCCATGCTCGCTGCGCATTTCAGAGATAAGCCGCATCAAAGCGGCAGCCTCTTGCACATCGCTGCCGCTGCCCGCACGGAACGCCCGATTCGGATCCACCGCATCAAAATTCCAGCGCTGCACACGCTCATAAGCCCACGGGCTCACGCAAGGCACCACCAGCAAATTCACTTGGCCCGCATAGCGATCAGCATGCGCCGCCAAAAACCGCAAAGCCCCCTGCACCCCACTCGTCTCGCAGCCATGCACGCCGCCCGTGATCAACACACAAGGCAAATTCGCGCCCCAATCGCGGCTGCGCGCTGCCATCAATGCAAAGCGCTCGTCGCCATACGCCGCAGTGCCATAGCTGGCCACATCAAACCGATCGTGCAGTGCATCCAATGCACCGAGTACGTCATTCGCATAGCTGCGCTGACGCACTTGCTGCGCGCGCCAATGCGCTTTTTCTTCAACGCCCCAAGCTTGGCCGGGCGTGCCGATGGGATAAGTTGGCGAGATAGCCATGCTCACACCGCCCTGCGACCCATGAGCCCACCCATTTTGCGCACCAACCATTTCGGCGCGGAGCGCGAGGCGAGCGCACCGAGCTGGTACACCGCGCCAGGCACGCAGATCGCGTCGCCGCGCAGCATGGCTTCAAGCGCCGTGCTGGCCACTTCCTTGACGTCTGCGATCAGAAAGTGCGGCAGTTGGCTGAGCTTGTCGTTTGCGCTCTTGGCCTGTGTGAGCATGTTGGTGGCCGTGATGCCAGGGCAAAGCGCAGTAACGCTCACGCCGCTGCCTTGTAGCTCCTCGGCCAGCGCCTCTGAGAGCGAGAGCACATAAGCTTTGCTGGCTGCATATACCGCGAGCATGGGAATGGGCTGAAAGGCGGCAATAGAAGCGACGTTTAACACATGTGCTTTGCCGCCATGCTCGCCCACGGTCCGCTGCATCATCGGTAGCACGGCATGCAACATGCCAGTCAGCGCGCTGATGTTCAGATCCATCATCTGCTGGATTTGGTTGGCCTGCATATTCACGAAAGCGTCTTGGTGCAACACGCCTGCGCAATTGACGAGCACGCGGATGCTCAAATTTTGCTTTTCCAGCAGCGTGGCGAGATTTTGGATTGAGGCAGCTTGCGTCAGATCCGCTGCCGCCACACGCGCTTGAATGCCATGCTTTTCGGCCAGCTCGGTGGCCAGCGTTTGCAATTTATCCACACGGCGAGCCACGAGGATCACATCAAAGCCCTTGGCAGCAAGCTGTGTGGCGAGCTCCAAGCCAATGCCCGATGACGCGCCGGTGATCAGCGCATAATTTCCGGGCGCATCGCTTAAGCTTTTGCGAGAAGCGGGTTTCCTTGATGCCATCAATAGCTCCTTGTGTTCAGTCCGTGTTTAACTATAGCCGCAAGCTCGGGCGAGGCATTTTTATGCTGTTTTTGGCATATTGCCGGCGTATTCATTGCGTAGCGTGCTACTTAATTCATAGCGTTCGCATACTGATCACTTCTTCGTTGATGGGCTGTTGGGTGCGCTGAAGATGGATTATCGGTGCGAGCGGCTGCAAGGCAAGAGGCTTTCCGCTCGTCTTCAGGAGCGAGATACGCAACATCAGCCGAGCGAAATACCTCATGCCTCGTGGCCTGTTGGCTTTCCGAAAAATCTTCACGTGAAAGGCCGGCTACGTTGATGCTGCTCAACACGCCACGATTGGGACTCGCTTCGCTCACCGCGGCATTTGATGGCCGGCTGCGCTTGGGGTATCTCGCGCAGTGAGGTCAAGGCGGAGAGCCAGCCGCAGGCCAGCTCGGGGGACACGAACGAAGTGGGATACCCCAAGCGCAGGCGGTCATCGAAGGCCACAGAGCGCCAAGCTATGCCAACGAGAACACTACCAAAACAATAGCACCCTGCGCATATTCCATGCCGGCTACACCCCGAAAACACCTAAAAACTAGCGATAAAACGCCTCAACCTTGCCCTTCACCTTAATGAGCAAAGGACGCCCTTTTCGATCCACTGTTTTGCCAGCCGGGATTTTTACCCAGGCTTCGCTGATGCAATATTCCTCCACATCAAAGCGCTCTTTGCCATTGAACGTGATGCCAATGGCATGCTCCAGCACCGCAGGAGCGTAATGCGGGCTGCGTGGGTCAATCGAGAGATGATCCGGCAAAGCGGGGCGCTCGGATGAAGATGAAGATGAAGATGAAGATGAAGATGCAGATGCAGATGCAGATGTGGCGGAGACAGAGGCGGCGGCAGCGGCTGGAACAGTTGCGGTATTATTCATAAACTGTATTGTCGAGGATTTAAGACCTCATTTAGCGTCCTGCTTTTACGCCCGACGCTAAACATTTAACCCATCAAATACGCCGCGCACTCTCCACGCCCTGCACGTGCGCGACTCCCGCCAAGACCTTGGCCAACTGAGCTGCATCGGTGACCACCACCGTCAGCGTGATCAAACTGCTGCCATGCGAGACATGCTGCTGCACGCTTTTCACCGGCACTTTTTCTTTAGAAAAAACTTCACTTACATCGCGCAGCAGCCCGCCGCGCTCATCGCCAATCACGCGCACATCTACGCTGTAGCTCGCTCCTGATTTCGTAGCGCCCCACGCTACATCCACAAGCCGCTCACCCTCTTTTTTTACCAAACTAGCCAACGTAGAGCAGCCAGCGCGGTGAATACTTACGCCCTTCCCGCGCGTCACGTATCCCACGATGGCATCCGGCGGCGCAGGCTTGCAGCATTTGGAGAGCTGAGTGAGCAAGCTATCCACGCCCACCACCAACACGCTGCCCGAGCTGGCCTTCTGCGAAGATGCAATTTTCTCTGCAACGCGGCTGGTGCGCAGCAACACCTGTTCGTCTTCACTGATCGCCTCGGTGGCTGTAGGCCGCAAAAATTGCTCAATCGTGCGCAGGGAAAATTCATCTTTGCCCACTACTTCAAACAAGGCTTCAGCGGTCTTAAAGCCCAGCTGCGCCGCCAAATCCTCAAAGCGCAAAGCGGTCTTGCCTTCGCGCTGAAGCAGTTTTTCTACCGCCTGCCTGCCGCTGGAAATCGTCTCCTCCAGCTGCAGGCCATTGAACCAAGCCCGCACTTTGGCGCGCGCTCTCGGGCTGGCCAAAAAATGCAGCTCAGGATTGAGCCAATCGCGCGATGGCCCGCCTTCCTTTGCCGCTGTGATCTCCACCGTCTGGCCGTTGGCCAACGGCGTCGCCAGCGTCACCATGTGGCCATCTACTTTTGCGCCTCGGCAGCGGTGGCCAAGGTTTGTATGCAGCGCGTAGGCAAAATCCACCGGCGTCGCGCCGCGCGGTAAATCCACAATCGCGGCATCCGGCGTGAGCACATAGATGCGATCATCGAGCACATCGGTGCTCGCACCGACATTTGCGCTGCTTGCCGCATCGCCAGAGATATCTTGCTGCCAAGCCAAGAGCTGGCGCAGCACGGCGATTTTTGCATCGACATGCTCGTCGTATGCGCCGCCCGCGCTCACGCCTGCATAGCCCTTGGCACCCGCCTCTTTGTAAGCCCAGTGCGCTGCCACGCCCACTTCAGCATGCGCATGCATGGCCTCGGTGCGAATTTGTATCTCGAGTGGCCGCTGCATTGCATCGCGCACCACGGTATGCAAGCTCTGATAACCGTTGGATTTTGGCTTGGCGATGTAATCATCAAACTCGCCCTCGATGGGCGCATACAGCTCATGCACGCGCGAGAGCGCCGCATAGCAAGCCGCCGAACCCGAAGCGCTGCCCAGTGCTTCATTGGGTACGATCACGCGCATTGCCCTCACATCCAGCACTTGGTCAAAGCCCAACTGCTTGCCGCGCATTTTTCGCACTATGCTGTAAATATGCTTGGGCCTGCCCTGCACCTGGGCGCTAATGCCTTGCGCCCGCAAATCCTCTTGCAAGATATCACACAGCCGCGCCATGCTTTCCTCGCGCTCCATTCGCTTGTCCAATAGCTGCTGGGCAATGGATTGATACATCTCCGGCTCTAAAAAGCGGAAGGCAAAATCCTCCATCTCCCACTTGATCTGCCAAATACCGAGGCGATTAGCCAATGGGGCAAACACCTGCAAAGCCTCCGCAGCTACTGCGCGGGGCGCTACGGATTTTATAGCGGCGTAGTGCCGCAGGGTTTGCAAGCGCGAAGCCAATCTCAGCATCACCACGCGCAAATCGCGCGAAAAAGCCAGCAGCATTTTGCGGATATTTTCCGTTTGATTTGCTGCGCCTGGGCTCACCTTTGCTTGCAACGAAGCTGCTCGCGAGAGCCGCTGGATATGCACGAGCCGCGTCGTCTCCATGGCCAGCGTAGCGTAGCTCGCACCAAAGGCTTTTGTAATCACATCTTCTGGCTTGTTCAAATGCTCGCAGGCATAGACCAAATAGCTGGCAGCCTGCATGGCCTGCGAGCCGCCAATGCTTTGCAAAATCTTAGCCACGGCATCGGCATGCGCAAGCGTATTTTCTCCGGTATCCAGTGTCTCGCTGGCAATCAAAGGCTCAGCAAACGCCCTCGCTCGCTCCAGCGCTCTGCCCCGCTGCGCGTCTTGCGCCAGATCGTCTGCCGCAAACGTCTCTCCCGCAACAGCAACAGCAGCTACGGGTTGGTGCGTTGCGCTCTCAGAATGCTTCATGCGCCAAAGACAAACTCTTCCACGGCTTGCGTCTGCTCGGCTTGCACCAGCGTAGGCGCATGGCCCACGCCTTCAAACTGCACCAGCTTTGCTTTCGGCCCGCGGGCTTGCATTTTTTGCGCCGTCTCTAAGCTGATCAAATCAGACTCTGCACCGCGAATCAGCAGCGTCTCAGACGTGATCGCGTCATAAAGCTGCCACAGCATCGCCTCGCCCTGCGCCGCAGTCTCGGGCGTGGTGGCGCGCACGGGTGCAGCTATCGCGGGATCGTAATGCAGCTTGAATTTCACGCCCCCATCTTTGAAATCAGGGCGAATCATCGGCTTAGAAAGCGCCAGCCATTGCTCAGGCGTATGCGGCCCAAAGCTCGTCGATAGCTCCCACATATAGTCCACAGCTTCTTTCTCCGTGTCAAAGCGCTTATCGGCGCCCAGATAGCCACTGATGCGTTGCAAAGCCGCCCACTGCACCACCGGGCCCACGTCGTTCAAAATCAGTTTGCGCGGCATCAAGCTTTTGAGTTGCGGCTGGAGCGCCGTCTGCGCGGTCACGGCTATGCCGATCAAGCCGCCCATGCTCGTGCCCACCCAATCCACAGTCTGCGCGCCTTGGCCTTTGAGCGCCATGAGCAGCGTCACCAAATCAGCTGCATATTGCGGTATTTGATACAGCGCCGGCTCCCTGAGCCAGTCGCTCATGCCCCGCCCCGCTACATCTACACTCACGACGCGGCAGCGCTTTCCATCAGCACCAATCAGCCGCTGCGCCAACACATCAAAATCCAGCCCCTGCCGGGAGATGCCATGCACACACAGCACCACATGCGAGTGATAGGGTGAGCCCCAGCTCCAATAAGCCATCCGATGCGTGCCCGGGCTGCTGCCCGCGTGGTCGCATTCAATGCGGTGAAGATCAGCGTGTGTCATGCCAATATCCTAGCTGAGAAATGCGGCTAGGATATTGGCCCCTCTCATCTTGTGCTGCGCAAGCGCTATCTCGCGCAAGCTAGCGCAACCGCATTCAGGGCAGCCCAAAGAGCCGCGATGAGTGTAGCGCTAAGGGCAAACAACGCCTTCCACCACAATCTCCGGCGGCTGATCGCGCCTGTCTTCAGGATCTCGCTGTGCATCCGTCAGCACGACCGCAATTTGAACAAGCTGCGTGCCTACGCCACTGGTCGTGCTTGTTTGGCTAACGAAGGTGGCGCCCTCAAACAAACCTGTATTTAATACGCCATTGCCCAGCGGGGTGACATTCAAATTCACACAGCCATTGCAATTGCCCGGTGGTGTGATCCGACCAAAATTGCTCACCACCACGGCGTCTGCATCAAGCCCGCTGCCAGCAACCATGGAAAGCAGTGGCCCATTGAGCACGATGTTGCCATCCGAGACGATCGCCGCATACGCACCCGCGCCAGCGCCGCCTTGCAAATTGATGCCGCCTACAGTCACGTCCATGGGGTTGTTGCCAGTGGGATCAAGCCGCGCATAAGCGCCTGCGCCTGAGCCGCCATCCACGCGCAGCACATCCTGTGCCGAGACGTTGACTGGGCCACTAGCCTCTACCGAAGCAAACGCGCCTGTCGCACTGCCGCCCAAGATGTTCACATCGCTTAAAGAATTGATCGTGAGGCTGCCCCCTGAACGCACCGCGCTTGATTGCGTGCCCGTTGCGCTGCCCACTGTGATCATGCCTGCTTCAAGCAGCACAGCGCTGCTGCCGCGCACCAATACGGGCGTATTCGCGCCACCAATAGTCAAAGAGGCGGCGCTGAT
Source organism: Variovorax sp. (assembly GCA_043755865.1). Taxonomy (GTDB): domain Bacteria; phylum Pseudomonadota; class Gammaproteobacteria; order Burkholderiales; family Burkholderiaceae_C; genus JANMDU01. The sequence continues at coordinate 6,810 of JAYUSD010000037.1, read as the reverse complement.
GAGCTCCACATTAACGGCATTGATATCGCCTGTGACTTGGTAACCACTGCCCGTTGTCGTCTCGTAATGCAGCGTGCCTGCCGCGCTTGCCCCGGCTAGTTCATGCAAATTGCTGTTGTTGTTGCTGTTGCGCACATAAGCATCGCCGCTGGTGGCACTGAAGCTCACGCCGCTGGCAGCATTGAGTTCAATTGCTCCTGCGCCGCTCGATCCAATTGCGGCAGCGCTGAAATTGACTTTGTTGGCAATCATTGCGCCGCTGCCCTGCACCAGCGAGCCTGCGCTGGAAAGATTGATGCTGCCCGCACTACCTGCTTGCAAGCCATTGAGCACCAAGCTGCTTCCTACATCATTGACCTGAATGTTTCCAAGCGAAGTCGCCGTCATGCTGCCAAGTTTGTTCGCACCCGTCAGGCCAACGTCGCCATTGGTCACGGCAAAAAATGCAATCGCTTGGATCGTTTTTCCGACACCTTGGTTGATGCCGGCCGCATTGATCACCACATTGCCTGTGGCAGCAATATTGGGATCGACGAAAGCCAAGGAAGTCAGCGATACATTCTTGCCCGCTGCATTCAATTGACTGATCTTGTTGCCCGAATGGGTCAGCAAGATATCAAAGCCTGCCGCATTAACGGAGACATCGCCCACTTCTAGGGCAGCCGATTGCGACACATTGCCGCCTGCTTTCACATTGAGCGAAGCTGCTTTGACAGAACTAGAAAAATTGATCGCACCACCCTGCTCAATCACCACAGCACCGGTCGCATCAATCGGGCTGTAGTTGCCTTGATTAATACTGGCATTTTTGTAATTGATGCTGTTGTAATTGCCCGCTGCAATGGTGTTGAAGCTCGTTGCGCCAGACACGCTCACGCCCATCGTTACGTTGGCATTCACGCCCGATGCAGTCAAGCTCATATCGGGCGTGATGAACGACGTGGTCGCAATATCACCGCCAAATGTGACAGCTGCACTCGTTGTGGCTTGGCCATCCATCGTCAGACTGTTGAGATCGTTGATCTGCAATATAGCCGCATCGACAACTTGCACAGCACCGAAGTTGTTGCCCGAGTTATTGAGTATGATATTTTTTGCTGTAGCCAAAAAGGTAGACAATCCTGAGACGATGACTGCGCCGGTTTGCGTGATGTCTCCACCTGCTTTTGCAGTGAAATTCTGCGCACTGACTTGCGCCAAAGTCAAGGATCCGTTGCTGTTGATCTCAGACAAGCCGCCAGACAATAGCTTCACTGAGCCGCCATAGGTGCTGGCTGTGGGCAGCACGATGCTCCCAGCGGTAGAGGTGAGATCGGTATTGCCTGCGATATTAAGAACTGCCCCTTGCGTGATATTGCTGCTCGCCACAACTGTCAGCGCGCCACTGACGCTTAGCGTCGAGGCGCTTGCACCTAGCTGCACATTGCCCCCGAAAGCTTGCAGCTGCGCCATCTGGCCTGACACCACCAAGGGCGATGCCGCAGCAGCTCTCAAAATCACTTGATCGGCATCAATCACCGTGATGCCTTGGCCGAAATTATTGCCGGTATCTGTCAAGGTCAGATTAGCTTTCGCGTTGGAAGCGTTCAAATCAAACTCTAATTTGCCTGCTGTCGTGATCGCTGCAATTTGCCCCACATCTCCCGCCGCCTCCACCAGCGCTGTCTTGCCAGCCGCTGTAGACAAGCCTGCCAGAACGAGTTTGCTACCCATGCCCAGCGCAATATTGCCACCCGTGCTAGCCGCAGCCACTGTAACGCTGCCGGGCCCGCTGATCCTCAGCTGCACATCGCCCGAGGCATTAGCATTCACGCTGCTAGCAATAATACCGCCAACACTCGATGAGAGCACGCGGCCATTTGCAGCCGTGAGTTGCATCGCATTGGCTACGTTCAAATTGCTGCGGATATTCAGATCACCCGAAGCTTGCGAAATGGTGACGTTGTCAAAGCCAGTTATGCCAATAGCATTGGTATCGTCCCACTTCGTATTCACTTTCAGAGTGCCACCAGAACCAGACAGCGATCCACCGCCGGTGAAAATAAGCTCGTCGGTATCGAGCCCGCCTTGTGTTGCTAACGTGCCGCCAATCTGCGTCACGGAGCCAGCGCCTCGGTTCAGTGCGCCAAAACTCGTGACGGTTTTTCCTGCTGCAACGACGAACGTGCCACCTGTGACTTTTGATGAACTGGATAAATTAACGTCATTGCTAAAAGAAAGCGCTGCGCCGTTTGCAATCTCAAACGTTCCGTTTGTAAATAGCACAACGGGCAGCGATACATTGCCGCTGTTGATACGCACAAGGCCGCTATTGGTCAGCACACCCGTGTTGAGCAGCCCGCCTGAATAAGCCAGCGTCGCGCCACTGTCCACGCTGAAGCCAGAAATACTGGTCAAAACGCCTGATTGCAATGTCAAACTTCCGCCAGAAAGCGTTGCAGAAAGCGCCAACGAGCCGCCTGGCGCCATGGCCAAGGTGCGCGCGCCTGTGCCTGCGATCGTGCTGCTGATGCTGCTCCAATTGCCAGCGCCATTGAAGGTGCCGCCCGACCAATTAAATGCGCCAAATGTCCCGCCGGGAGCACTAGCTGTGAGCATGCCGCCAGCGAGATTTACCGTGCCAAGCACATTTAAATTAGCGTTTGGCAGCGGTAGCAAGCCATTGGTCGTAATAAAGATCGAGTCTCCAGCATCTAAAAACAAGCCCGACAAACCCGCCGTGTTTGAACCTGAAGAAATCGTAATCGAGCCCGCGCCTGAGCCGCCCGGGTTAAGCACGACCATCGTGCCCGCGCTTGGTAAAACATCGTTAGACCAGTTGGCCGCCTCATCCCAATTCGAGGTCAATCCGCCGCCATCCCAAATGCCATTGGCTAAAGCGAGGTTGGCAGTCAAAACGTAACGGCCAGGGTTGGCACTGGGCAGGGTCAAACCAAATGACTTGCTTGTTATGTTGTTCGTCAAAGTTGGCGAGCCAGATGCTGCGCCGCCAGAAGTCAACAGCGTAAATGCGTCGCCGCTGTTGATGCCCGTGCCCGTGCCATTCAGGCGCAAATTAAAGCTGACGCCTGTCGTTAAATCGCCTGTGACTCGCAAGCTATCGTGAAAAGCGGGGCTGACGATATCTAGCTCCGCACTGCCACTGGACAGCGTGGCATTGCCAGCAATGGTGAGCGTGCCGGTTGTGGCGATACCGCCCGGAATCAAAATACCTTGGTTGGTGAATGACCCTGTGCCGACAGATAAAGTGCCAGAGCCTTCTATCGTGCCGGTGTTGAGCAAGTTGGCATTAGACGTTGTGGAGAATGTTGCCCCACCAAAAAGGGAGAGCGTGCCGGCTTGGACAAATGCAGGATCAAAATTTACAAAATCTCCTTGCCCTGAAAGCTTAATTTTTCCTGAAGCTAAATTTTGCATTTCAGCTACATTTAAAAATCGAGTGCCCGGCGCTGCCTGCGTTAAATCAATCAAACCATTGTTGACGACTTTTCCGCCAGTGCCCAGTCCTGCGCCACTAAAGACCGCGTAATTCAGCAAATTGCCAGATGAAACAATGCCTGTACTCGCATTGGTGAACACGCTGTTGTTTGATATTTCAATAGCGTCTTGCGACGTGTTTGCAGTGAAGCCTAAGTTGCCCGAATTCACCCAGTTGCCGCCATCTAGCCTCACTATGCCCGACGCGCTTGTGCTGCCGGATGTGGTGAGCGTGCCAGGGCCGATGATGTTTCCGCCCATTGCGCTGAGACTGCTTGTGACATCCAAAGTATCCGTACTGCTGGCCAATCTGAGCGTGCCAGAGCCGGTGATCTTGAGTGCTTTGAGTTGATCCACAAAGCCGCTGAGAAGCAGATTGCCAGAATCAATATCGATCGTGCCATTGTCCATAAAGGTGCCGCTGATGCCGCTGCTAAGGGTCAGCGGCGTTGCGGAGCTTGATGCACCTAAGCGAATCGTGCCCGCGCCATCTAGTTTAGTGGTGCTGCCAAAAGTGCGCGTGCTGTTGACCAGCAGCAAAGTAGCACCCGTTCCAATGCTGTATGCGCCATTGCTGTCCGAGCCCAAAGCGCCCATCTGAAAAGTGCCGCTGCCGATCTGCACCAAACCTGCATTGTTAAATGCGCTAAAGCCATCCATCGACAGCCCGCCGCCAAGGCCACCCGACATCGTGCCTGCGAGATTCAAGGTCGTGCCCACGCCTGTCAGCAAAGCGTTCAGCTCAACACCCGCAGCCGCGCCGATGGTCGATACGCCCGCGCCCAAGGTAAAAGATTGATTGACGACCAGCCTGTCATCCCCGGGCATATCAATGCTGAGCACATTAGCGCCGCTGCCAATCGTCACCGCTTGTGCATTCAGCGTCGGATTCACCACAACGTTCTCAGTAGCGGTGGGCACATGATTGCGCGTCCAGTTCGAAGCCGTGTCCCACTGCTGATTGGTCGGCGTATCTCTCCACCGGTTGATTAGGCTGTCTACGGTGACAACCAATGAACCATTGCCTGTCGACGTGGTGCTGCCGATGTAAGTTGCATCGGGCACAGCGGTGACGCCCAGCGTGGGCAGGCTGCCCGATGCATTGCCGTAAGAAATCAAGTTGAACTTATCGCCAGTGAAATAATTGCCGCTGATGTCGCTCAAAACAACCGCCGTGCCAAGCGACACGTTGCCAGTGACATTCAATTTATCGTATGAAGTCGTGGTGTCCAGATCAAAAAGCAATCTGCCCGACGATAAATCGGCTGCACCTGTGATCGTGAGCGCGCCTACAGCGCCCACGCCACCGGGCGCGATCATGCCGAGCAAGGTCAACGTGTTGCCAAGGTTGTTTACTGTGCCGTTGCCGGATAGCGTTGCGCCCTCCAACACAGTCGATGGCCCGACAATTGTCAGAGTGTTGTCAACAGTGACGTTGGATGCGATGTCAATGCCGCCTGTTGACTCCAGGCGGTAGGTGCGTATGCCACTAAAAGTCATCCCGCCCGCTGTGTCGAGCCTGATCGGCGCACCAGATGTCAAGAGATTGACGTTGAAGGTCGCGTTTTTGCCGACATCTTGGTCCACCAAAAGCTGCGTGACAGATGGCGATGCGGTGAGATTGAAGTCAGCCAGATTTGTATCATCAATAGTGAATTGGCTTGCTTTCAGCACTGTGCCCGTGATGGGTAAAGCGCGCATCCAGATTTTATTTTCTACGGAAGGGGCAGTATTTGCCACGCTGAGGTCATAGGTATCCGCTTGCACAAATATTGATTGGACGCCGCTCCCAATGCCGGCGCTTGCCGCTAGCTTAACTTTGCTGGCAACGACATCCAGCGCGCCGTTGTTATTGGTCGTGATCGCGCCGCCGGATGCCGTCAAGGTCAACGATTGCGCCGCGATTTTGTTTGTGCCGAAATCGAAACCCGCTCCGGAGGTGAGTGTCAAATCGTCGTTGCCAGAAATGCTTGAGCCCAAACTCAGCGTTTTTGTAGGAACCGTATCGACTTTGACATCGTTCTTGCCAGTCCCCGTAACCAAGGCTAATTTGGTATCAGAAGCTGAAAGAATGAAAATGCTTCCTGTGCCGCTTCCAGCTGTGTCGAGGGCCAAGCTCAGCTCAAGCGGAGAAGTCGATGTGCCCTGAAGCTGCAAGGAGTTTGCAGCGCTTCCCAAACCCGTGACTGCGGATAGACTGATTTTGCTGGCTTGAATTTGAGTGCCTGACGCAGCTTGAATCCCGCCCGCGCTAGACAACGTGACAGACGATGCACTGCCGCTCGCATTCACGCCATTTGGGGAAGCGATCTGGAAATTTTGATTGTTGTTGAACCGGATGCTAGCGCTCGCGCCAGTGCTCACTGCGCCAAAAGAATTGACCAGATTCGGGCCATTCAAATCGATGGATTTTGAGCCTGCGTCTACGGTCAGTGAGTTTGCAGTGATGACTGCACCTCCAGATTGCAAAACCGCTGTTGCACTGGCGGGGACCAAAATTCCGCCACCTGCATAGATTTCAAGATTTGCCGTGCCAACATTGAAAGAGCCCACGACACTCGTGTCTCGAAACCGCAAACTCGAAGAACCCACAGAAATGGTAGAAGCGTTGGTGATGTTTAAGAAATCGATGTCGGTCAAAGTAAATTGGGATGTATCAGTCGCAGTCACGCCCAGCTGCGCATTTATTGCGCCAGCATTTGTTGGAAGCAGAAAAACATTTCCGCCATTTGCATCGACTGCGCCATTGATCGTCACATCCGTGCCGCGCAACACCACAGAAGGAGAACTGCTGACCGCTACACCCTTCACCAGCACGCCAGCGTCAATGCCAATTCCCCCTGTCGTTGAATAAAAACTTACTTGGCCAGCTGACTCTACATTTTTAGATATTTGAACAGCGCCAGTATTGGTGACGTTGACACCCAGGTTTGTGGCCTTTGTACTGATGCCCGCAATGGATGCGGAAGCTGGGCCAACCTTACCAATGAAAAGGTTCGTTGCATCGGTATCCGCATTGATTTGGATGAAGCCTGTATCCGAAATAGCAGCAACGATTGTGTTGCTGCCCTGAATTTGAAGATTCGTACCATCAATGTTGCCAACTGCACGAAAGCCAGCTTGATCTAACTTTGCGGCACGCAGAGCAGTAGAGGAAATCGTGCCTCCCGAGAAAAAGGAGAAGTCTTTTGACCCATTCGGCGCCAAGTCTAAAGCGCCAGAGAAGCTAATATTTCCACCGGTTAAATCAGTCTTGCCAATGATCACATGATCAACGTTGGCGTTTATTGTTGACAAGCTGCTATAGGCGATGTTTAACGTGCCAGCGCTGCC
>JAYUSD010000036.1:0-12024 GCA_043755865.1 Variovorax sp. | reverse complement strand
GCCTAAAATGGTGCGTTGCAACATGCTTGCTTTTCGCACAAAGCACTTCATAGCCAACTGGAGCACGATTTTGGTCACACAGAAAAGAACGAAGCCCTCTGCCAATGAGCAATCTTCTGCAAGCGCGAGCGCAACATCCGTACGTATTATCAAAAAATACCCCAATCGCCGCCTGTATGACACCGTGAGCTCCGCCTACATCACATTAGCCGAGGTCAAGCAGCACGTGATTGACGGTAAGCCATTTGCAGTGCGCGATGCCAAGACCAGCGAAGACCTCACCCGTGCGATCCTTTTGCAAATTATTTTGGAAGAAGAAAGTGGCGGCGTGCCGATGTTTTCTGAGGCCGCGCTTGCCAACATGATCCGTTTCTACGGCCACACCATGCAAGGCTTTATGGGCAGCATGCTGGAGAAAAACATGCAAGCCTTCACCGATCTGCAAAGCAAATTCGGCGCAGGCGCATTGCCCACCTTAGGCGCAGTGCCCAGCGCCGCGCAAACCAATCAATTCATGGGCAGCTTTATGGAACAAAGCCACACCATGGCTGCGCAAATGCAAGAGCAGATGATGTCGGCATTTGGCATGAAGCGCTGAGAATGCGCATTTGATTTTTCAGCGCGTGACAACAGCGCGTTGCGAGGAAGACAATGTTGCAGCGTGAATCTTCATTTTTCATCTCAATTTTCTAAATGAGTACGACTTTACGTACGCCTTTTTCACCCAAGACGTGCACCACCGTTTTGCCGCGACATTTTTGCCTGCAAACAGCGCACACGCGCCAGCTTTTTCATCCGTTTTGCCTTGATACAGCGTGCAGTTGCTGCATTGATTGCCAAAACGCCTGCGAGCAACCAGCTAACAGCACCATAGCGGTTAAAGATTTTCAAAATTCCGCCAAAACTGAAAAAAAGCCATCAAGTCAAGTTAGCAAGTAAGGCACTGATGGCCCTGTGTTGTCACGCCGACGCTTGCCGCCATCGCACCAATTTGTTGAGTGACGACGGGTTAGCAATTAAGACGAATCAGTCAGCACCGCTGGGCTTGCGCTGCCGTCTGAGACAATAGGGGTATGACTGTTGCTACCCTACAAATTGCCCCCACCAAAATCCCAAAAGTTGGCTTCGTCAGCCTTGGCTGCCCGAAGGCACTGACAGATTCTGAGCTGATCTTGACTCAACTCGCTGCTGAGGGCTACGAAACTTCTAAGACGTTTGAAGGCGCGGATTTGGTGATCGTAAACACCTGCGGCTTTATTGACGATGCTGTGAAAGAAAGCTTGGATACGATTGGTGAGGCGCTCGCAGCGAATGGGCGCGTGATTGTGACGGGTTGCTTGGGCGCGAAGACGGTGGATATGCTGCCCTCGGACGCTCCTGAAATGATAGCTGCTCGCACAGGTTCTATGCCGGCTAACGGGCTAAAAGACGCTAAATCAGATGCTAAAAATCTCGTTAAAAGCATTCATCCCAGCGTGCTCGCCGTCACAGGCCCGCATGCGACGCAAGAGGTCATGGATGCGGTGCACAAGCATTTGCCCAAGCCGCATGATCCGTTCACTGATCTCGTGCCAGCCTTTGGAATTAAATTAACCCCCAAACATTACGCCTATTTGAAAATCAGCGAAGGCTGCAATCATCGCTGCACGTTTTGCATCATCCCGAGCATGCGCGGCGATTTGGTGAGTCGGCCTGTGGGCGATGTGTTGAAAGAAGCCAAAGCATTGTTTGAAGGCGGCATCAAAGAGCTGCTGGTGATTTCTCAAGACACGAGCGCTTATGGCGTCGATGTGAAATATCGCACGGGCTTTTTCGATGGCAAGCCGGTGAAGACGCGGATGTTTGAGCTTTGCGAAGAGCTCAGCAAGCTGGCTGAGCCGCACGGCGCTTGGATTCGCCTGCATTATGTATACCCGTATCCGCATGTGGATGAGATCGTGCCGCTGATGGCCACGGGGCGGATTTTGCCGTATCTCGATGTGCCGTTCCAGCACAGCCACCCCGATGTTTTGAAGCGCATGAAGCGGCCCGCGAGCGGCGAGAAAAATCTGGCGCGGATTGAGCGCTGGAGAGAGATTTGCCCCGAGATTGTGATTCGCTCGACGTTTATCGCGGGCTTTCCGGGTGAGACTGAAGAAGAATTTCAGCACCTGCTTGATTTTCTGCGTGAGGCAAAAATTGACCGCGCTGGCTGCTTTGCCTACAGCCCTGTGAAGGGCGCAGCGGCCAATGAATTGGATGGCATGCTGCCGCAAGATGTGCGCGATGAGCGCTTGGCGCGCTTCATGGCAGTGGCGGAAGAAGTCTCTGCCGAGAAACTGAAAAGTCGCATTGGCATGACGATGCAAGTGCTTGTGGATCATGCGCCTGCCTTGGGCAAAAAAGGCGGCAAAGGCCGGTCATACGCCGATGCGCCCGAGATTGATGGCATCGTGCATTTGCTGCCGCCTGAGAAGATCAGCAAGCAACTTCGTGTGGGTGAGTTCACAGCGGCACGAATTGTGGGCACGCAGGGGCACGATCTGGTGGCGTTGCCGATTTAATGACCAATTCTTAAGCGATTTAGGTCAATCGCCGGCGTCTTTACTGCGCGCAATGCTATCAAATTTGTAGTAATCGCGCCGCTCCCGCGATCAACCACTCATTCGACCTTCAATAATTTTTACTTCGGCGCAAGGCGGATCGCGCCATCTAGGCGGATGGTTTCACCATTAAGCAAATCGTTGTCGAAGATGTGAAGGGCTAATTTTGCGTAGTCTTGCGGCGTGCCTAGGCGAGATGGAAACGGCACGGCTGCTGCAAGGGCATCTTGCACGTCTTGTGGCATGCCAAACATCATCGGCGTGCCCATGATGCCGGGCGCGATGGTGCAAACGCGAATGCCGATTTTGGACAGGTCGCGGGCTATTGGCAAGGTCATGCCGACGATGCCGCCTTTGGAGGCTGCGTAGGCTGCTTGGCCGATTTGGCCGTCATAGGCTGCCACCGATGCGGTGTTGATGATGCAGCCGCGCTCTTTCGTCGCTTCAGGCTCGTTTTTGCTCATCGCGTCAGCGGCGAGGCGAAGCATGTTAAAGCTGCCAAAAAGATTGATGGTGACGGTTTTTTTAAAGGCATCAAAATTGTGTGGGCCGTTTTTTCCCACGGTGCGCTCGGCGCTGGCGATGCCGGCGCAGTTGACCAAGCCCATGAGCTTTCCCATGGAGACTGCTTTGGCGACCACCGCTTGGCCATCAGCCTCACTCGTTACATCGCATTTCACAAAAGCGCCACCAATCTCTTTTGCCACAGCTTCGCCTTTGTCGGCTTGCATATCCGCAATGACGACGTTGCCGCCCTGAGCTGCCAGCATGCGCGCTGTACCTTCGCCGAGACCCGATGCGCCGCCAGTGACGATGAAAACTTTGTCTTTGATTTGCATATGTGTTCCTATTGGAAAAATTCGGATTTGGTTTCCGAGCGCGAAAGACGCGAAAAAAAGCCAAAGTTTTTTGTGTTCTTTCGCGATTTTCGCGTAACTTTCGCGACCGGGAATTTGTATTTACTCTTACGTAAGCGTCAATTAGGAATTATCAGCTATTTTTTTGAACACTGATAATCGAGCCATGCTGTTTATGAAACTGAAACTGTGGCTGTTAGCCGCCGCTCTGCTGGCTCTGTCTGCCTGCACCACTGCACCCGTCAAACCCACTGACCAACCCGCAGCTAACTCGCCCGAGCCGGTAGCGATCAAACGCCCACCGAAGATCGCCCTCGCTCTCGGCGGTGGCGCAGCGCGCGGGTTTGCGCATGTGGGCGTGATTGCGGCGCTGGAAGAAGCGGGCATCAAGGTGGATATGGTGCTGGGCACATCAGCTGGCTCATTGGTGGGCGCGATTTACGCTTCGGGGAAAACTGCCGCTCAGTTGCAAGAAATTGCACTCAAGATGGAAGAGGCCGAAATCACGGATTGGACGCTGCCATTTTTTAACCGAGGCATTTTGCGCGGCGAGGCCCTGTCGAATTACATCAATCGGCAGGTCAACAACAAGCTCATTGAGAGCCTGCCTATCGCTTTAGGCATTGTGGCCACGGATTTGAAGAGCGGGCAAGGCGTGTTGTTTACGAGCGGAGATACCGGTCGAGCTGTAAGAGCAAGCAGCGCCGTGCCTTCGATTTTTACGCCGGTGAAAATTGGCGATCGTGAGTTTGTGGATGGTGGGCTGGTGGCGCCTGTGCCCGTGCGCTATGCCAAACAAATGGGCGCAGAGCTGATCATTGCGGTGGATATCTCTAGCGCGCCAGAGGGTAATCTGGCGGACGGCACGGTGGCTGTGCTGCTGCAAACCTTTGCCATCATGGGCAAGAGCATCAATGAGTATGCTTTGCAAGGCGCAGATATTGTGGTGCGGCCCGAGCTGGTCGGCGTGAAAAGTGGCGACTTTACGGCCAAACGCCGTGCGATTGATGCAGGCAAACTGGCAATGCAACGCGCGATGGCGCAGCTCAAAGCGGCCATCGAAGCAAAAACCAAGTGATCAGATCATGAGTAAGGCCTTCACCAAAGAAACCGATGCGGACGAGGACGAAGAAGACTTTGCAAGCGCGCCGCCGATTCCCGCAGGCAGCAAAAACTACATCACACGCGTGGGCTACGAGCGGCTGCAGCTAGAGCTAAAGGCGTTAGGAGACGACGAACGCCCGAAAGTGGTGGAGGCAGTGCATTGGGCCGCGAAGAATGGCGACCGCAGCGAAAATGGTGACTATCGTTACGGTAAAAAGCGCCTACGCGAGATAGACAGGCGCCTTCGCTTTCTGACCAAGCGGCTAGAAATCGCGGAGGTGGTGGACATTTCCAAGCATCACGGAAGCGATCAGGTCTTTTTTGGCGCAACAGTGACCTATGCCGACGCTGCTGGACAAGAGCGCACGATCACGATTTTGGGGATTGATGAGGCTGACAGTGCGCAAGGTCAAGTCAGTTGGATTGCGCCGATTGCACGGGCTTTACTCAAGTGCCGCATAGGAGATGAAGTGCGGTTGCAAACGCCAGCAGGTGTGCAGATTTTGGATGTGATTCGCGTGACATATCCAAATGCCGTGTGAAATGACTTGCTATTAAATATATAGCATGTTACGCAGGATACATGCCGGCCACACGGCATTTTTGTATTATAAAACGAAGTAATCTGCCTGAAACGCTTGGTAAGGCTACTCGCGGGACGTGTCGGATGTATCGGCGTATTCAATGTCTCGCATGGATCGCTTGACATCGCGTTTTGCCAGCGGCTCGGTTTGCCAATGCGTTGCTTTGATAAAGCATCTCAGGTGACGGGATTTTCAGCGAACGCGCCATAAGGATGACACATAGGGCGAAGGCCTGCTACTCAGCTCTGCGCAAAATATCTAAACATGGCTCAAAAAACAGCGAAAATACCGATGAGTCTATGAATAAGTTGCTTCTTCCCGAAGACTTATTGACAGACCCCTTGTTCCTGCCAATGTCGGTGGGATGAATTTTTTGTAGAGCGCTATGCTGAATTTTTCTGCTTTTAAAAAGTCTGACGACACCGTGCCCGAAACCCCGCAAGCTAAAACTGCCAAGAGTGCAGCGGCTCATCCTCTGGATGGGCTCACGGGCGGTGCTTTCTCTGCGCCCACTTCGGGTGATCGCGCAGCCAAGGTGCGTGAATGGATGGCAACCAATCCTTCCACGGAGCAAATGCAAGAAGTGTTTAAAGAACTCTCAGGAAGAGACAAGGGCGCAGCCAAGCCATTGCGCGAGAAGCTTGATGAATTGAAACGCAGCGCCACGCAGGATCACATCGCCTCGGATTGGGCCGTCAAAGCGCAGGCGCTGCTTGACCTCTCGAAGCTCAATATCGCCGATGCAATGGCTTGGCAGCGCGATGCAGCCAAAGCCGGCGCGCCGCTGTCTAAAGAGCCTCTGGCTGCATTGCGTGCTAGCCTCAATGAGCGCGTCAAGCTGATTGAAGATTTGCAGCACCGCGCGCAGGTGCAGCGCGAAGCGGCCATCATGATGGCGCAGCGTATTGAATTGCTTTCAACGAAGCCTCTAGCGGATGCGCAAGCTGCGTTTGAAGTCTTGCATGTGGATGTGAAACATTGGACGGAGCAAACCGCACTGCTGCAAGCAGACGGGCAATGGCCGAGCGTCGATGGCAAATTCACGCCGCAACTCGAAACCGCACAATCTCAGCTTAATTCGCTGTGGGATGCTTTTTCTGCCGCTCTCGCGCAGGCAACGGCTGCTTCTGGCGACGCATCCGCGCCACTGCCAGCCGTGCCGGTGTGGGCCGAAGCCATCCGTGTTGTAAGGGGCGCCGCGCGCGATGCTGCGCGAGGCGAGGTGGAGAAGAAAGCTGAGAAGCCCGCCAAGCCAAAAGTCGATCCTGAAAAGCGTGCTGCGGCCAATACGGCTGTGCGCGAAGCGCTATCGAAATTGGAGCAAGAGCTGGCTGAAGGCCATGGCAAAGCCAGCGCGCAAGCGGCTAACGATTTGCGCGGCGCGCTCAAAGAGCAGGGAGAGTTTATTGATGATCGCGTCGAGGCGAAAGCGCGTGATGCGCTCTCAGCTGCTGGCGAGATGGAAGGCTGGCAAAAATGGCGCGCGAATCAAATTCGCGAAGAGTTGATTGGCAAAGCGCAAGCACTCGTGGCCAAGCCGCTTGGCGGGCGCAAGCAGCAAGAAGCGGTGCGCAATTTGCGCGATGCTTGGAAGCAAACCGATCAAGGCGGCATGCCCAATCACGGCATGTGGCGCAAGTTTGATGAGGCTTGCAACGAGGCGCATAAGCTCGTGGAAGCGTGGATTGAGAAGATCAAGGCGGATGAGGCCGTGCATAAAGCGCAGCGCTTGGCCATCATTGAAGAAGTGACTGCTTGGACGGCGGCCAACGCCTCTCGCACCGATTGGAAGGCCGTGGATCGCGAGCTCTATCACATGGTGGAGAAATGGCGCAATGGCGGCCACATCGGTGAGAAAGCATTTGCTGAGCTCCAGCCGCAATACAAAACCGCGATGAAAGCCGCACATGCCCCGCTGGAAGCCGCGCAAAAAGCATCACTGGATCGCCGCCGAGCGATGATTGAAGAAGCGAAAGAATTAGGCGCTGCGCCCATGATGCGTATTGATGCCGTGAAAGCTCTGCAAGGCCGCTGGCAGGCCGAGGCGCAGAGCGTGCCGATGGATCGCAAAGAAGAGCAAAAGCTTTGGGATGCTTTCCGCAAACCGATTGATGAAGGCTTTGAGCGAAAAGGCAAAGTGCGTGAGAGCGAAGCTGCTGCGATGAGCCAGCATGACAAAGCTGTGCTTGATGCAACCAAGGCTCTGGATGCTGCGATTGCCAGCCAAGATGCGCGCGCGATTCGCAACGCGATGGACGCGCTGGATGCGGCTGGCCGGGGCAGGGCGATGCCTGCAGTGGTTGCACCTGTGGTAGCGGTGGCTGCACCGATGGCCATTGTGGCAGCACCCGCCGTAGAGGCTGCTGACGCGCCATTTTCAGAGGATAAAGAGCCAGTAGCCGGCATAGAATCTACGCGGAGTGCTATTGAAAGTGTAGCAATTGACGCGTCAGATGCAATCGCTGCCTCAACGGATACAGAGCCAGCAGTCGCTGTTGATACTGCTGCCATTGACGCTGCTGACATTCCAGAGCCCGTGCAAGTGGCTGATGCAGATGTTGCGCTCCAAGCTGCTGCAGCTCCTGTTGAGCCGCCAAAAGCCCCAGCCAAGCCCGTTGTGGCTCGCCGAGGCGATGATCGCCCCGGTGCGAAGCTGAGCACGCCTGCTAAGCCAGAAAGTGGCCGCTTTGGCGATAAGCGTGGCGGTGATCGACGCGATGGCAAATTTGGCGACAAGAAGCTGGGCGGCCCGGGTGGTTTCGGTGATCGCCGGCCTGATGTACGAGGAGACGGTCGTGGTGACTCTCGTGGCGCAGGCGGTGATCGTGGAGATTCAAGGGGCGCAGGCTTTGGAGCACGCGAAGATCGTTTCGAAGATCGCGGCCCGCGTTTGTCGAATACGGCTTTCTACGCCCTGCGCGATGGCATGGACAAAGCGCAACTTGCGCTCAAGAAGCTCGCTGCACAAGCGCACGGCGAATCCGTCGTTTCTCTGATGACTGCTTGGGAAGGCCGCAATGCTGAGGCTTTGCCGACAGCGCAGCAGCTTGGCCGTGGTCTTGCACCAGCGACTCGCACGCAATGGGCTCAAGCTCTTGGCAAACCTGCTGCTGGCGATGCCGCGCAATCGCTACTTCGCTTAGAAATGGCCGCCGAAGTGCCCACGCCAGCCGAGCAACTTGATGCGCGCCGCATGATGCAATTGCAGCTCTTAACGAAGCGAGGCGCTGCTGCGCCGCATGAGACTTGGCAGCAAGACACAGCGGCTGTGCTTTCTAGTGCCTATGACGAGAAGAATGCGCGGCGTTTGCAGAATGCTTTGAAGGCGCTACTGCGGTAAATTCAGAAAAAACATCCAGAGCGCGAAAGACGCGAAAGGAAGTCAAAAAGGGGAAGGCAATTCGTTTTGATTGCTCTTTTTATTTTCCTATTTGAATTTCTTTTTCGCGTCTTTCGCGTCACTTTTGCGTCTTTCGCGCTCGGAAATCCGAATCCCCAGTTTCTTTTTAGCGAAATGAACCCGTTGCGGCAGCTCGCACACACTTTGCCAACACGATAGCGTGCTAATGGGCAGACAAACGTGTCACTTTTCGCCACGTACACGCAGCCCACATTGCACCTAAGGCCACACCGAGTGTGAGCAGCAGCCAGCCAGTGTTGATCTGGCTTTGCAGCGAATAGGCATTGCATAAGCGCAAGTCGGTGGTCGCAAAATAAATGCCGAGCCATGCCATCATGGATGTCAAGTAGCCCATAAAAAAGAGTTGCAAAGCAATGGGTGCACGCAGGTAAGCGTCAGCCAAAAGCGCCCCGCTGATGAACAATGTGAGCAGCTTAAGCGCATCAAAAAGTGGCAACACAATCGCGCGGTCAACGGTCAGCGGAAGCATCCAGTAAGCGGTGATCAGCTGAGCGAGGATAAAGCCCGTCAGCCCGAACTGGTTGAATCTAGCCGGCAAGCGCAATGCACGGCATGACGGCGCTGCACGCGCTGCCAGCCACCCACCGAGCACCAATAGCGGCATTTGCACCACCATGTGCCAAGCCATGCTTTGCTCAATGATGCTGCGCAGCGGCGGCACAGACAAAGCCACCGCAGAGATGGTGATGCCGGCTGCAAGCCAAGCATACAGGCGCTTATTCAGCCATGCCATTAGCGCGCTGCGCTTGTGATTTGCAAAGCGGTAGGCAGTTTTGACCGGCGCATTTCTATTGCAATATCTAGCGCCGACGAGAAGTCTGCATAGTCGATGATGCGCACCAGCTGCCCATCAGCCTTGAGCAGATGCAGCGCGGCGTTGTGTTCAAACTCTCCTAGCGGCGCAGGCAACACCATGATGCCGAATGCGTCCAGCAGGCGACGGCGATCTTGCCATTGGGTGAGCGTGGCAATTTGCCACACAGCGGGGTTCATCTGCATGCGCGTTGCATAGGCCTTGAGCGCGGGAGCGTCGTCATGGGCTGGATCAAAACTGATCGACAGCAGGCCGATTTGATCGCTCAATCTGCGCGACTCGATCTGCGCTTGTAGTTGTTGGTAGATTGAGCCCAGCGAGCTGCACAGCGTTTGGCAGCGGGTGTAGACAAAATCAACCAGCCATACCTTGCTGCCAAGACTTTGATCGGCCAGCAGGGCATGCAAACTTGTTTTTTCGCCAATAGAGGTCGTTATTTCAAACGATTCGATTTGCGCAGGTGCTGCGTTGATCTGGCTCCTGCGAAGCGTCTCTGTGGTGAAGGCTTGCCCGCCGCTGGTGGCAAACAGCAGCACAGCAAGGCCTGCGATCAACACCGCGAGCGTGGCGCAGAAAGTTTTGCCAAGCTTGATGTTGGAGTCAGGTGCGAGCGCGCTGGCCTCAGGAGTCGGGTTGGATGCTGGCGCCGCCCGCATAGGGTTGTGCTCGGGTTTTGGTCAATTCACGCTGAGTCTTAATCGTCTCGGCTTTGATGGGCGGTGCGGCGTTGCCCCAGTCGGAGCGAATGTAGGTCAGCACGGCGGCCAATTCATCATCGCTGAGCGACTTCCAAGCGGGCATGGCGCCAGTGTAGGTGTTGCCATTCACAATGATGGCGCCGTTGATCCCGTGCAGCAGGATATTGATGAGAACTTTCTCGTCGCCAGTGACCCAACCCGCAGCGGCAAGCGGCGGAAATACGCCCGCTACCCCTAAGCCTGTGGCCTGATGGCAAGCTGCGCATTTTGCGCCGTACAGCAGCTTGCCATCTATTGCGGCAACGGCTCCCACTAACGCCACAGTCGTAGCAGGCCGTAGATCAGCTACTGTGCGCTGGTCACCGTAAGCAGAATCTTCTCCAGAAGGTGTGCTGTAAATATAAAACGCGCCCCACATGGCCATGGCCCCGAGCGCCATGACCAAAAACCAGGGCAGCGGCCGATTTTCTTCCAGAGGGTCTTCTTTTTCGCGCTGGCGCTGGTCAGAGCTATGCGCGCTTTGGTACTCGTCTTTGCGCTTGTCCTCACCCTTGTCGTCATTCATGGTTTAGCCCCTTGCTCAGATGCAGACGGTGGTTTTGGCAAAGCGGGAAGGGGCGTGTACGTGCGGTTAAGGCCAATCAAATAATCCACCAGCGCCAAGGCCTCGGGCTTTGCCACGACCACTTTGCCGGGCTCCGCAAATGCAGGTGGCAAGGTGACCACGATCTCGCCCGGCCTGACTTGCCCAGCCTGCCCCTGCCGCACCTCAAACAAATACGGAAAGGGCGGCATGATGGAGCCCGGCGAATAGGCGCGCGGCTGATACAGATGCCCCAAATGCCAAGCTTGGCTCGGCTGGCGCGCGCCAATGTTCATCAAATCCGGCCCAGTGCGCATGGTGCCCAACAAGTGCGGCGTGTCATACGCATAGTCAGCGGCAATGGATGCACGGCCCCAGCCGCGCGCTCCATCAGGTGCCAACTTACTGTCGCGTGGTTGCTGTGAATGGCAATAAACGCAGCCATTTGCAATATACGACTGCCGGCCAATCAGTTGCACAGGGGTGTAGGGTTTGAGCTCGGCCGGTGGCTCAACATTTTTAAGCAGCATATACGGCACCACCACCATCAGCCCTATCGAGCCACCCAAAATAATCATGGTGCCCGAGGCAACGCGCAGCTCATCCATCTCCCAAAAGCTTCTTGCGGGTGATTTTTCGGCGCTCATGCTTTAACTCCCTGTCGCTTGAAACGCGGAAGATAAGGTTGCAGCAGTGTTGCGCCCAACCGCTTGGGCCCAAACTTCCAACCCATTGCAAAAAAGTGAGCTGCAAACACGAGGTGCCCTAGCGTCATCAGCGCGCCACCGATTGAGCGCGCCTTCAAATACGGCAGCGTCAACGCGACGGATGCCATAAACGGCGTCTTAGCATCCAGCATCGCCAGCCCTTGAAGCCAGCCGCCAATAGAGAGGCCAATAAAGTAAATGGCAAAGCCAACTGTGACCAGCCAAAAGTGCAGTGAAATCAGGCGCGGATAGGGCCACTCCCAATTCATCACGCGCGGCATGATGAAGTAAATCGAGCCAAACATCACCATCGAGAAAAAGCCATACAAGCCCAAATGCGCATGCGCCACCGTGTAGTGCGTGAAGTGCGTCACAGCATTGACCGCGCGCAATGCCTCAAATGAGCCCTGCACCGATGCGGCTGTGTACAGCACAGCGCCCATCACGATAAAACGCAGCGTGGGCGAATATAGGAGCGCCTTGAAATTGCCGACCACCGTCATGTGCTGATTCACGGCCACCGCGAAGACAGGAATCAGCATCATCATGCTTTGCACAATAGAAATCGTGATCAACCACGACGGCACAGGCCCGCCAATCAGGTGATGCCCGCCGACTTGGCTGTAGAAAAACGCGAGCGCCCAAAAGCCCAGGAGCGACAGGTTATACGAATA
>JAYUSD010000035.1:0-12056 GCA_043755865.1 Variovorax sp. | reverse complement strand
CCCAGCTCAGCAAGGCGCGGCTTCATCGCTTGATACAGCGCCGTCACGCCATCATCGTTAAACCGCGCAGCCATCGTGCCGAATACCGGCATCTCACTGGTTTGCTTGCTCCACGCCTCTTTGTTGCGCTGCACTTGCTTGGCCACATCGCGCAGCGCATCCGCTGAGCCTTTGCGATCAAACTTATTAATCGCAATGAACTCTGCAAAATCGAGCATGTCGATCTTCTCCAACTGTGATGCCGCGCCAAACTCCGGCGTCATCACATACAGCGGGACATCCACATGCGGCACGATGGCCGCATCGCCTTGGCCTATGCCGCTGGTCTCCACGATGATCAGATCAAACCCCGCTGCCTTGCACGCAGCCAGCACATCGGGCAAAGCTTGGGAGATTTCGCTGCCGAAATCGCGGGTCGCCAGACTGCGCATGAAAACTCTTTGGCCTGAATCGACGCCGGGCCGCCCCAAGGCGATTCGCTCCCCCTCGGGGGGCAGCGCACCATGCGCAGCAGGAAGCGTGGGGGCTTGTGACTGCCATGGAGAAATCGCGTTCATCCGAATACGATCTCCCAGCAACGCACCGCCTGATTTTCTGCGCGAAGGATCAATGGAGATCACCGCCATGCGCAGCGCATCGCCTTGATCCAAACGTATGCGGCGAATGAGCTCATCGGTCAGTGATGATTTACCAGCGCCGCCCGTGCCCGTGATGCCAATCACAGGGCATGCTATTTTTTTAGTAGCACTCTGCGCAGATAACACGCCGGCTAGAGGCACTTTTTCCTTTGAATTCTCAATCCCAGAGATCAGCTGAGCGAGTTTTCGCCATGCAGCCTCTGAGTGCCCTTGAATCTCTTCAACCTTAGTCGGCGCGAAGCCAGCCAAATCAAAATCACAGCTCATCACGCATTCGCCAATCATCCCCATCAGCCCCATACGCTGCCCATCTTCTGGGCTAAACACGCGCACACCAGCTGCAGCGAGCTCACGAATTTCAGAAGCCACAATCACGCCGCCGCCGCCGCCAAACACTTTGATGTGCGAGCCGCCCCGTCGTTTAAGCAAATCAGCCATGTATTTGAAATACTCCACATGCCCACCCTGATAGCTGCTCACGCAAATGCCCTGCACATCTTCTTGCAAAGCCGTCGTCACCACATCATCCACCGAGCGGTTGTGCCCCAGATGGATCACCTCGCAGCCAAAGCTCTGCAAGATGCGCCGCATGATATTGATGCTCGCATCGTGCCCATCAAACAGCGATGCCGCCGTGACGAAACGTACCTTATTTTTCGGGCGGTATTCAGAGAGGGCTTTGTAATCGGCGCTTAGTTCAGTCATGCTTGTCTCACTTCAGTTTCTATTGACGTTTACGTAAACGTCAATTATCACATTTTGCACGAACTGATGACATTTGGCTGACTGTCATCCATTGCTTGATATCCGCTATTTGTGCAAAGAAAACCGCCTGCGCTGACGCCACCCAACTCCGCGAATGTCCTCCGGCTGGCGCTACGCACGTGCCTCCCCCAATATGGTAGCTGCGTTGGATAGCATCATCACAAGCGATTTTCTCGATGCGCTATTGGCAAACAAATATCTTCCAAACTCCAAGTAGGCTTCGACTGTGATTGGGTTGTTCACCGCAGCGAAATAAAGGAGGAGCGCACGCGCGCGGCGCCAGCGCGGGGGACATTCGCGGAGGGGAACAGCCCAAGCGCAGCCGCAGCCGCTTTATGAAGCAGAAGAGGCGCGTCGAACAACAAACATCCCTACCAACATCGCACCAGCAAAAACCACAGCATCCCAAGACACAAAAACAGAAGCCAACGCAGGCCCCGGGCAATAGCCTGCCAAGCCCCAGCCTGCGCCAAACAGGGCCGAGCCGATGATTAAAGGCGCATCAATATCGTTGCGCGTTGGCAAATCAAAGCGCTCTGCAGCCCAAGGCTTGGCTCGCTTGGGTGCAATAGCAAACGCAATCAAAGTCACCATCAGCGCACCGCCCATCACGAAGGCCAGCGATGGATCCCAGCGGCCAGCCTCTGCCGTCCACGATATGCCCTGAGCGATGTCAGTGATGTTTAAAAAGCCGAGCACCTTGGCCGGCTGCGTCATACCGGAGAGCACGAGACCTAAAGAGAACAGGATGCCTGAGAGGCTTGCGTAAATGATTTTTTTCATGATTCTTAATCGTTTTGAGCAGTTCGTCGGCATAGATATTGCCTAGAGCGCTATCTATTTCATAGTAAACAAAACGAGCATACCTGCCGCCATAAACACACAAGTTGCCACCAACGAGCGCAGTGAACGCCGCCCAAGGCCGCATACGCCATGCCCGCTTGTGCAACCTGAGCCCAGCACCGTACCGACGCCAACCAACAAGCCAGCAATGATCAGCAAAGGCATTGGCCGCTGCGCGATAGCCGGTGGTGATAGCCAAAAAGCAAACAGCGCACCGCCTGCGATCAAGCCGCCAAGAAACGCCCAGCGCCATGCGCCACCGTTTTGATCGCTGGAGAGTGTGGACGACGCAATCCCACTGATCCCCGCCACTTTGCCCAATGACGCAAGCAGCAGCCAAGAAGCCGCGCCAATCAAAATACCACCCAACAATGGCGTCGCCCATGGCAATGATGCGAGCAGTTGCATAAAATCTCCAAATGAATTCAAGAGGTAGAGTATGACAAATTCAATCGATCACAAAAGCTACGCTGGCGACATCACGCCCCAGCAAGCACACGACTGGTGGATAAGCGGCGAAGCAATGCTTATCGACATACGCACGAACGCTGAGCGCGCATGGGTGGGCTTCATTGCCAATGTGCCAGCAATAGAATTCAAAATCTGGCCTAGCATGGCGATCAATCCTGAGTTTGATGCGCAGTTGCAAGAGCTGCTCAAGGATCAACCCAAGGGCGGCAAAGTCATGCTGCTGTGCCGCTCAGGTATTCGCTCTATTCCGGCAGCACAGCGCGCGCAAGCGCTGGGCTTTGAGGCCTACAACATCTTGGAAGGCTTTGAAGGCGATCCAGATTCAAAAGCGCATCGCAACATCGTGGGCGGCTGGCGAGCATTGGGCTTGCCTTGGGCGCAGAACTGATACCTCTCAGCGTTGCCCTAGAGCGCGCGCCACTTCGCTCACCAACGCTGGGCCTTTGTAGATCATTCCCGTGTAGATCTGCACCAGATCTGCCCCAGCTGCTATCTTTGTGAGAGCATCCTGCGCAGATAGCACGCCGCCTACGCCGATAATGGGATAGTTTTTTCCCAAGGCTTTGCGCAGTTGGGTGATGACTTGGTTGCTGGCTTGCAGCACAGGGCCGCCGCTCAGGCCACCTGCCTCGTTAGCGTGCTTTAAACCTTGTACTGCATCGCGAGCAAGCGTGGTGTTGGTGGCGACCACGCCGTCAATTTTGTGTCTTTGCAGCGTGAGCGCGATGACTTCGATTTGCGTCTCATCCAAATCGGGAGCGATTTTGAGGAAGATGGGTTTTTGCAATCCGTGCTCGCGCGCCAATTCTTCGCGGCGCTCTGCAATGCGACCAAGCAAATCATCTAACGCTTCATCGCTTTGCAGCGCGCGCAGGTTCTTCGTATTCGGCGAGGAAATATTGACGGTGATGTAGTCGGCATACGGGTACACACCCGCCAAACAAATCAGATAATCGTCTGCGGCACGCGCAATGGGCGTGGCGGCATTTTTTCCGATGTTTAAACCCAGAATCATGCGATTTTCAAGCGTTTTAGGCACTTCGCCGGCGTGTTTACTGCGCATAGTGCTATTAAATTGAGAGCGTTTGACATTGCGTACAAACGCATCTAAACCTTCATTGTTAAAGCCCAAGCGATTGATCAGCGCATTTTTTTCTGCAATGCGGAACATGCGGGGTTTGGGGTTGCCGCTCTGGCCCAGCGGCGTTACGGTGCCAACTTCCACAAAGCCAAAACCCATCGCGCTCCAAGCGTCGATGCAGCGGGCGTTCTTGTCTAGCCCAGCAGCCAAGCCCACGCGATTAGGAAATTGCAGCCCCGCAATTGTCACCGGATCACTCACGCGCTTTTGCGCATAAGCGATTTTGAGTGGCGTGCATTGCGTCTCCGCCAACGCGTTGATCGTTACATCGTGTGCGGCTTCCGGGTCGAGGCCAAATAAAAACGGGCGGGCGAGTGCGTAGGGTATGAGGGACATGGATAATCTGCGGCATGAATCAAGACGAACTCAAAACATTGGTAGGACTTGCCGCATGCAAATATGTGGTGAAAGGTGAAATTGTAGGCGTGGGCACAGGCTCCACAGTAAACAAATTTATTGATGCGCTAGCGGCGATGAAAAACGACATCAAAGGCGCTGTGAGTTCGTCTGAGGCATCGACTGCGCGACTCCATGCTTTGGGCATCACGGTCTTTGACGCAAATGAGGTGAGCTCGCTGTCTGTCTATATCGACGGCGCAGATGAAATCGATCACGCGGGCTACATGATCAAAGGCGGTGGCGCGGCGCTCACGCGCGAGAAGATCGTGGCATCACTGTCCAAGAAGTTTGTGTGCATTGCTGATGAAAGCAAGCTGGTAAGAACGCTGGGCGTTTTCCCGCTGCCGGTGGAAGTGATTCCAA
Source organism: Variovorax sp. (assembly GCA_043755865.1). Classification (GTDB taxonomy): domain Bacteria; phylum Pseudomonadota; class Gammaproteobacteria; order Burkholderiales; family Burkholderiaceae_C; genus JANMDU01. Next base: position 7,436 of record JAYUSD010000035.1, on the reverse strand, counting down.
TGGCTGCGGCTCAAATCGCTGCGAAATTCAAAGCTCAAGGCGGCGTGGCCAAGCTGAGAAGACTAGACGGCATGCCACTAATTACAGACAACGGGCAACACATTCTCGATGTGACAGGCTTGCAAATCTCAAGCCCGCTCGCCTTTGAGAGCGAAGTCAATCAATGGCCCGGCGTGATCACCGTAGGTGTGTTTGCGCATCAAAAAGCGCAGGTGTGTTTGCTGGGGACAACTGCGGGCGTGAAGACCCTAGATTTTTAAGCCATTCAGGCAGTTCGCCGGCGTATCTATTGCGCAGAGTGCTACTGAATCAATAGCGTCCGCAGCATGACATCAAAACCGAATTCCCGCCGGATTGCTTGGCGCTGGCGCGACCACAGGCGCGGGTGCAGGCGCTGCTGCAGCCGCTGGGGCTGGCGCAGGAGCAGCACGCGCGACCAAGGGCGTGGGTGCTGAATTGCGATAGCCCGTGGGCAACAGAGATGATTTTGGATAGCCCGCCAAATCCAAAGTCTGTGACCACTCGGATTCAGAATAGCCCTTCATTTGCTGACCGCCCACCGTGGCCAAAGGCAAAGAAGAATCTCCAGCGATACGCTTGAGCGATGCTGCATCTTCTGCGCTTTCCACCGTACGCTCGGTAAATGGAATACCGCGATTGCGCAGCAGGTTGCGGCCGCCATCACAAGGCGTGCATTCTTTGCTGGTGTACAGCGTTACAGGGAATTTCTGCACCACGCCGCGCAGCTCAAATGGCAAAGCTGTACCGCTAGAGCCTTCGCTCGCAAACGAGCCACCTTTGCCTGTGGTGACTTTAGCGCCAGACGACGGAGCAGGCGGCTGATCAGAAAAAGTGACTTTGCCATCAGGCCCCACGCTGCGATAGAGTTGTTGCGCCATGATTTGAGACGAAAAAGCGATGATCGCCGGCAAGAATACTGCGCAGAGTGCTATTTTTTTCATAGTGACCTCGGGTGAATGACTAAACCAAAATGCAATCGTATCAGGCCATGCCGCTGTGGCGCAATAGCGCATCGAGCTGCGGCGGCCTGCCTCTAAACGCCGCAAAGCTCTCGGCGGCTGACCGGCTGCCGCCAACTTCGAGCAATTCCCTGCGGTATTTCCGCCCCGTTTCTACTTGCGCCGCTGCCGCTTGGCCGCTAATAGCTGCCGCTTCTTCAAATGCGGCATACACATCAGCACTGAGCAATTCCGCCCATTTGTAACTGTAGTAACCCGCGGCATAGCCGCCGGAGAATACATGGCCGAAGCTGTTGGGCGTGCGCACTTCTTTTGGTCTTGGAAGCACGCCAATTTCTTTGTGCGCAGCGCGTGAAATCGTCAATGGATCAGCCTTGGCGCTATCCGCTTCCATATGCATCAACATATCAAACAGCGCAAATTCGACTTGCCGCAACGTTTGCATCCCGCTCTGAAAATTCTTCGCGGCCAGCATTTTTTCAAACAAAGCTTTCGGCAATGCAGCACCCGTGTCTACATGCGCCGTCATGTGCTTGATCACATCCCATTCCCAGCAAAAGTTCTCCATGAATTGGCTGGGCAGCTCCACCGCGTCCCACTCCACGCCGCTGATACCGCTCACATCGCGCTCCTCTACACGCGTCAGCATGTGATGCAAGCCGTGGCCGAATTCGTGGAAGAGCGTGATCACATCATCATGTGTTAGCAGCGCGGGCTTGCCATCCACGCCATCGGCAAAATTGCAAATCAAATGCGCGACGGGGATTTGCAATGCGCCGGTATCGGGCCGCAGCCAGCGGGCGCGCACATCGTCCATCCAAGCACCACCACGCTTGCCATCGCGTGCAGGTGTGTCGAGGTAAAACTGGGCAATTTTTTTACTCCCTCGCATGAGTGCGTAAAACTCCACCTTTGGATTCCACACAGGCGCTTCGTCTTTTTGGATATCAACCTCAAACAGCGTCTGGATGATGTTGAACAAGCCTGCCAGCACCTTCGGCGCAGTGAAATATTGCTTTACCTCTTGCTCGCTGAAAGCATACTTCGCTTCTTTCAGCTTCTCGCCGATGAATGGCCAATCCCAAGCTCGTGGATCGTTCATGCCCAGTTCTTTCGCGGCGAAATCACGCATCTCTTGCACGTCTTTCAACGCAAATGGCTTCGCACGCTGGCCCAAATCACGCAAGAATTTCACTACCTCATCAGGCGAATTCGCCATCTTCGGCACGAGCGAGACTTCTGCGAAATTTGCATAACCCAGCAGCTTGGCATCTTCTTGGCGCAATGCCAAAATTTCTCGCATGATCGGCGTGTTGTCAAACTTGCCATCCGCAAACAGCTCGCTAGCTCGGGTGTTGTGCGCCATATAAAGCTTCTCGCGTAAAGCGCTGCTCTTGGCATATTGCATCACCGGCAAATAACAAGGCATTTTCAGGGTGAGCTTGTAGCCGGGTTTGTCGTCTTTCTCGGCCAACTGCTTCGCGGTAGATTTCACATCGTCTGGCAAACCATCCAACTCATCTTCAGAAGCAAAGTAAGCAAACGCCTCCGTCGAATCCAAAGTGTTCTCGCTGAACTTCTGAGAGAGCTCCGAGAGCCTAGTTTGAATCGCCGCAAACCTCTCTTTTGCCGCCCCCACCAACTCCGCGCCGCCCAGCTTAAAACTGCGCAGCGCATTGCTGTGCGCCTTTTTCTGCTCAGCATTCAAACCGCTGACAGCAATAGATTTGTATTTCGCAAACAGCCGTTCATCCGAGCCGAGCGATGTGTAAAACTCACTCACCGCAGCCAGCTTCTCGTTATAGGCCGCCCGCAGCTCCGGCGTATCCGCCACCGCATTCAAATGCCCCACGGCGCCCCAAGCGCGAGAAAGCCGCTCCGTCTGCACATCGAGCGTGGCCGAGAGCATCTTCCAATCCGCTGGAAAATCAGGTTTAGTGGCCGTATCGAGCGCGGTCTGCGCATTCGCAATTAGCGTATATACAGCTTCGGCCACATGGCTGGGCGCAATGGTTGCGAACTGAGGGAGATCAGAAAAATTAAGGAGAGGATTGGTTGTCATGGTGTGCAAATGGCGTTTTAAGTCATGATAACAAGACAGGTAGAAGCCTTATCAAGAGACTGACTGTGCAAAAGCAGATATTTCTTCTGCACATTCCGTCGGGCTTGATTGCAAGAGGCAGTGAGATCCTTTCACATTAACAACTTTCAATGTTTCGATTCGCTCGATGAACTCACCGCCGCAGCTTCGTGGAATCAAACGATCTTGCAGTGCATTCAAGCAGAGCACCGGGCATTTGATTTGCTGCAATTGCGGTAACACATTCACATTGGCGATCGCACGTAGCCTTGCCCAAGTCGTTGGCGCAGCCAAAGTCTGAACAGCGGCCAAAACTTCGTTTTCTAAATCTCGGGATGCAAGCCCATGCGCTAAGCCATGGCGAATCGCTTGACGTTGGATAAAAGCTGGTGGCAAGAATCCCATCTTGAGCGCCAAACTAATCAAGCGCGGCTGCGGATTACTTGAAAACGTACACACCAAAATCAAAGCCTTGAGGTTCGTATGATTTTGTGCAGCGATTGAAATCGCCAAAGGCCCGGAGAAAGACTCGCCTAGCAAAACAAACGGCTCGCTAGCCGGCAACTGATCTTGCACGAATGGCAAAAGTTGCTCGTAGCCCCAAGCCTCATTGGGATAGCGAATGACGACGGTCTCAAGATCAGCAGGCAAATGCGGCGTAAATCTCGCGAATAAATCGCCCGTGCCATCCATGCCGGGCAATAAGACGAGCTTCATGCGAGCAACATCACAGAGCGAAGATCAGCTCAATCGCGCCCCGTCTTCTTCACCGATTTCATCTTCGGCTTTGCGCGCTTGACCGAGCCGCCTCGCGTGATGCGTTCGTTACCTAAAACGCGCAAGACTTTGACTTCTCTGCGGCCTGTGCTGCGGCTGGTTTTGGCGAATTTGACTTCTTTGGGGCCTCGCATGCGCTCAGCGTCTTCTCCGTAGACGCGCTCTTTCTCAACCTTTGGCCGCCAAAGCACGAGGAGTTTGCCGATGTGTTGGATCGGAGCGCAGGAGAGGTCGTCGCAGAGCTTGAGATAAGCGGCTTCGCGTGCGGCGCGGTCATCGCCTGTGACGCGGACTTTGATGAGCCCGTGTGAGCTCAGCGCTAAGTCAATCTCTTTTTGCACGCCGGGCGTGAGGCCGTCGTTGCCGATCATGACGACGGGGTCTAGGTGATGCGCGTCTGCGCGGTGCGCTTTACGCTCTTGGATGGTGAGTTCGATTTTTGGCATTTGGGGTGTCTTGAGGCTAAAAATGCACTCGTGGGACAATTATCCCCTGCTGAGCACGAAATTCCCATGAAGATCAAGTCTAAAAAAGTCAATAAAGCGTGGTTTAACGACCATATCAACGATCCTTACGTCAAGATGGCGAAAAAGGATGGCTACCGCGCACGCGCTGCCTACAAGCTCAAGGAGATTGACGAAACCCTTAAGCTACTCAAGCCCGGCCAAGTGGTCGTGGATCTGGGCTCAGCACCGGGCGCGTGGAGCCAGTACGCGCGGCGCAAGATGGCGCCTAAAAATGAAAGCATGGGCAAAGGCGGCGGCGCAGCGGTGGGCGAGCTCAATGGCGTGATCATCGCTTTGGATCTCTTGCCGATGGAGCCGATTGAGGCGGTCCAATTCATTCTGGGGGATTTTTCTACCGATGAGGTGCTGGCGCAATTGCTACAAAAAGTAGAGCAGTCTGCGCAGATTCCACGAGCTGAAAATGATGAAAAATCTTTAAAGACACGGGATTTGAGAGTAGTCGATGTGGTGCTCAGCGATATGGCGCCGAATCTGTCGGGCGTGGCGTCAAGCGATTCAGCGCGTGTGGCGCAGCTGATTGAACTCGCCGTGAATTTCGCACAAATCACGATGAAGCCCGAAGGCACGTTGATCGTCAAACTCTTCCATGGCAGCGGCTATAGCCAGATCGTCGAAGAGTTTAAAAAGACATTCAAAGTCGTCAAACCGATCAAGCCAAAAGCGAGCCGGGATAAATCGGCGGAGACGTTCTTGGTGGGCATCGGCCTCAAGCCCGCGGCCATGAAATCTGCAGAACCAGAGTAAACCCAGTGCCGTTCGCCCTGAGCTTGTCGAAGAGCTAGCAAAGCTTCGATAAGGCCTGTCCTGAGCCCGTCGAACGGCTCAGCCTGAACGGAATTTTCTTCTCAAACACTGTTCAAAAGCCTCAATACGGACAAAAAGCACGAAATCGCTAGGGGTTCACGAGCAAAGCGCCCAAGTGCGCTGCTTGAAAAGCCTAAAATCAACCCCAGTTTCATCAATTGCCGGGAAGATGTCTTTCCGAATGGAGTGTTCGCTTGAACAACAACAACCAGTGGTTTTCTAAAGTTGCAGTTTGGCTCGTGATTGCGCTGATCTTGTTTACCGTTTTCAAACAGTTTGAAAACCGTGTGAGCCCGGCTGGCCCGCAGGTGCTGTATTCGCAGTTCATTGACGATGTTCGCGGCGGCAAGATCAAGAAGGTGGAGATTCAGCGCGCGCCGGGCAAGCCGTCTGTGATTGCAGTCGTGCCTAAAGACGGCACACGCTATTCGCTGGTTGATCCCGGCGACTATCAGTTGGTGAACGACCTCGTGAAATACGGTGTGGAATTCAACGCTGCAGCGCCGGAAGAAGGCTCATTCCTCTTGTCGATTTTGATCAACTGGGCACCGATGTTGCTTTTCATCGGCGTGTGGATTTATTTCATGCGGCAAATGCAAGGCGGCGGCAAAGGCGGCGCGTTCAGCTTCGGCAAATCCAAAGCCCGCATGATGGATGAGAACAACAACAACATCACGTTTGCAGACGTCGCTGGTTGCGATGAAGCGAAAGAAGAAGTTAAAGAAGTGGTGGACTTCTTGAAAGATCCGGGCCGCTTCCAAAAGCTGGGCGGGCGCATCCCCCGAGGCCTCTTGCTCGTCGGCCCTCCAGGCACGGGTAAAACGCTGCTGGCTAAATCAATTGCTGGCGAGGCGAAAGTGCCCTTCTTCTCGATTTCCGGCTCAGATTTCGTGGAAATGTTTGTTGGCGTGGGCGCTTCGCGCGTGCGTGATATGTTTGAGAACGCGAAGAAAAATGCACCTTGCATCATTTTTATCGACGAGATTGATGCGGTTGGCCGTCAGCGTGGCGCAGGCCTTGGCGGCGGCAATGATGAGCGCGAGCAAACGCTCAACCAAATGCTGGTAGAGATGGATGGCTTTGAAACCAATCTCGGCGTGATCGTGGTGGCTGCCACCAACCGGCCAGACATTTTGGATGCAGCTTTGCTGCGCCCCGGCCGCTTTGACCGTCAGGTGTATGTGACGCTGCCCGATATTCGTGGCCGTGAGCAAATTTTGAACGTCCACATGCGCAAAATCCCGATGGGGCAAGACGTGAATCCTAGCGTGATCGCCCGCGGCACGCCCGGCATGAGCGGTGCTGACTTGGCCAACTTGTGCAACGAAGCTGCTCTGATGGCCGCGCGGCGCAATGCCCGCGTCGTAGAGATGGTGGACTTTGAAAAAGCCAAAGACAAAATCTTGATGGGCCCAGAGCGCAAGAGCATGATCATGCCCGAGGAAGAGCGCAAAAACACCGCGTATCACGAGAGCGGCCACGCGTTGATTGGCCGCTTGCTGCCCAAATGCGATCCTATTCACAAAGTCACTATCATTCCGCGAGGCCGCGCCCTTGGCGTGACGATGAGCTTGCCCGCGCAAGACCGCTACAGCTACGACAAAGAATTCATGCTCAACCAAATCGCGATGCTTTTTGGTGGCCGCATTGCCGAGGAAGTGTTCATGAACCAAATGACCACAGGCGCGAGCAACGACTTTGAACGCGCTACGTCAATAGCTCGTGACATGGTGACGCGCTACGGCATGACTGAAGCCCTAGGCCCGATGGTGTATGCGGACAATGAAGGCGAAGTCTTCTTAGGCCGCAGCGTCACGAAAACGACCAACATGAGCGAGACCACCATGCAAAAGGTGGACGCTGAGGTGCGCAGCATCATCGACAGCCAATACGCTCTCGCTCGCAAATTGATCGAAGACAACAAAGACAAGATCCATGTGATGGCCAAAGCTCTGCTCGAATGGGAAACCATCGACATGAGCCAACTCGATGACATCATGGCCGGCCGCGCGCCCACAGCGCCTAAGGATTGGGTGCCTCGCGTGCCGCCGCAAAGCGGTGGCGATGGTGGTGGATCGGGTAGCGCGCCAGTGGTTGTGCAGCCTGCGCCTACGGCTGCTTAAGAGACCGAAGACAAAACATCCGAGCGCGAAAGACGCGAAAGTTACGCGAAACAAAATACAAAGTAAGCCATTTCGAGTTTTGACTTGAAATGGCTTTCTTAATTCTTAGTATTAGTTTCTGTCTTTTTTGCGTCTTTCGCGTAAC
>JAYUSD010000034.1:0-30337 GCA_043755865.1 Variovorax sp. | reverse complement strand
TGGCGACTTCTTGACCGTAGCGTACTTGGCTCATCTGTACTTAGATATCAAACAACAAACGAGCAGGATCTTCCAGTGCTTCTTTCATCGCGACCAATCCCAGCACGGCTTCGCGGCCGTCGATGATTCTATGGTCGTAGCTCATGGCGAGATAGTTGATCGGGCGGACGACGACGATGCCGTTTTCTACAACCGCGCGGTCTTTGGTGGCGTGGACGCCTAGGATGGCGGATTGCGGTGGGTTGATGATGGGGGTGGAGAGCATGGAGCCGAACACGCCGCCATTGCTGATGGAGAACGTGCCGCCGGTCATCTCTTCGATGCCGAGCTTGCCGTCTTTGGCTTTTTGGCCGTACTCAGCTATTTTCTTTTCGATATCGGCGAAGCTCATTTGATCAGCGTTGCGCAGGATGGGCACGACGAGGCCGCGTGGGCTACCGACGGCGATGCCGATATCAAAGTAGCCGTGATAGACGATATCGTTGCCATCGACCGATGCATTGAGCACGGGATATTTCTTTAAAGCATGCACAGCGGCTTTGACGAAGAAGCTCATGAAGCCGATCTTCGTACCGTGCTCCTTCTCGAATTTCTCTTGGAAGCGCTTGCGCATTTCCATGACCGGTGCCATGTTGACTTCATTGAAAGTGGTGAGGATCGCGTTGCTCGATTGCGATTGCAGCAAACGCTCTGCCACGCGAGCACGCAAGCGGCTCATGGGCACGCGCTGCTCAGGGCGGCCTGCGAGTTGGGCGGCGATGCTGCCGGCTGCTGGGGCTGAGACTTGCGCAAGGGCAGTTGTAGGCACACCAGTGGAGATTTTTACGGCATTTACGGGGTTAGCCGGCGTATTTAATGCGTTAGATGCTACTGAATTAGTAGCGCTAGCATTTGACGCGCTGCCTTGCACAACGGCGAGCACATCGCCTTTGGTAACGCGGCCATCTTTGCCTGAACCTGCTACTGAGCCAGCAGCCATGCTGTTGTCAGCCATGATCTTGGCTGCGGCTGGCATGGCGACGCCGACCATTGCGCCACCGGTTGCAGCAGGCGCGGCAACTGCGGCAGTTGAAGCTGCTGGTGTGGAAGCAGCGGCAGCTGGAGCGGCTGCGCTGGCTTTGCCTGCCGAATCAATCCGCGCAATCACTTGCTCAGTGAGCACCGTGCCGCCATCCGCCACCAAGATTTCGGCCATCACGCCAGCGCTGGGCGCGGGCACTTCGAGCACGACTTTATCGGTCTCGATCTCGATCAAGATTTCATCAACAGCCACGGCATCGCCGGGCTTCTTTTTCCATTGCAACAACGTGGCCTCGGCCACAGATTCAGACAGTTGCGGGACTTTGACTTCTACGATTGCCATTTTTATTTCCTAAAAACTATTTAACGCGAAAAACGCAAAAAGGTCGCGAAAAACACAAAAAAAGAAGCAGGAAAAAGAGACATAAAAATCAAAGGATTTTTTGGCGTTTTTCGCGTTCTTTTAGCGTTTTTCGCGTTACCTAGTAATTTACTTAGTGAGCACAAAACCCTTGAGTTTCGCGAACGCCGCATCAGTCAGCGCCTTCTGTTGCTCTTGATGCAGATGCGCATAGCCAGCAGCGGGAGATGCAGATGCCGCACGCCCCGCATAACCAAGCTTTTGGCCATCTGTCATGTTTTCGTGAATGTAATGCTGCACGAAGAACCATGCGCCTTGATTTTGCGGCTCGTCTTGACACCATACAAGATCAACCAAGTTCGGGTACTTTTTCAACTCCGTCGCGAACGCTTTATGCGGAAACGGATAGAGCTGCTCGACGCGAATCAAGGCTGTATCGTCATGCCCTTTTTCTTCGCGCTTTTTCACCAAGTCGTAATACACCTTGCCCGAGCAAGCGACCACGCGCTTGACCTTTTTCGCATCAATCGCTTTCTGCTCCGGGATCACCGTTTGGAAACCGCCTTTGGTGAATTCAGAGAGCGGCGAAGTTGCATCTTTGTTTCGAAGCAAAGATTTCGGCGTCATGATGATCAGCGGCTTGCGCAGATCGCGCACCATCTGGCGGCGCAGCACATGGAAAATCTGGCTGGCCGATGTGGGCTGCACGATTTGCATATTCGTATCTGCCGCCAACTGCATGAAGCGCTCTAGGCGCGCCGAGCTGTGCTCAGGGCCTTGGCCTTCGTAGCCGTGAGGCAGCATGAGCGTGATGCCGTTGACGCGGCCCCACTTCACCTCGCCCGAGGCGATAAACTGATCAATCACCACTTGCGCGCCATTGGCAAAATCGCCAAATTGCGCTTCCCAGATCACCAGCGTGTTGGGATCATTCGAGGCATAGCCGTATTCAAAACCGAGCACAGCTTCTTCAGAAAGCAGCGAGTCGATCACAACAAATGGCGCCTGGCCATCGGCCACGTTTTGCAGTGGAATATACGTGCCTGAATCCCACTTTTCGCGGTTTTGATCATGGATCACAGCATGGCGGTGTGTGAACGTGCCGCGCCCACAATCTTCGCCAGACAAACGCACGGGATAGCCCGATGCGACTAAAGATGCGAAAGCCATATGCTCGCCCATGCCCCAATCGACATTGACTTCGCCGCGAGCCATGGCAGCTCGGTCGTCGTACACTTTTTTCACCAACATGTGTGGTGCAACGGTGGCGGGAATCGTCGTGAGCTTCTCGCCGATGCGCTTCCATTCGGCCATCGGAATCGCCGTGTCTCCCGCATCCGTCCACTTTTTGCCCAAGAACGGAGCCCAATCCACAGCGTATTTGCTCTTGAAATTGGTGATCGTGATGTCTTCGGTGTGTTTGCCGGCTTCAAGCGCTGCGCGATACGCTTTGAACATATCGTCGCCCAGCGTCTCACCCAAGCCTTGCGCTGCGAGCTTGTCGGCATAGAGCTTGCGCGTGCCCGGATGAGCCGCGATTTTTTTGTACATCAGCGGCTGCGTGAGCGCTGGGGTGTCTTGCTCGTTGTGGCCAAGTTTGCGGAAGCAAATAATGTCCAAGACCACATCTTTGTTGAACTCTTGGCGATACTCTAGCGCCCATTGCGTCCCGAGCACCACAGCCTCTGGATCATCTCCATTGACGTGCAATACAGGCGCTTCCACCATCTTCACCACATCGGTGCAATACATGGTCGAGCGCGTGTCGCGCGGGTCGCTTGTCGTGAAACCGATTTGGTTGTTGATCACGATATGCACCGTGCCGCCCGTGTAGTAGCCACGGGTTTGCGCGAGCGCGAGCGTCTCCATCACCACGCCTTGGCCGGCAAACGCTGCATCGCCATGCACGAGCACAGGAAGCACTTGATCGCCCTCTTTGTCGCCCCGACGATCCATCCGGGCGCGCACACTGCCTTCGACCACGGGATTCACAATCTCCAGGTGCGATGGGTTGAACGCGAGCGTCAAATGCACTGGGCCGCCGGGCGTGGTCACATCCGATGAAAAACCTTGGTGATATTTCACGTCGCCCGATGGCAAATCTTCTGGCGCAGTATGATCGAATTCAGAAAACAATTGTGCGGGCGTTTTGCCCAGCGTGTTGACCAACACATTCAAGCGCCCGCGATGCGCCATGCCGATCACGATTTCTTGCACGCCCGCCATGCCGGCGCGCTGCACGAGCTCATCCATGGAAGCAATAAAGCTCTCGCTGCCTTCGAGCGAGAAGCGCTTTTGGCCAACGTATTTCGTGTGCAAAAAGCGCTCTAGGCCTTCAGCGGCCGTGAGGTTTTGCAAGATATTCTTTTTCTCTTGTGCTGAGAAAGCCGGCTTGGCGCGCACGCTTTCCATCTTCTGCTGCCACCAGCGTTTTTCGTCTTGGCTCGTGGCATACATGTATTCCGCGCCAATCGTGCCGCAATACGTCTCGCGCAGCGCGTTGAGCAGCTCGCGCAGGCTCATTTGCTCTTTGCCGAAATACGTGTTGGAGGTGTTGAACACGGTTTCCATATCGGCATCTGTGAAGCCGTAGAAAGCCGGGTCAAGATCGGGAATGTGGTCCCGCTCGGTGCGCTGGAGAGGATCTAAATTGGCCCAGCGTGCGCCGACGTTGCGATAGGCTGCGATGAGCTGCTGCGCTGCCGTGCGCTTCTTGCCCATATCGGGGTCAGCGCTGGCGTGTACTGTGCGAGTCGCGCCCTGTTTTGCCAGCTCGGTAAATGCATTGATGACGGGCATGTGGGCCACATCTTTTGCGGCTGTGCCATCTGAGGCGGGCACGTGCTGCAAGGCATCGAAGTAGCTGCGCCAGTTATCGGCCACAGAACCAGGGTTGGCTAGATAGTTTTCGTAGAGTTCTTCGACATAGGGCGCATTGCCGCCGTAGAGGTAGCTGTTGCTACCGTAAGCCTGATAGACCGACGCTGACATGTTTGCCTTCTGTTTCCCTTGGGGAAACGGTTGGTGGGTAAAAAAACCTTCCGCGACACGGCTGAACCGATTGGCGGATGCATTGGGCGGGAAGGGCCTTGAATACTTTTTGGATTGTGACAGGTTTGGCTTTGTTTGAATACTGATTCATGCATGCAACTTAAAAGGGACGACCGTGCTTGGCATGCTTTGGTCTGTGACGGACGCCTGCGCTTGGGCTGTCCCACTGCGCTCATGTCCTCCGCGCTGGCCTTCGGCTGGCGCTCCCCCTTGACTTCGCTTCGTGAGACAACCCAATCACAGTCGTCCATCACAGACCGACTTTCGGCGCACTACCGACTTTTACTCGTCCTTCAATTTCTTTCATTTCTCTCTTGACAGAATTAAAAGACAAGAACAAAATTCATTCAACAGAGCAAAAATCATGACTTTAAGCCAAACCTCCCAGCAATTCATCCTCCATTGGGGCGAGATGGGCACGCGCTGGGGCGTGAATCGCACGGTGGCGCAAATTCATGCGTTGCTTTATTTGCACGGCAAGCCTTTGCCTGCCGATGAAATTGTTGACACGCTCGCCGTAGCGCGAAGCAATGTGAGCAACAGCTTACGCGAGTTGCAATCTTGGAATCTGATCAAGATGGTGCATGTGATGGGCGACAGACGTGACCATTTTGAAGCGAGTACGGACATTTGGGAGCTTTCTCGCACCGTGGTGCGCGAGCGAAAAGAGCGGGAAATCATGCCGACGATTGCGATGCTGCGCAGCTTGCTGGCGCAGCCGGAAATCATGATTGATGGCGTGGAGCGAGCCAATCGCATCCGCGAAATGCTGGTGTTTTTAGAGACGATGAGCGGCTGGAGCGATGAGATGCTGCGCCTCGATACCGAGACGCTCACCAAAGTACTCAAGCTCGGCGCGAAAATTCAAAAGCTGATTCGTGGCGATGCAAACGCGTTGCCGCAAGATGCAGCAGACAAGCATTCCGCAGCCGGCAGCATGATCGGGCCTTGATTTTTCATAACGTACTAACATCCTTTTTTTGATTATTAATTTCTCTTTTGACAGAAATAACCGTAACGACAAGCGAGCTTCAATATGACAAATTACCCCCTCACCCTGCTTTACGACGGCACCTGCCCTGTATGTGTTTTGGAAATGGACAACTTGAAAGCGCGCAATACAAAAAGCCTTTTGCGCTTCGTCAATATCGCCACGCCAGAGTTTGATGCAAAACCTTATGGCGCAACATTGGGTGAAATGAACGCGTTGATTCATGCGCAACGCGCCGACGGGTCGCTGGTAATTGGCGTGGAGGTGTTTCGCTTGGCTTATGGTGCGGTCGGTTTGGGGCGCTGGGCTGCGCCTACGGGATGGCCTGTGCTTCGCCCCATCGTGGATGTGTTTTACGCCTTGTTTGCTAAGCATCGCTATCGCATCTCACGCTGGATGAAGCCGCTGATCCGCTGGATTGCCGGCAAGCGCGCTGATGGGCGATCCAGCCGCATTCAACTCGCTGCCGAGCGTGCTTTGAATGAGAGTCAAGCCTGCAAAGCAGGCGCTTGCGATTTGCCTTCTTCACACATCAGATAAGGAGATCATCATGAAGGTTGTCATCTTCGGCGGCGCGGGCATGCTCGGCAGCGCGATTGCGCATGAGCTGCGCAGCCATGGGCATAGCGTGGTCACGGCGGGTCGGAGCGGGTGTGATGTACAGGTGGATTTTCTCGATGCACGCAGGGTAGAAGAATTTGCGCCGATCATTGAAGGCGCGGACGTGGTGATCAACGCAGTGGGCATTTTGATGGAGCGTGGTGATGAGCGCTTTGATGCTGTGCATGTGACAGCGCCGCAAGCACTCTTTGAAGCTTGCGCAAAGGCGCATGTGGCGCGCGTGGTGCAGATCTCTGCATTGGGCGCTGGCCGCGCTCAGCCCATCAGCGGGCGCTACATGGCCAGCAAACGCGCTGCTGAAGCTGCTTTGACGAAAGCCATGGCCAGCAGCCGAGGCGATGCGGTGATTGTGCGGCCCGGCCTGCTCATGGATGCGGCCAGCCCGGCCACTAAACTTTTTATGCAGCTGGCTCGCTTGCCTATCATCGCTCTCCCCGGCTTGTTTTCCGGCTTGCTCCACACAGGGAGCGCAATGCTCTCACCCATGCTCTGCAGCGATGCAGCAGGCGCAATTTGCCGTATCTGCGAGCATCCCAAAGCCCTGCATCGCGCCATAGAAATCGCCGGCCCCGAGGAGCTGAGCTATCGCGAATTCCTGGCTCAACTGCGTAGCGCGCAAGGTCTCAAAGCCGCGATCTGGCTGCCTATGCCTTGGGCGCTCATGCGCCTAGTTGCAAAACTCGCCGAATTCGTCCCGCAAAAAGTCATCAGCGAAAACGGCATGCGCGTCTTGCAAGCGGGGATCACCACCGAACGCAATGAAGCGCTGTATTGGCTGCGTTGTATGCCAAAACCCGCAGTAGCCGACGTATTTATTGCGCAGAGTGCTATCAGATCAGCAGTAAGTACATAGGCTTCCACATGAAAAATATGCCAACTGCATCCACTGCGCCTCAAGGCAGTCAAATCGCTTTGCGTTTGCCGGGCGCCTATTTTCATGACGCATGGACTATTTCTGCAGCAGAGCCGAGCCTCAACGCTTTGGAGCAGTTCCTTCGAGTTGCCAAAAAGACACCCGCGTGGATTGATCGATTGATGGCGCTGCGAAACCGCATCGTCGCCATCTTCGGATTGAAAAATTTAGGCGGTATCGCGCAGCTTGATTCCAACAAAAGAGCCTCAGGCTACCAAGCAGGCGACCATGTAGGCATCTTTACCCTGATCTCTAACTCTCCCAACGAAGTTCTTCTGGGCGATAGCGACAAACACCTGAATGTCGTTGTGTCGGTTCACAGAAAAGCCGATGCCGCGAGCGGGCAGACGTTCGTTACCGTGACGACTGTTGTCCATGTCCACAACTGGCTAGGCCGGCTTTACATGCTCCCAGTAGCCCCGATCCATCATTACCTCGCGCGCTCCATGGTCAGCGCTATCGGCAGATTGAATTGATGGCCCTTGCGCTCTTAGCTTGGATCAACATACGGCCTCAAGAGCGAATTCCCAGTTATAATCATAGGCTTACCTGCTTTTGGGCAAGTAAATACGACCGCTGAAGCGGCGTCTATCAAGATGCAGTTGGCAGCGAGGTGCGGCGTGAGCCGTTTATATTTTTTAGGAGTGCTACATATGGCACGCGTCTGTGACGTAACGGGCAAAAAGCCCATGGTCGGAAACAATGTTTCCCATGCCAACAACAAAACCAAGCGCCGATTCCTTCCGAATCTGCACTATCGCCGCTTTTTCGTTGAAAGCGAAAACAAGTGGGTGCGTCTGCGCGTGACAAACGCTGCGCTGCGCCTGATTGACAAAAACGGCATCGATGCCGTGCTCGCAGACCTGCGCGCACGTGGCCAAGCTTAAAAGGATCTAAATCATGGCAAGCAAAGGCGGACGCGAAAAAATCAAGCTGCAGTCCACAGCGGATACCGGTCATTTCTACACGACCACGAAAAACAAAAAAACCATGCCCGAAAAAATGACGATCATGAAATTTGATCCGAAAGCTCGCAAGCATGTGGAATACAAAGAAGTGAAGCTGAAGTAAGCTGATTCTTGTCTCCGACGTAAGCCGCTTGGTCTTTGGACTTAGCGGCTTTTTTGTTTGTGTGTTTGATTTGTGATACGTTTGATGCGAGCCGCGAGTCTTGCTACATGATGTTGCTGGCGCGTCGTTAATTACTATGAAAATAATAGCGCTCCGCGCAATAAATACGCCGGCGAATTGCCTCAATTTCCTAAAAGCACCTGAAAACTTGAGTCCACTCTCATCACGGCCCTGCAACGCTTCAAGCAGCGCGCAGCAATTCCTGCAGCCCCACATGCCGATACACATCCGCCTGCCCGCCGCGAAACGCAATGCGGCTCTCCACCCTCGCGCCCAAGCGCTGCGCCACCGCATGCGAAGCTGCGTTGTCAGTGGCAATCACGCTAACCCCAGTCTTCCATCCAAAATCTTCGTACGCGGCTTGCAAAGCCCGACGCGCAGCCTCAGTGGCATACCCTTTGCCATGCTGCCCAGCCACGAGAGCCCAAGAAATCTCCGGCTCAGGAAAACCTTCGGGAAACCACATCCCGCACAGCCCCACAAAAGAGCCCGAGCTTTTTTCCTCCAGCGCCCAAGGCCCATACCCGCGTAGCACCCAATGCCCTGAATACACTGCAAACTTACGCCAAGCCTCATCACGCGAGCAAGGCCCGCCATACGGGCGCGAAACTTCTGAAGCGTAAAACAGCGCCATCGGCTCAAAGTCTTCATTTCGAAAAGGCCGCAGCAACAAGCGCTCTGATTCCAAGCAAGGAATTTTTTTCATGGAGATCATTATGGGTTAACACAAAGCGCTCGCGTGCCCAAAGCGCCCAAGCCTTACAATGGAGCCGACGGGCCTTCCCGCATGGTGAAGCGGCCAACCGGGTCAGATGGGGAACCAAGCAGCCCTAACTGTAGAGTCAGTGCCGGGGTCAAGGCTCGTCACCTTTTTTCTTTCTGCGATAGCTGTTTTCGTATACAGGGGGACAAATTGCGGACATAATGTCCTCTCCTATTCCCTTAGAACACACAAATGCTATCGACCAAAGACCCTTCTGCTGCCATTACCTATTTGAGAGCCGCAAGAAAAGAGTGGACTCAAGCCAATCTTGCAGGCTCTTTGGGTATCAGCGTCCGGCAGCTACGGCGATGGGAGCAAGGCGATTACATGCTGCCGGAGCACACTGCATCTGAATTGCAACGCATGTTGAAGTTTGGATCGCTGCCTAAAAAAGGGCAATTTACATTTATCGATTTGTTCGCAGGCATCGGCGGCATCAGGCACGCCTTCGAAGGCATTGGTGGCGAATGTGTGTTCACAAGCGAGTGGGATGCATTTGCACAAAAAACATATCTTGCGAATTTTCCTGATTCGCGCCACGCGATAGCAGGAGACATCACGCAAATTCATGCAGAAGACATTCCAGACCATGACGTACTTTTGGCAGGTTTTCCATGCCAACCCTTCTCGATAGCGGGCGTGTCCAAAAAGAATGCACTGGGTCGCGCGCACGGTTTTGCGGATGAAACTCAAGGCACGCTCTTCTTTGATGTGGCGCGTATTATTGATGCTAAACAGCCCAGAGCGTTTATGTTGGAGAACGTCAAAAATCTTCAATCGCACGATGGTGGACGAACCTTTGATGTAATTTTGCGCACATTACGAGACGATCTTGGATACCAAGTCTTCTACAAAGTCATCGATGGCGCTCATTTCGTGCCACAACACAGAGAACGTATCATCATCGTCGGCTTCAGGGATGCCAACTTCTTTGATTGGGATATGCTAGATCTGCCAAGCAAAGGGGAGCATGTTTTGGCAGAAATTCTTCATCGCCGATCCACAGAGCCGCACATTGAACACGATGAAGATCGTTTCTTCGATCATGCCAATAAATGCATTCATGCCAAATACACGTTGACAGACAACCTTTGGATCTATCTACAAAACTATAAAAAGAAGCACCAAGCCGCAGGCAACGGCTTCGGATTTGGATTGGTCACGCCATCAAGCGTTACCAGAACGCTATCCGCTCGCTATTACAAGGACGGCTCTGAGATTCTTTTGGATCAAGGGCTTCATAAAAATCCGCGCAGGCTCACGCCGCGAGAGTGCGCACGCCTGATGGGGCTTCCAGATACTTTCAAGATTCCAGTGTCTGACACTCGTGCCTACAAGCAATTCGGCAACTCAGTGGTTGCTCCAGTCATCAAATCTGTCGCGCAAGTGATGCAACCCTTTCTCATCAATGCCCAAGCGCTGCGCCCTCAACTCATGGCTGCATAGACAAGGTCAAATACTGTGACTGATGTTCAAGGGAAACCATGAGTTTTACTAGTCTCGAATCCTTGTTGCGATGCTTTAAAAACGCAGGGGTTCACAGCATATTTGCAAAGCTGCTGGCAGAAAATGACAATTCAAAGCAGCAAATCTATCTTGGCAATAGTTTTGAGGTTTTGGGTCAACTCCCTTTCACAGGAATCAAAGAAGAGTCTGGTGGGCGCAGACACAATTTCAAGGCGGCAATAAATTTGCAATGGATTGACTCCTCGTGCAATGTGGAACGGGCTCTTGGAGCGCAACTCATTCTTTACCCAGACTATCCGGAAGTTAGGTTGTCTGGCTTCCTGCGGGGTTGCTCTTTGGCGCCCTCGTCTGACATGCAACCTGTGCCTCCAGGAAAGCGACAACATTTCAATGGTTCCGATGGGCGTGTTTTGTTTTTTGGTGTGTCGGATTCTGGAGCAGTTATCGCTTGGCTGGCAGTCGCCGCTAGCGGCGTTGCGCATGAGTTCATAAGCCATCAGAAAAACGGGAGATACCAACAAAGTGGTGTTTTCTGGCAAGTTCCACTTTTGGAGAGATACAGCAATCGTGAAAAGCTAATTTCTGAAATACGGAAAATACATCATGAGGGATGGCATCTAGGTAAGCGTCTCAACTCTTCGGGCGAACTCATTGCATATGTAGCAAAAAATGGCGGTGGCTACACATTAGAGGCTTTGCTTGGAGTTAAGCCAAACTCCCTGTCTTCTCCTGATTTTCTCGGCTACGAAATCAAAGCTTATTCAAGAAGTCGCGTGACTCTGATGACCCCCGAGCCCGATATGGGTCTCTACAGTGAGATGGGAACAGAAGTCTTTCTTCGTCGCTATGGAAGGAGTATCGCGAACGATACGCTTTACTTTACTGGTTCGCACAAAGCCAATATTCTTTGTTCAACATCAAAACAGATTTTAAAAATCGATGGCTACGATCCGAAGAGTGGAAAGATCAATGATGTTAGCGGCGGAGTGATGCTCTACGACTCAAAAGGTAATCTTTCAGCGGGTTGGTCATTTTCCGGGCTCATTTCGCATTGGGGTCGAAAACACGCCTCCGCTGCCTACATACCTTATGACAACAACGGCTTAACGCCACCTTCTTATTCCTACAAAAATCCAATGTACATCGGCGAAGGCACGGCCTTTGAGTTTTATCTGAAAGCAATGCACGATGGCAAGGTCGTCTATGATCCCGGCACAAAACTGTCTGCAGCGACCACGCAAAATTCGCGGGTTAAAGCTCGCAATCAATTTCGTGTCGCTTTCAAAGATCTCGTGGGTCTGTATCGAACATTTGAGTCCGTCGAACTAAGGTGAAGCTATAGTATTCGAGCTGCTTAAACCGCCGTTTCCGGACATCAAGAAAGTGTTGTTTTTGTTGGTCAGCGTTCAGATGCTCATTTTCTTGCGCTAACCCGCTTTGCGAAACGTGATGTTGTAGCGTATGCCGCTGTCTTTGGGCAAGGGCCGCACGCCGTGGAACACCAAGCGGGCTTTGCCGCCCCACACGAGTACATCACCGTCTTGGAGGTCGATGGATTGCACGGGATCTGCGCGACGCAATCCGCCGAGCATGAATTTGGCTGGTGCGCCGAGCGAGACTGACACGATCGGGGCCGTGAGATCTTGCTCATCGCGATCTTGATGCAGGCCCATGCTGGCGCCGCCTTCGTAACGGTTGATGAGGCATGCATCGGGCTTGAAATTTAACCATCCGCAAGCTTGCGCGGCATTGCGAGCGAGCTCCATGCATGCGTGCGGTATTTCAGGCCACGCGATTTGCGTCAGCGGATCGACGGGCGAGTATTTATAGCCTTGCGCATCGCTCATCCAGCCCAGTGCGCCGCAGCTGGTCATGGCCACGGACATGCGCTTTCCGCTAGGCACGGCATAGTGGCGGAAGGCGGCTTGCGCTGCGATGGCTTGGATGTGAACAAGCACCCTTTGGCTTGGCGCAAATTGCGTGAGCAGCCACACATCAGGGGCGAGTAGCAGTGGTGGCGTGGGGAAAAGCATGGGCGAATAGGTAAGCTTGGCTTTGATACCTCAGCCCAAACGGTGAGGTAGCGATGCGCGGGCAGGAAGCACGGTCATTTGAACGAGCTCAAATCTCGATCAACGCACCCTGCGCCGTGATGAAGGCAGCTTTAACGGTTTGCTGCGGGTTGGCCAGTTGCACGGCTTGCCTGTATTGCAACAGCTGCGCGACAAGCTCGGGAACGTGCTGCGGGGCGGGGCTGGATTTGTAGTCGAGCACCCACCACGTTTGCGTAGCCGCGTGTTTAACGAGGCGGTCTATGCGCAGGAGCTGGCCTTGGTGCATGAGCTCGACCTCGTTAGCCTGCCAGTCAATCACGTTGCGATCCCACACCCAACTGGCCTGACCCTGCGTGATGGTCAATGCAGCTTGCAGGGCTTGCGCGCTTTGCTCGGCGTTCAGATGAAAGCTCGTTGCAATTGGGGCTGCGATGGCTTCCAAATCAAAACTTGAACCTGAATCTGATGTGTAGAGCTCCAGCAAGCGGTGCATCGCTTGGCCGATGCGAGCGGCACTGTCGTCCGCGATGTCTCCTTTCAAATACGCTACATTTTTAATAGCACTCCGCGCTGATTCTATGCCGGCTACAGGCAGTTTTTTCATATAAAACGGCTCTGCAATCGTGTTTTGTGCATGCGTCGCAAGCGCAGCAAAATCACCATGCCACGCCTCTTGCACGGCATCCGCTGTGCTTTGCTCCAACGCCTCAAATCGCGCCCAAGCGCAAGCTGGATCGGGCTTGCGCACTTCGTGCCCGCTGATGACGAGCTGCTCGCGAGCGCGCGTCATGGCGACATACAGCGCATTGATTTCTTCGCGCTCCCTTTGCTGTACCTCATGCGCAAGCGCAGCGGCCACGCACTGGGGCGCAGTGGCTTCGCTGCGCAGGAAAGCAAAGGTTTGCGGCGCTGCACTCTCGCCCGGCCAATCAACCAATACGTCGAGTGATTTGGCGCGCTTGGCTGATGTGTTGCTATCGAGCAGGAGCACGGTGTGCGCTTCTAGACCTTTTGCGCCATGTACCGTCATGAGCCGCACGGCTTGCTCGCCAGTGGATGCTTGCGGCGTTTTGAGCACCGCGCTCTTGAGCTGGCGCACCCAAGCATACGGCGTGAGGAAGCGCCCGCCGCTGGCTTGCAGCGCGGCTTGCAAAAGCGCGTGCAAACTCAGCTGCACACGGCTGCGCAGCGGCGCAGGGCTGGCCGCCATGCAGCGCTCAATGATTTGCCAGTCATGGTAGATCGCGCTCAATGCATCATGCGGCGGCAGGCTTTTAAGCAGATGCTGCGCTTGACGCAGTTTTTGCGCCGTTTTATATGCCAAATCGGTATGTAGCCGGCATAGATACTGCGCAGAGTGCTCACTATTTAATAGCGTGTCAAACCAGCCCTTGCCGCTCGTCTTTGCATCTAAAGCGAGCGCCACCAACGCATCATCGCTCCAACCGAGCAATGGCGATTTCAGAGCGCGAGCCAGCGCCAAATCGTTTGTTGGGGAGATGAGCGCATCCAGCAGCGCCACCACATCTTGCACCTCGGGCTGCTCGATCAGCGCCGTCTTCTCCGCGATTTGGCTCTCGATACCCAGCTCGCGCAGCGCATCGCGCATCCGAGCGAGGCGGTTGCGCTGACGCGCCAAAACCATGATGCTGCTTGGCCGCAAGCCGCCAGAGATCTGCGCAGCCACCCAGCGCGCAGCCATCGCGCATTCCATATCCACGGCATGCTCCTCGGGCTCATCGCGTGGCTCATTCAAGCTATCGCGCCACACGAGCTTAGTCGCGCCCTGCGGCTTATCTGGCTGCGGCGTGAGCGGCAGCTTGATCACTTGCCCGGCGGATTGACTCTGCGTTGTATGCTCGCGGAAATCATAGGAATCACCCGCGCTGCGTGTTGCCATCGAATCCACAGCTTGCGCCATGACCGCATTGACCACGCGTGTGATGCCTTGCGCATTGCGCCGCGTGTGATCACACGAGAGCAGCGTGCCGCCAAGGCCGTCGCACACAAAGCGCGTGGCCGCCGCAAACACCTGCGGCTCAGCGCGGCGAAAGCGATAGATGCTCTGCTTGGCATCGCCTACGATGAAGACGCTGGGCGCGATGCCTCCGCTTGCGCCAACCGCCCCTCCACCTGCACCAACGTAGCCCGACAGCCAGCTTTGCAGCGCCTGCCATTGCAGCGGATTCGTGTCTTGAAATTCATCGATCAGCAAATGCTTGACGCGTGCATCCAAGCGTTGCTGCACCCAGCCTGCCAAGCTTGAGTCGCTCAGCAAATGCTGCGCAGCGCGCTCTAGATCTCCCATATCAACCCAGCCGCGCCCACGTTTGAGGTCTGCAAAGCATTGCAGCAGCCCACGCGAGAGCTGCGCCATGCGCTGCTGATGCAGCCAAGCAGCATGCTGCACACAGGCGGCTTGCACGCGCATGCAAAGCACTTGTACAGCACGAATCTCGTCAATACCTGCAATCTTGTCAGAAAACTTTCTTGGCTCACCTTCTTTGGTGAGCAAGCAAACGGGCACATCGCGCCAGCGCAGCTCGGTGAGTGCCATCTCTAGCTCCACGCCTTTGGCAGCGTAGCTTTTTTGCGGCGCAGCGCCGAGCAGCTTTGCCGCATGCTGCAACGCAGATTTTTCTTCAATCAATTGATCCAGCGGCTCATCCAAATGTGCGAGTCGTGGGAAGCTCTTGCCAAACGGCTCAATACTTCGCGCCACCACGCCCGCACTATCTGCTAACGCAAACTCCACCCGCTTGGCCAGCGCATTGGTGAGCGCCTCTTGCACGCCCCAGCGCCCCGCATCCTGCACGGCTTCGCGGTACACGCGATGCAAGCCTTCATCGCGCTGCAGCAGCTCATAAAATTTCGGCCACACTAGCTCTACCGCCTGCGCATCGTCTTCCAGCAGCTCATAAGGCATCGGCAAACCGAGGGCTTCGACAATAGCAATCGGCGCACCTCCTAACAGCGCAGCAAACCAACTGTGAAAGGTGCGGATCTGCACTGGGCGAGCGCTTTGCAAACTCTGCAGGTATAAATTTGATAGCAGCTTGCGTATATTCTGCGCCGGCTGTTGGCCATTTTCTTTCCAAAATTGGCTTGAAACATCGTTTGAGATGCCACGCAGAGCCAGTTCTTGCGTGAGCTTCGCATCATCGGCCACAGCAAACTCTTGTAGCCATTGCTGCAGCCGCTCGCGCATCTCGCCAGCCGCTTTTTTGGTAAACGTGATTGCCAAAATCTCATGCGGCTGTGCGCCCGCCAGCAGCGCACGCACGATGCGCGAGACCAGCATCCACGTCTTGCCCGCGCCTGCGCAAGCCTGCACGACGATGGGCCGCTGTGGATCGCAAGCGGCTGCGTAAAACGCTTCGCGCGAACAAGGTTGGCCGTTGAGGGCATACGCTGCCAAAGTGGCGTTTTGTGGCGCTTGCGCACGATCGGCTTTTGATGAAGCCGCCGCAATGGCGTTGTGCGCCTGTGCATGCGTCGCGCTTTGCCAAGCTGCCGCTGGATGCATCGGCTCGCTCATGGCCGCTGCCCCTGTGCGTCAATCTTTTCAGCCCAAAAATCTTTCCTGCACAAGCCGCGCGCTGCGCAATATTCGCAGGCCATGCCCTCGCCCAGCGCTGGCAAACCGTGCCCGGTTGAGATGCGCTGAGCATCTTGCGCCAAGCCCTGCAGCAGCATCGGCAAAGCCTCGCTCACCTGCGTTTGCGGCACTATTTTTGTCTCTTTTTCTGCCACACCGAGATACGCCGCTCGCACATTGCTCCCACCCAGCAATGCCGCGTAAAACACCAGTTGCGTGTCTTCCAGCGGATCACTTACTCTTTTTGCTAAGCTCGCTGCATTCTCTGTTTTGTAGTCAATCACCATGTGCGTCGCGCCAGTCTGACAATCGCCCGAGCCCGCCAGAGTATCCACCCGATCCAAGCGCCCTTGAATGCCGATGCCCTGCACTTGCACCGCTGCCTCCAGCTCGCTACTTTCAAAGCGCCAGCCCTGTGCCTCATGCTCGTGTAACCAAGCCAAATAGCTGCTTCTCACCTGCGGCCAGCTCGCTGCAAATGGAATGAAGCCCACATCGCGTGCAAACCATTCGTGGGCAATGCGAGCGGCGCAAGCATCTAAATTTATCGCATCTTGCACAGCGTCAATTTCTTTTGCGCGCGCCCGATGAAAATCACTCAAAACAGCATGCAGCCAAGAGCCAAACTCGCGTTTAGAAAGCTCTGCATCCAGCTCTTGCGCCTCTTGCAGCCCCAGCAATCGGAGTGCAAAAAAGCGATACGGGCAGGTGCGCACATCTTGGTAGCTGCTGGCCGAGAAGCGCAGCCCCGCGCCCGAATTTGCAGCGTGCGCTAATGCCGCAGCGCTTGGCGCAGGCTGCGCCACAGGCTGCGGCTGAACGGCTTGCAGCAGCCGCGGATCAACCCCTTGTTTGATATCTGCGCGACTTGTCTTTGCTGTGTCTGCGTTGCCTCGCGTATCCTCACGGCCCGCGTTGCCTTCTTGGTTTGACGGCTGCGCTTGCGCCAACTGCCAAGCCTGCAGCAGCGGGCTGCGCTGAAGATGCGCCTCGCCCTCAAAGCTGCGCCAGAGTACATCAACACGCGGCACTTGCATCGCCCGCTGCCATACGGTGAGTTGCTCGGCCTGCATCAGCTCACGGCTTGGCAGGCCAAGCGCTTGCCGCTGCGCCGTATTCCAATCGCCTTGCGGCTCGGGCGCGAGCGGCAAATGCGCCTCATCGCAGCCCGCCATCACCAGCGCCGCAAACGGGCGCGCCGCCAATTGCGCCAAAGGCAAAATTACCACCTGCGCCTCTTGTAGCGCGGAAGCCGGTTTGAAGCTCGCGCCTTCCAAAGCAGTTTGCACCCATTGGCCAAACTCATGCAAGCTCATGCGCGAAGCATCAGACTCCAAAATACTGATGTGCGCACTGCCCTGCAAATGCAGTGCAGCCAGCACTTGGTTTCCTGCCTCATCAAGCTGCAAATCTGCCCACTGCCCACTGCTTTGCAAAGCCTGCGCCAATGCCTGTAGCCAAGCAGCCAAAGGGCGAGCCGAGGCAAGATTCTTCAGCACCTCATCCGGCAGGATGATTCCATGATGCGCCAAGATCATCTCATCATGCGGCAGAGTGATTTTGTCATTTACTATAAATTCGATAGCACTCTGCGCAGCATTGTTGCCGGCTAACGGCGCATTTTGCTTGCGAAGCGCGCGTTCTAAGCGCTGCACCGCATACTGCGATGCGCAGGTGTGTTTGAGCCAATCGAGTCGCTCATCTTGCGTGGCCTGTGGATGCGCAGCACGCAGCAAGCTCATGAGATTGGCCGCAGCGCGCGTCGTGGAGAGCTTCCAGCCGGTCTCATCGCGCAGCCCAATGCCCGCTTGGAAAAGCATCGCGCTGATACGCCGCGTCACCAAGCGGTCAATCGCTGGCAGCGCCACAGGCACACGCCCCTGCGCCACATGCTCTATCACACAAGCCGCTGCGCGCTCAGCCTCATCTTCTGCATCAAGCGCGGCATGCAGGCAAAGAGCGCCATCGGTGCTTTGCGGTAAATCCACAAACAAACAGCGCTCGCCAAGGGTTGCCGCCAAGCTTTGCGTCAAGGCGTTGCGCTGCACCCCACGCACCACAACGAGCGCATCCACATCCCGCAATACCACTTCAAAAAGCGCATCGCTCGCATAGCTCGATGCCGCCGCCCACTCGAGCGCTATTCGAGCCACCGCCTCCTCATATGCTGCAAATTCCGCACCCGATGAAGCACCCGATGAATTGGCCAATAAAGCGCCCGATGACACCACCGGCCGCATCTGCGCCGCCCAGGCCGCCCTGTGAACAGGCGCCACGGCGGCCGCCAAGCCGCCCAACTGCTGCGCCGTCTCGACCAAAAGGGCTCCAAGCACCGCCTGCTTCGCCTGCAAGCCTGATCTAGCCAGCCAGCTTCGCGCCCGCAGCGCATCCAGAGCCGCATCAAAGCTCAAATCCAGCGCATCAGGCAAGAAAGGCGCCACGCGCTGCTGCCAGCTCTTGGTGGTTTCCAAGCGCGGCAAAAAGCCACTCGACCAGCAAAGCGCAGCATGCACGCGCGCCACCGCCTGCAACTGAAAAAATGGCAGCAACACCACCGTGCGCGCTGGATGCGCGTTGCACTGCGCCATATGCGCGGCCACCTGCTGCATCAGCGCAGCCCACTCATTGACCATAGCTATCTGCTTCATAGCCAGCGCCTTGGTGCTTTTGGAGCTTGATAAAACTTGGTTTCTGTCACAATGCCCACACTGTAATAGCAGTTGCACCGCAAGCGACTGCAACTCAAGCTTAACTTTTCAAAACCATCACCTCAAGAGAACTTACCATGGCCAACGCCCTCATCAAAACCATCACCGATGCCAGCTTCGAGGCTGACGTATTGCAAGCCGATAAGCCCGTGCTCGTGGATTTTTGGGCCGAATGGTGCGGCCCCTGCAAAATGATCGCCCCCGCCTTAGACGAGATGGCCACGGCTTATGAAGGCAAGCTACAAATCGCCAAACTCAACGTCGATGACAACCGCGACATCCCCGGCAAATTCGGCATCCGCGGCATCCCCACACTGATGATCTTCAACAAAGGCCAGCTTGCAGCAACGAAAGTTGGCGCATTGAGCAAAGCGCAACTCACAGCATTTGTGGATCAAACCATCGCTGCTTAAAACATGGCTTGATTTCTCCACGTTTGAAACAACAAAGGCTCCCAAGGGAGCCTTTGTATTTTGTTAACGTGTTCATTCAAACGCCTGAGATCACCGTATCCAAAGCATCGCGCAACACGTTTTGCTGCAGATGCAAATTCGCTTTCGCATTCTTCATCAACGAAACGGGTAAGGCCGCACAAAGATGAGCTGCTGGTGAATAAAACTGTCCGTCGATTTCCACGCGCTGTGTTAATCGTTTAGGGAGTGAACCCGTTGGAGGTATTGTGGAAAGAGGCATTACTAAGCGCGTGGCGTAATCGTCGAGCTGCTCGCTCTGCACCACGACCATAAAAGGAAACGCCACTCGCTGCGCCACATTCGGATTGGCATACACATCAAACTGCCGCATACATCACCACACCCTATGCTCTTCGCCGAAAATGCCGTGTTTCGCGATCAAGTCGTTTTGCCAATCCACCCATTCTTTGTATTTTGCATAAAACGCTTTGCCCGGATCTGCGGCGTTTCGGATGTCGGCATCCTCATCCTGATCTGAATTTTCACGCGCCACTTTGCGTAGCGCCTCATATTCGCGCATGGAAATCAGCACGCTATGCCTGCGCCCAGATTTCTCAATCACCACAGGCTCCACTTGGCAAGCATCCAGCATCTGCCCAAATCGGTTTTTAGCTTCGGTCGCAGTGACTTGCATGGTGATGCTCCTATCAATATTTCAGCTATTTTAGCTAAAACGTGCGAAATAGCCAACCGATTGACATTTAACGCTTTTTCAGCTCCTCGCTGGCGTATTTATTGCGCAGAGTGCTATCGAATTAGTAGCAATTAGCCTTTCGCCCTGAACCTGTCGAAGGGTCTGCACTCAACCACATCACTCTACGCAATAAATACGCCGGCCAAAGGCACTTTTTGCTTAAAAATAGCCCGAGAATGCTCGAAATCCCAGTCTGAAATGAAAATGACCCAATAGTCAGTAACGATCAAGGTCATTGAACTTTTTGATTTGGCACTCTCCTAAGAAGAGTGCTAACATAAATATATACCAGTGAAAACCCGCTGTTTTTAGCGCAGTCGCTGACCTGTCAATTAAAAAAGAAGGAGTTCCGTCATGTCTGGAGCTTTAGCTGTTTCCCGTAGTACCGCTGCCGCCAATTGGAGCAGTATGAGCATGGTGCCCTCGCTGGGCAATTTGGATGCGTACATCACCGCAGCCAACCGCATGCCCATGCTCACCTTAGAAGAAGAGCAGCGCTATGCGCGCCAATGGAAAGAGGGGCAAAACATGGAAGCCGCAGGCCGCTTGGTGCTCTCGCACCTGCGCGTGGTGATCTCCACAGCGCGCCAATACTTGGGCTATGGCCTGCCACACGCTGATTTGATTCAAGAGGGCAACGTGGGCCTGATGAAGGCTGTGAAGCGTTTTGATCCTGATCAAGGCGTGCGCCTCGTCAGCTACGCGCTTCACTGGATCAAGGCGGAAATTCATGAATATATTCTGAAGAATTTCCGCATGATCAAGGTAGCGACCACCAAGGCACAACGCAAACTTTTCTTCAACCTGCGCTCGATGAAGCAAGGCTTCAAGCACGATGCAGCTGAGGCCGAGGGCGGGATGACGCACCGAGACAGCCTAAACACCAAAGAGATTGACGCTGTTGCAGCCAAGCTCAACGTCAAGCGCGAAGAAGTCATCGAGATGGAAGCACGCTTTGCCGGCGGCGACGTGCTGCTTGATCCAAGCCCTTCAGACGATGGCGAAGAAGCCTATGGCCCGATTGCTTATCTCTCAGACAGCTCGATGGAGCCCACCGCGCAGCTAGAAGCGCGCGAGCGCGATCATCTTGCTGGCGACGGTGTGCAAGCCGCTATTGCAGCGCTTGATCCGCGCAGCAAACGCATCATCGAAGAGCGCTGGCTGAAGGTCAATGACAACGGCTCTGGCGGCCTCACCTTGCATGATCTGGCAGCAGAATACGGCGTGAGCGCCGAGCGGATTCGCCAAATTGAAGTCGCTGCGATGAAGAAGATGAAGCTCTCGCTCCAAGCATGATGGTTGTTTCGATGCGTGCTGTGCCTGCTCTGCAACGCTCTGAGCGTGATATTTTCGGCAAAACTCAACTTTAAAGTGTCACTTTGGCATTGAATTAATCCAGCTGTAGCGATTCGCGTTACAGTTGGTAGCAATTCTATGTCTATTTTTACGACTGTCACGCTTTTCCACTTTATGTGGTGGAAAAGATTTGCTAATTTTCGTAGCGCATGCTTCTCATTGCTTTTTTGCGTTGCAGTTCACGCCATTGCCCAGCCGCAAACAGCGCAACCCGTCGCACCACTGGCTTCCAGCGCCCTCAGCCAACGCGAATTGCCACTTATTGTCTTAAAAGCTGGCATGCAGCGCCTTGACTTGATCCCATTGACCGAATACTGGATCGACGACAGCAAAGACACTACCCTAGCCACCCTGCAAGCTCGTGCTACCGCTGGCGTAGAAACATTCAAGCCCAGCAAAGCCGCAGATGCGCACAAGATCGACGGCAAAGTACTTTGGTTTCGCTTTGACATCAAGACAGACGAGCAGCGAGCGCGATGGATCTTGGAGCTAGGCTCGCCTCTGGTTGACGATGTGCGCCTGTTTTGGCGCGATGCGAATGGCCAATGGATGAGCCTACGAGCCGGCGATGCGGTGCCGCGCAAGCGATGGCCATTGCCCACACGTTTGCCTGCATTTGCATTGCAAGCTGACACCCCGGATTTTGTGCAGTATTACCTGCGCATTGAGAATGCACGCGTCCCCCTCTCACTGCCAATACATCTTTACCGCGAATCGGCTTACTTGGGCGGCCTACAAATCGAGCACATGCTGCTCGGTGCGCTAGCCGGGCTGATCGGCCTGATGCTCTTGGCCAGCGTGTGGATCGCCATGTGGCGGCGCGAACAAGCTTTCATTGCATGCAGCGTTTATTTGGTCGCTCTGGGCCTGTTTAACTTCACCAACACGGGCTTGACACCCATGTATATGTGGAATGAATCGCCTTTGCTGGCTGACCGCATGAATTACGTGTTGGCCGCGCTCACAGCGGCGCTGGGCCCTTGGCTGGTGCGCTTAATTGTGCAGCCGGTCGTGCGCGTGCGTACGATGAACATCATGATCGCTGTGCAAGCAATCACCATGCTTTTTTGCGTGGCAGCAGAATCTTGGTATCCCACAATAATCTCCTACGCCGTTCTCAATATTGGCGTGTTGATGTCGGTCGTATTGGTCTACAGCTTGGTTGCGATCACTTGGCAGCGCGGTGAGACCGTGACGCGCTGGGTGGCATTGTGTTTTGCACCCGTGGCCTTCGCGGCATTGCCATTGCTCCTGCGCAATTTAGGCTGGATACCCAATAGTTTGTTCACCCAAAGCGTGGTGCCGATAGCAACAGCAATCGAGCTACCCTTGCTGCTCTACGCCTTATTGACGCGCAGCAATCTGCGCCGCGAAGGTTTGGCACGGGCCGCCGGCTTGCCTAGCAAAGATGCGCTGACCGGTCTGCCCAATATGCGCAACTTTTTGGAGCAAATGCACGGCTCCATCACGCGAGCGCACCGCTTCAAGCACGCCTACGGCTTGGTGATGGTAGAGCTGGTCAATCATGCTTGGTTTGTCAAAGAGCACGGCAGGGAGATGGCAGATCGCGCTTTGATCATCACCAGCACGCGCTTGCAGCAGCAGTTGCGCGATGTGGATGGCATTTGCCGCTTAGACGAGTCGCATTTCGTTATTCTTGTTGAGGGCGCATGCCATGCCGCGCAACTGACCAAGCTGGCAGCCCGAGTATCCGCCAGCGCCCATGCGCCCACAGATATCTTGCCAGTGGGCGCAAGCCTGCGCCTGTCCGTTTGTTGCGCACTCATGCCCACAATCGATTCCATTGAGGCAGGAGATGATGCCAATGCACAGCTAGGCTGGCTCATTGCTGCTGTTGAAGCCACGCCGCCAGACCAGCGCAAATCGGTGCGCAGCATCGGCTTCTAGAGGGCGTGCTCTTCGTTGCTCGCTCAGCTGCACGGCTTTGGCGGGCTATAATAGAGAGCTAACCTTGCTGCACCGGCTCTTGACGCGCTGGGCAGCTTTCTTAGAGCACAAAGCAGCGTTGCAATGTGCTCAAACATCCTCAAGGAGTCTTTATGCGTCACTATGAAATTATTTTGCTGATCCACCCAGATCAAAGCGAGCAAGCACCAGCCATGCTGGAGCGATACAAAGGCATGGTCACCGCAGGCGGCGGAAAGATCCATCGCGTGGAAGACTGGGGTCGCCGTCAGCTCGCCTATCAAATCAACAAGCTCTCCAAAGCGCATTACCTGTGCGTCAACATCGAGGCTGACCAGCCTGTGATGGCTGAATTGGAGCATGCCTTCAAGTTCAACGACGCGGTGTTACGACACCTCACCGTGTTAAAGAAGCAAGCTGATACCGCGCCATCATCCATGATGAAGCAAGTCGAGCGCGAAGAAGCCCGCAAAAGCCAGCAGGAGCAATACGCTGCTCAGCCACACTAAGGGTTAAGCCACGAGCAAACCTTGAATACTTTTGCCTTTGAATGTTGAACACTTACGCATTCAATGCCCACATTGCTGAAATCAGCGCCCAGCGCTACACCCCAGCAGGGATCCCAGCTATTGATTTGGTTCTCTCTCACCAGTCGACGCAAATCGAAGCCGGGCAGGAAAGAAAAGTTAATTTGACAATTCGCTCCGTCGCGCTTGGCACCACAGCAGAAACGCTGGCCAAATTGAAGATTGGGCAAGTTGCAAAATTCAAAGGTTTTCTTAGCGCCACCAAAAATGGCAAAGGCGCCGTTCTTCACATCACAGACATTGATCTAACTTCAAATATTTAGGACAAATACCATGCCCGCATTCGGTAAAAAACCGGCCTTCGATAAAAACAAGAAGCGCCCCGCACAAAATCAACTCTTCAAACGCAAGCGCTTTTGCCGCTTCACCGTCACTGGTGTGATCGAGATTGATTACAAAGACATTGACGTGCTTCGCGATTTCATCGGCGAAAACGGCAAAATCACGCCAGCTCGCCTCACCGGCACACGCGCGATTTTCCAGCGCCAGCTCACCACAGCCATCAAGCGCGCTCGCTATTTAGGCCTCGTGCCATACAGCGACCAACATCGCGCATAAAACCAGGAGACACACATGCAAATCATTCTTCTCGACAAAGTGATCAACCTCGGCAACTTGGGTGATATCGTTAAAGTCAAAGACGGCTACGCCCGCAACTTTTTGATCCCAGAAGGCCGTGCTCGTCGCGCAACTGCTACTGCCAAGGCTGAATTTGAAGCCAAGCGCGCTGATCTAGAAAAAGCCGCTGCTGCCAAACTGGCTGAATCTCAAGCGCAGGGCACCAAGCTCGAAGGCGCCAACGTGAAGATCACGCAAAAAGCCGGCGTCGATGGCCGTTTGTTTGGCTCAGTCACCAACTTTGACATCGCCGAAGAGCTGGCCAAAATGGGCTTTGCCGTCCACAAGAGCCAAGTGCGCATGCCGCTCGGCCCCATTAAGATCACCGGCGACAGCAAAGTCTCCGTGGCTCTGCATACCGATGTGGTGGTGGAAGTGGGCGTGACGGTGTACGGCGAAACTGCTTAAATCAGTTTTACTTCGTTTAAAAAACCCGCGTCGTGAGATGCGGGTTTTTTTTATGCCTTTTGGGTCGATAGCCGGCGTATTTATTGCGGCGGCTGCTATAAATTTAGTAGTTCGCTGGATATATCTGCTCCGCTGCCTCATTGGCGTTTGGAAGATTTCAATTTTTATAGAGCGGCTTCGAGGCAAGAGGCATTCCGCTTGCCCTCAGGAGCGAGATACGCAACATCGGTCAAGCGAAATGCCTCTTGCCTCGCGGCCTGTTGGCTATTGCGAAGATCTTTGCCCACCCACTTTACTCACCGCAAACCATGTTGGTGCTTGCAATGTTGATCACCCCGCGCCAACCACGGCCTTCGATGCTTGGCTGCGCTTGGGTTATCTCACGTAGCGAGGTAAAGGGGGAGCGCCAGCCGCAGGCCAGCGCGGAGGACACGAGCGCAGTGGGATAGCCCAAGGGCAGCCAAGCATCGAAGGCCTACGAACGCCACGATGCCAAATTCAAAGCGCGCCAACACCCCCTCAACTCATGCCATTGCGCGAAGCCAGCTCCACGAACAATCCGCTGTGATCCAGCTCGCCGAGCCCATGCGAGTCGGCCTGCGCGTACAGCTGCTCAAAAAAGCTCACGATCGGCGCGTCCATGCCAGTCTCTTTTGCGCAATCGACTGCATTGCGCATGTCTTTGAGTTGCACAGCCAAACGCCCGCGTGGCGCGAAATCTCTGTTTACCATGCGCTCGCCATGCAATTGCAAAATGCGACTATCCGCAAAGCCTCCGCCCATCGCTTCGCGCACTTTTGCCATATCTGCCCCGCCGCGCGAAGCCAACAGCAAGGCTTCTGCCACCACGCCAATCGTGCCGCCCACAATCATTTGATTGGCCAATTTCGTGAGCTGCCCCGCGCCATGCGGGCCCACGTGCGTGGCACGGCCAAACACTTTGAGAATCGGTAGAGCG
This sequence comes from Variovorax sp., assembly GCA_043755865.1. GTDB lineage: Bacteria > Pseudomonadota > Gammaproteobacteria > Burkholderiales > Burkholderiaceae_C > JANMDU01. The sequence continues at coordinate 4,639 of JAYUSD010000034.1, read as the reverse complement.
CGCTCGAAATCCGCCGGCAAACCACCGGCCATCATCACCAAAGAGCCGGCCTCTGCACCCACTGTACCGCCAGAGACGGGACAATCCATGTGATGCAAGCCAAGCGCCGTGAAGCGCGCCGCATGATCGCGCGCCTCGCGCGGCTTGGAGGAGCTCATATCAATCAGCAAAGCGCCTTTGTGCATCGCTTTTGCAACATTCAGCCCAACGCCTTTGCTAAACAGCACCGCTTCTGTAATCGGACCGTTTTCCAACATGCTCACCACAATGCTAGCGCCGGCTACGGCTTGCGCAGCCTCTGCATGCACCTTTGCACCGTACGCAGCGAGCGGTTTGGCTTTGGAGAGGGTGCGATTGAACACATGCACCTCAAAGCCCGCCTCACACAAGCGACGCGCCATGGGCAGCCCCATCAGGCCAATTCCGAGAAATGCAATCTTCATGATGTCAATTTACTATATATTTGATAGCATACCGCGCATATCCTATGCCGGCAAACCACCTAAAAGACTTAAAAATTACTGAAAAAGTTGTTCCATCTCGCGGCGCAGTGTGTATGCGCGCGAAGCAGGCATGTGCACATCATCCCACGTCAGGGCTTGGCCTTGTGACACATCGCGTACAAGCTTGACATCGTGCGCCAGACCTAAAGGCAAACCGCCTTTTTGTCGGTCATGAAGTCCGCCCAGTGTGCGCGACGTGCTCGCGGGCAGCAGCTTGCCCCACACGGTATAGCCGCCCTCGCCATCAAGCATCTCACCCATCTTCAAATCACGCTTGGCAGTGGCCACCACATCCGCATGCCAGCCCTGCGCTACGCCCGTGGGCTCGCCGCGCAGAGCAATGCTGGCCACGCTCATGCCGACTTCTAAGCCAATCAAATGCCAGCGCTTGTAGAGCGTGAAATAGCGGCCGCTCGGATCGGTATGGGCGTTGTATTCTTCAAAGCAATTTTTGATGTAGTCCGTCTCAGCTTCAACAGTGACCCAGACGCCCATACGAATATCGTATGGAATTTTTCGGCCATCTTTTTCAAGAGAGGAAATCACCTCCACCATGCCTTTTTTCTCCAGCACGCCACCTTCAGAAATCGGACGCGTCACGAATGGAATATCTTCTACGCTCGCAGGTGGATAGAGCAGCCCATTGCTAGGCACGCAAAGCCCCGTGGCATTACTCACCGCCGTGCTTTCAATAGAAGGCTTAGAGCCATCTAAGAAGCTGTTAAACATTTTAGGATTCAGCCCGCCACGCTTGGCCTGCTCTTCGCTGAGCCCGTAGTAGCCCCACACGGTCTCAGGCGTGCTTTGCGCAAAATGCGGCAGCCATTTATGGCCCCGGCCTGCGGCTACGACGGGAAAGCCACAGGTGCGCGCCCAATCCACCAAATCGCAAATCATGGCCGGCTGATCACCAAAAGCCAAGCTGTAAATCACGCCCTTTTCCGCAGCCTTGCGCGCCAGCAGCGGCCCGCAGAATGCATCGGCTTCCACTGTCACATTCACCACATGTTTGCCATGCTCAATCGCTTTCAAAATGTGATCCACGGCATGCACAGGCGAGCCGGTGCATTCCACCAAGATGTCAATCTGCGGCAGCGTGGCCACGGCCTCCCAGTTGTCGGTGATCCAAGTTGCTCCTGTTTTTATAGCATCTTGCGCAGATACAGCGCCGGCTAGCAGTGGATTCCAACCAATGTTTTCCAAATTCTTGCGAGCTTGCGCTGGATTCAAATCTGCAATCGCCACGAGATGCACGCCCGGCGTGCGCGGGATTTGAGAGAGATACATGCTGCCAAATTTACCAGCGCCGATCAGGCCGATGCGGATGGGGTTGCCTGCTGCAGCGCGGGCTTGGAGTTGGATGTAGAGGCTCATAGTTTTGAAGAAGAATACAAAAGACGAATACCGGCCGCGAAAGGCGCAAAAGTTACGCGAAAGACGCGAAAAAGAAAATGCGACAAATGAAACAAGAAAATTTATGGTCGAGATGCTTGCTAAATGCTATTGGGTTTTGTTTTCTTTTTTGGTATTTCATTTCGCGTAACTTGTCCGTTCTTTCGCGTGCGGAAATTTGGTATTTGAATTTCAAACCGTCAATTTCAACTCATCAAGAGAAGTCTGCAAAGCACTCGCAGGCAGACCATCTTTCCACGGCAAATCTACGGGATAGTCGCGCGTCAAACAGTCATCTGGCAAACACTCAATCGGCGTGAAATCGCGATGCGCAATGTACTCGGGGCGTTTGTGGCGGCGAATATGGTTGCTCACGGCGCACAGACTCAGATACACGCTCACGCGGTTGAACGGCGAAAGATTGCTGCTCGATGCATGCACCAAGCAAGAGTGAAACAAAATCATCGAGCCCGCCGGCCCTTTGGGCGAGACAATGCCACCTCCGACATGGCGGCCGTCCTTGTCGTACGTTCCTTTGCCTCCCGCCCGATCCACCAGCTGCGCGATCAGCGCGTTATCCACCGTCCACAGCGGATAGCTCGTCGTCGTCAAATCATGTTTGGCCTGCACCACGCCTTTTTTGTGTGAACCAGGAATAAACATCAGCGGCCCGTTGAACTCATTCACATCGTCGAGAAAAATCGCAATATTCATCGCCCGCTCAGTGGGCATCATGTCGTCGTTCAGCCAAGTGCCGTAATCCTGATGCCATTGCCACACATCGCCCTCAAAAGCCATCTTGCCATTGATCTTGAACTGGTGCATGTACAGCTTTTCGCCCAGCAAATCTTCCACCGGCTCAATCATGCGCGGATGACGGGCGAGCTTTGCAAACGGCGCGCTCGTCATGTGCGCCGCGAAATTCGTGCGCACAGCGTCTGAATCTTTCTCGCGCACGTTGTAAGCTTCGCGCCGCGCATACAGCTCGGGTACGGCAGCATTCAAATTCTGTGTTTCCGCAGGGGTAAACAGGCTGGGGAAAAACAAATAACCATCGCGGTCAAATTGTTCGAATTGCTCTTTGCTTAAACGCATGAAGGACTCCTTTGTGTGACGTAGCACAGCTCAGTGATGCGCTGAATTGGCCACTTGAAGCATCTGCCCAAGCCTTTGCTCCAGCATCTGGCAGGCCTGCCCACCGTGGGCGCGCGTCAGTGCTTCAGCTTTACGCGCATCTTTGGCAGCAATCGCCCGGGAAATAGCTTCATGCTCATCCCACACAGCCAAACGCACTTCGGTGGTCTGCAGCAGCGTGCCCATCGCGCGGCGAATGTGCTTCCAATGAAGCTGCGCACTTTGCTCGATCACGGGATTGTTGGATGCGCGGTAAATCGCACAGTGGAATTGAATGTCCGCTTCAATCATCGCGCCGATGCTTTTTCCCCGCGCAGCTTTGCGGCCTTGGGCGATCATGTTGCTATCAAACTCATAGCTGCTTGCACAGGCTAGCCGCGCGGCCAATACATCAAGGGCGATGCGAACTGGGTAAACATGGGTGAGCCAAACGGCATCCAGCGGAGCAACGCGTACGCCGCGCCCCGGCGCATCCAAAATAAAACCGTCATTTTTGAGCAAGCGCAGTGCCTGCAATACAGGCTGGCGGCTCACGGCAAGTTGCTCTGCAATTTCTTCCTGCGTGATGCGAGCACCCGGAGAGAGCTCGCCCGTGCAAATTGCACCCAGCAGTTTGGCATAAACCTGCTCAACCAGATCAGGCGAGGATTCGATTTTGAGGAGTTGGCTCATAAAGAACAAAAATAGATTCATACAACTGTACTCTGTATACAGAACACAAAGCGTTGTTTCTGACCCAGGAAAACCCTGATTCGCGTTGGCACATTCGGGCTATATTGCACAGATGAACGCCAAGCAAAAACCAAATATCTTCAGTTTCAACACAGATCCCGATTGGCTGGATGCGCAACACAACAACCGCCTCCGCGTGCCAGATTTCATGACTTACTTCGAGCGTTGGCAGAAAAACTCGGCTGCGACGCGCCAGTCTCAGCCAAGCAACATTGACATCGCCTACGGCATGGGTGTGCTTGAAAAACTTGATGTTTTCCCGGCAGAGACGAAAACCAAGCAGCCCGCACCCGTGCTCGTCTTCATCCACGGTGGCTTTTGGCGCAGCTTGGATAAAGCCGATCACAGCTTTATTGCACCCGCCTTCACCGCCTCGTCATCCACACAAGCGGGTGCATGCGTCGTCGTCACCAATTACGCGCTTTGCCCAAGCGTCACCATAGAGCAACTTGTATTGCAACAAGTGCAAGCGCTCATTTGGGTTTATCGCAACATCGCAAAATTTGGCGGCGATCCGCAGCGTATCAGCGTGGTGGGCCATTCAGCTGGTGGGCATTTGGCGGCCATGATGCTGGCATGTCAATGGAGAACCGCAGCCAAAGATTTGCCCGCCAACTTGGTGAAAAACGCGCTCAGTCTGTCCGGTCTGCATGATTTAGAACCCCTGCGCCACAGCCCTTATATTTCTGGCGATCTGCGCCTCACGCCGTCCCAAGTCAAACGGTGCAGCCCGGCATATTTCCCTGCACCACGCGGCCAGCTCACAGCGCTGTGCGGCAGCATCGAGAGCGAAGAATTCATTCGACAAAACTACCTGATCCAACAAGCCTGGGGCAAACGCTGCGTCCCGATCTGCGAAGAGATGCCCGGCGCAAATC
>JAYUSD010000033.1:0-4961 GCA_043755865.1 Variovorax sp. | reverse complement strand
CTTCGGCTGAGCTTTAAGGCTTGCATATTGGCGGCCGGCAAATTGATATCGCTGATGCCTTGTAGGTTGAATTCCCAAACTTCTGCACTGTCCAAACCCGCCACTTGCATTTGAATTCGGTTGACGATTTTGTAGCGCTCGGGATCGCCACCAATGATGCCAGCCAGCTGAACAAAAGCGCTCAGGCGATCTTGCGCGCCCACGAGCAAAATCTCATCGGGTTTGTTGTTGCTGAATTGGATTTTGCCAATTTCAGGGCGGAAATGTGTGGCCTGCTCACTTCGGCCCGTGCGTTTGCTGCTGTAAGTCTCGGGGGCAAGGCCTTGGGGAGACATCAGCCCGATACTGGTTTCTGTACGGCTCAAGATCAGGAGCGCCGTGGCCTCTAAGCTGAGCACATAGCTTTTGCCATCAATGCCCCAATTGAGGATGCCGCTGCCGCTAATTGCGCTACCTTTGCTCATCGTCGTGCCTTCAAACTCCAACCTCGCGCTGCCCGGATAGCTGAGCTTTAAGCCCGGCGGGGCGGGTGCACCGCTGGCAGGCGCCATCGTTTGTGTCAGGTTGCTGTCTAACGGCATCGGTGTGATTGCTATTGTTTCAGTAGCAATCGGGGCAGATTCTATGCCGGCTATCGGCTCTTTTGGCTCTATTTTTGGCTCTTCAACAGGTGTTGGTGCTGTGCTGTCTTTGCGCATGGGCGTGGGTGTGGCACTTGCAGGCGCAGTGCGCGGTGCATCCGGGCGCTTGGCGGCCGGGCTGGGCGGGATGGTAGGCGCAGGCGGCTGCAGCGAGACGGGGATGGATTCCAGCATGCGGGTGCTGAGAGCGGTGGTGTTGTGTGGGCTTTGGAAGCTGAAGGCAAAGCGGTGATTGGCCAGCATGAAGGCGGCGATGTGCGCACCCAGCGCGAGCAACAATGCTGCGCCTAAGCCTCGCCAAGGCCAAGCCAAGCGAGCGGGCGGCTGAGCGCTTGCCGCATTCACTTGCGGCTGCCCAATTGCGCACTGAGCTGCATGCTGCATTGACGCAAGGCCGATGCGGCGCTGCCTGCAAAATCCGCATCAAAACTCGCGCTGGATCCGAGCGAGACCAGTGCCAAGCAAATGCGCTCGCCCGCATCCCACACCGGTGCGGCCAAGCCGCTGATGCCCGGCAGCAAGGTGTCAACGACGCGCGCCAATCCTTGAATTCGCGTCTCGTTCAGAATCGCTTGCGCCTCGCTTGCATTGCGCGGCATGCCAGGGCGATGCAGCTTACCGACTTGCGCCAATTCCACTTTGAGCAACGGCTGCACCAGCGCAGGCGGCGCAAAGGCTGCAAAGCAGCGCCCGGTAGCCGAGCCCAGCAGCGGCATCACATCGCCCAGCCGCAGATTCACCGTCACGGTGCGAGCCGGCTCTTGCCAATGCACGATCACTGGCCCATGGTTGCCCCACACGGCAATGGCTACCGTATGGCCAATCGCGTCCATCAGCGCATCCATGTGCGAACGCGCCAGTGCAACGGCATCCAGCCGTTCAAGCGATGCCAAGCCCAGCTTCAATGCAGCGGGCCCGAGGTCATAGCGATTGCCGCCGTCTTGCGCCACAAGGCCCAAGCGCTGATAGCTCACCAAATAACGATGCGCCTTGGCCGGGCTCATGCCCGCCTCCTGCGCCAAATCGCGCAGCATCATCGCGCGATTGGCGCTGCTAAGCGCTTCCAGCAAAGCAAAGCCCACTTCCACCGACTGAATACCGGCTTGTGATTTTGACGCAGTCGCAAGCGGCCGCTGAGCGGGGCTTTTGCTGGAGCGCTTCAGACTACGCGGTTTGGCCGCAATGGGTTGCGCTGTCACTTTTTTCGCAGCATGGGGTGTTTTTGAGGCTGGCATAGTGGGAAAAAGACAAGCTAGAATTACGCAATAGTAAATGCATTTACCTTATCGTAATTTCACAATTGTTTCTGCAAAGGCCATTCCATGAAACTCGCCACCTTAAAAGACGGTAGCCGCGATGGCGCATTGGTCGTCGTATCGCGTGATTTATCTCTTGCGCATTATGCAACCGGCATCGCCGCAAAGATGCAGCAGGTGCTTGATGATTGGAATTTCATCTCACCGCAATTGCAAGATTTGTATGACACGTTAAACAACGGCAAAGCCCGCCACGCCTTTCCCTTCGATCCCAAGCAATGCATGGCACCACTGCCCCGCGCTTACCAATGGGCCGATGGCAGCGCGTACATCAACCATGTGGAACTGGTGCGACTGGCGCGCGGCTCAGAGGTGCCGGCCAACTATTACACCGAGCCATTGATGTACCAAGGCGGTAGCGATGATTTTCTGGGGCCCCGTGATGATTCAATCGTGCCTTCTGAGGATTTCGGCATTGATTTTGAAGCTGAGGTGGCCGTGATCACTGGCGACGTGAAGATGGGCAGCACGCCTGATGAGGCACTCGATGGCGTGCGCCTGCTGATGATTGTTAACGATTGGAGCTTGCGCAATTTGATCCCCGAGGAACTCGCCAAAGGCTTTGGTTTCTTCCAAAGCAAGCCCGCCACGGCATTCAGCCCCGTGGCTGTGACGCCAGATGAAGTGGGGGAATTTTGGCGCGGCGGCAAATTGCATCTCACGATTCAAAGCCAATGGAATGGCCGCACCGTGGGCATGTGTGATGCCGGCCAAGAGATGACGTTTCATTTCGGCCAACTGATCGCTCACATTTGCAAGACACGCAACGTGCGCGCCGGCTCCATCGTCGGCTCAGGCACGGTGAGCAATCGCGCAATTGAGAAAGATGGCAAAAAAGAATGGACAAAAGGCTACAGCTGCATCGCCGAGAAACGCGCGATTGAGACCATTGTTGACGGCAAGCCGCAAACCGCCTATATGAAATTTGGCGATACGATTCGCATCGAGATGAAGGGTAAAGATGGGCAGAGTGTGTTTGGGGCCATCGACCAACGGGTCGCTCCTCTGCCGTGAGCAAAAGGTCGTGCAGTTGGCGTGACTACAAGGGGCTCCCAGCTCGCATGATCAACAGGTCACACAACTGTCATAAGCCATAAGCAAAATTGTCTTCAGCCATTGCCGGCTGTTCGGCAATACACTTAAATTAGAGCGTAACGTCTGGACACGCGTTGGACAAAAGGCTATATTCATAAGCCGAAGCAAGCCTAATTTTTGAATCATGCATCCTCAGCTCAGACAAGCAGCGATTACAGCTGTCGCCGAATACATGGGTATTGCGGCGGAATTTGTGGTGGATGACGCACTTGCTGACGTCAAACTCAACACCGCCTTCGCTGGCAAGCCTGAATACCAACAAATGTATTTCTTTGTTTGCTTAGGCAAGCATTTACCGCCCGAGGCACCGTATGCCAAAGTCAAAGAAGCCATTTTGAGGGCTACTGGCATCAAAGCCTGATTAAGCCCGCCATTTTTAGCATCACAACCAACACATAAGAGGAGTTCATCATGCAATCCATTCGTTCCCGTTTAGTTCTCGGCTTAGGCTTGATCATCGTTTTCTTCTTGGCGCAAGCTGCTTTGGTTTGGTATAGCCAAGCCACCGCAAAAAGCGAAGTGGTCGACACCGCCCGAAAAAACACGCTCGCCTCATCGCAATTGACCGACTTGGCAGTGCTCGCTCAGCAAGTGCGCCGCTATGAAAAAGAGTATTTCGTTTATGTAGGCAACGAGGAGCGCCGCAACAACTACATCAAAGAATGGACCGGCACCTCTGACAAGATAACCAAGCTGATGGCGACCATGCGCACCAATGCAGATGGCGCTTTCAGTGCGGATGATGTGGGCAAGATCGGCAACTGGCAAGGTGCTGCTGATTTTTACGCCACTGAGATGAAAAAAATCTTCGCCTCCGTCAATGATCAAGCAGTCAAGGTTGCGCAAGCGGTTGCGATTGTTGCGCCCACCGTACCTGGGCCTGTAGCGATTAAAACTGCGGTGCCGCCGGTGGCTGCCGCATCAGCGCCAGCGCCCGTCGTGATGTTTGCTGCTACGGAGGTCAACACCATGATTGGCGCGGGTAAAGACCGATTGAGTGGCGTGCTGATCAAAGGTGTCTCTGAGATGTCTGTCGAGAAAACCAAGCAAACGCTTGCTTTGTCTGAAGTGGCCGCCGGCGGCTTCAATCAAGTGTTTGCCGGTGTGATGCTCACCGTAGCCATCGGCATTGTGATCGCCGTGCTGCTCATGATCAACTTGCCCAAAGCCGTGACGACACCGCTGGCGCAATTGACCTCTGCTGTGGAAGACATGAGCAAGGGCAATCTAGACAAGAAAATCAATGCCGGCAACGTGGCCGAATTTACAGGGCTTGCCACCGCGCTGGAGCGCATGCGCGTAGGCCAGCAAGCGCTCATTGCGCGGATGCGCCGCACCAGCTGATCAGGCACATAGCCTCTTCATCTCAACGGGAGCCTTGCGCTCCCGTTTTTCTTTGCGGCACAATCCTTTGATGACAAAACACGATATCGCCGGCAAGAAAGCTGCGCAGGCTGCTCCTAGAAACATAGCGCCTTCTGCGATGGAGCAACTGGGACTGCGCGAAGGGCAGAGCTTGGAATTGCTCAAAGCCTTGCATATTCTCACGCCCGATGCGCGCATCAATCAGGATTCACGGCGTAAGCTTAAGCAGGTCAATCATTTGCTGCAATTCATTGAGCCGCTGCTCTCCAAAGTGCAATATACAAATGGCACCGTCACGCTGGTCGATCATGGGGCGGGCAAATCGTATTTGGGGTTTATGTTGTATGACTTGTTTTTTAAGAAGACTGAAGGAAAAGTTATTGGCGTTGAGGTGCGCGATGAATTGGTGCTGCGGTCACGCGAGCTGGCGGCTCAGTTTGGTTTTTCGGGCATGTCGTTTTTGAATTTATCTGTGGCGGATTCGAGCAAAGCTTTGCCAGCGAAGATTGATATCGTGACCGCGCTGCATGCGTGCGATACGGCC
>JAYUSD010000032.1:0-5039 GCA_043755865.1 Variovorax sp. | reverse complement strand
GCGAGTATCTGGGTGCGCAAGGCATGAAAAAAGGCGATCTTTCTCGCTTTGTAGAAGAGGCGGTGCGCTGGCGCATGCTGGATAGCACGACAGAGCAGATTCGTTTGCGCAATGCAGATCGGAGCGATGCGCAGATGCAAGCTTTGATTGACAAAGCGTTGGATGCTGTGCGCTCGCGTTGATTGCCAAAGGCATGCGCGTCGTCCTCGATACCAATATTCTGGTGTCAGCCCTCATCAGCAAATCCGCTGCGCCATTTGCGATTTATCAAGCTTGGCGAGACAAAAAGTTGGATTTGCTCACTTGCGAAGCGCAACTCCATGAAGTGCGCGAGGTCACCCGCCGCATCGCAATAGCTACTCGCATCAAACCTTCAGAAGCTGGCCTGCTGATGAACAGCTTGCGGAATTTAGCAACTGTACAAACTGATTTGCCTGAGGTACAACGCTCCAGCGATCCGAAGGATGATTTTCTAGTCGCCCTAGCGCAGGCTGGGCAAGCCCAGTATTTGGTCACGGGCGATAAAAGTGGCTTGCTAGCGGTGCGCGAGCATGTGGGCACGAAGATAGTTAAGGCGAGTTGGTTTGTTGGGCGGATTTTGAAGTGAAAATGGTCTATAACCTGCACAGAATCTGCGCAGAGTGCTATTGAATTAATAGTTTTTGCATTCGAAGATTCCACATCAGGCGAGCCTTGGAGTTCGGAACGTAGCGCTTCGGAAAGATCGGCTACGAGTTTGAGGAATTCCGCCCGCCCTCAGGAGCGAGATACGCAACATCGGTCGGGCGAAATGCCTCATACTCGCGGCCTCAAGGTTAGTTTGCTAAGTCTCTGTCGCAGTTAAAACCACTAAGTCTGATTAACGGCTGCGCCTTAAAGTGCGTTGTTTTTTGCGATTTGGTGCGTTCTTTAACGCGCACATAACTTGTAGATTTTCCAGTGATGTAGTTGACGCTGAGTCCACTACTTGACCCATCTTGGTCTAAGCCCCACTGCGTGTGACTACAACGTAGCTCGCCCACATCGGCCTGTGATCGGCGCAGTTGGCGTGGCCGATTTTGGCAGCGCAGCGCACGTCATTGACGCGACGGGTGTCGCGTAACTCGCTGGGCTGGCTCATGAGGCTACGACGACTGCGCTGATCACAGGCCTTGGCGTGCCAATGTCATCGAACACTAGGGCAATTGCGCATGATCGAAGCAAAGGTTTTGCCCGATACTCAAGCCATTATTTCAGGAGACAAAAATGCTAGGTTTGATGCAGTCGCAGCCCTTGTTGATTTCGAGTTTGATTGAGTTCGCGGATCGCCACCATTCGGATGGGGAGATCGTTTCTCGCCGCGTGGAAGGCGATATTCATCGCTATACGTGGCGCGATGTCGCTAAGCGTTCGCGACAAGTGGCGGGGGCGTTGGATGGGATGAAGCTCGCGTTTTCAGACCGCGTGGCTACGCTGGCTTGGAACGGGTATCGGCATTTGGAGCTGTATTTCGGCGTGAGCGGATCGGGGCGCGTGTTGCATACGATCAATCCGCGCTTGCATCCTGATCAAGTGGTGTGGATTGCGAATCATGCTGAGGATCAAGTGCTTTGCTTTGACATGAGCTTTTTGCCGATTGTGCAGGCGGTGCATGCGCGTTGCACGACGATTAAGCAGTTTGTGGCGCTGTGTGATGCAGATAAGTTGCCGGCAGACAGCGGCATTCCGAATCTCATCTGCTACGAAGCTTGGATTGGTAAGCAGCCGACCGCCTACAACTGGCCGCAGTTTGACGAAAACAGTGCATCGAGCATGTGTTACACGAGCGGGACGACGGGCAATCCCAAAGCCGCGCTGTATTCGCATCGCTCCACCACGTTGCATGCCTACGCGGCTGCGCTACCGGATGTGATGTCGCTCAGTGCACGCGATTCTGTGTTGCCAGTCGTTCCAATGTTTCACGTCAATGCTTGGGGCATTCCTTACAGCGCCGCGCTTACGGGTTGCAAGCTGGTGTTTCCCGGACCGGCGATGGATGGCAAATCGATTTACGAGCTGATTGAAGGCGAGAAAGTGACTTACGCGGCGGGTGTGCCGACCGTGTGGCAAATGATGCTCGGGCATATGAAACCGACAGGTTTGAAATTTTCTACATTGAAACGTACCGTGATTGGCGGCAGCGCTTGCCCGCCGGCGATGATTCATGCGTTTCAAGAAGACTATGGCGTCGAGGTGTTGCATGCCTGGGGCATGACGGAGATGTCGCCGCTGGGCACGCTCAATACTTTGAAGAATAAGCAGCTTCAGCTTCCACAAGACGAACAGATGAAGATCCGCTTGAAGCAAGGCCGTGCGATATACGGCGTGGATATGAAGATCGTGGATGCGGATGGCAAAGATCAGCCTTGGGATGGGAAAGCCTATGGCGATTTGCTGGTTAAAGGGCCGTGGATCGTTAAAGAATATTTCAAAGGCGAGGGCGGTGATCCATTAATCGACGGTTGGTTTCCCACAGGCGATGTGGCCACGATTGACGAAGATGGCTTCATGCAAATCACCGATCGCAGCAAAGATGTGATCAAAAGCGGCGGCGAGTGGATCAGCTCGATTGATGTGGAAAACATTGCGATGTCGCATCCTGCGATTGCCATGGCCGCCTGCGTGGGCATGCCGCATCCGAAATGGGATGAGCGGCCGATCATTGCGGTGGTGAAAAAACCGGGGATGGATGTGTCGGTCGCGGAGTTACTGAAATTCTACGAAGGCAAGACGGCCAAGTGGCAGATTCCCGATGACGTGGTCTTCGTCGATGCGATTCCGTTGGGAGCAACAGGCAAGATGCAAAAGATGAAATTGCGCGAACAACTCAAAGAGTACAGGTTGCCAGCCGCCCCCTAATGCGCAATTGCATGACAAGTCACCTGCGCGATAGCGGCTCCGCTGCATAAGGCAAGCATGCGGGCAATCCCCTAGCGTGTTTTCGAGGTGAGTCCGTTAACCTCGTACCATTGTTTTATCCGGAGACCTTTTCATGAATTTCACTTTTAAATCCATTGCTTTCGGCGCTGCCCTGGTATGCGCCGGTATGACATTCGCGCAAGCGCCAGCCAAGCCAGCCGCGCCAGCCAAGCCAGCCGCGCCTGCAAAAGCCGCTGCTGCACCAGCGAAAACCGCCGCGGGCCCGTTGGCCGGCCAAACGGTGAAGATCGCACTGATCGACCCGCAAAGTGGCTTGATGGGCCCCGTGGGCTTGAATCAACTCAAATCCTTCCAGTTTTTTGCTGAAAAATACAGCCAAAACAATCCTGCTGGCGTGAAATTTGAACTCGTTGGCTTCGACAATAAATTGAGCCCAGTTGAGAGCTTGAACGCGCTGAAAGCCGCTACCGATCAAGGCATTCGTTACATCACGCAAGGCAACGGCTCAGGCGTGGCAGGCGCGTTGGTGGATGCTGTTAACAAACACAACGAGCGCAATCCAGGCAAAGAAATTTTGTTCCTCAACTACGCTGCCGTGGATCCAGATCTCACCAACAGCAAATGCAGCTACTGGCATTTCCGTTTTGATGCAGATTCATCCATGAAGATGGAAGCGCTGATCGAGAACATGAAGACAGACACCAGCGTGAAAAACGTGTATCTGCTCAATCAAAACTATTCGCATGGCCAACAAGTGGCTAAATTCGCGAAAGAAATCGCTGCTCGCAAGCGTCCAGATATCAAGTTTGTCGGCGAAGAGCTGCATCCACTCGCGCAAGTGCGTGATTTCGCACCCTACATCGCCAAAATCAAAGCTTCCGGCGCAGATACGGTGATCACGGGCAATTGGGGCTCTGATTTGGCCTTGCTCGTCAAAGCAGCTAATGAAGGCGGCTTCACCGGCAAGTTCTACACTTACTACACTGGCGTGACTGGCACACCAACTGCTCTGGGCAGCACGATGGAAGGCAAAGTCAAGCAAATCGCTATCTTGCATTACAACTTCGGCGGAGACATGGGCAAATGGCAAAACGAGTTTAAGGCAAAGTTCAACGATGACATGTACACCGGCCAAATCGCCACGGTTTATAACGCTCTTGGCCAAGCCATGGCGCAAGCCAAGTCCACAGAGCCGATCAAAGTGGCTGCTGTGTTGTCTGGCCTGAAGTTTAAAAACTGGAATGGCGATGTAGAAATGCGCAAGACTGACCACCAGCTGCAACAACCGATGCAGATGACTGTTTGGCAAAAAGCGGGCGGTAAATTCCCGAACACTGCTGAAAAAACGGATATGACCTTGGCACCGATCCAAGACTTTCCTGCTTACATCGCCAGCACGCCCACCAGCTGCCAAATGAAACGACCATAAGGAAGCGCCCCTAAGCGTGGTTTGAATCAATGACTTCGCAGTGCTTCGCTGCGAAGTCATTTTTGTTTTTGAAGATGCTTTTTCATTATCACTAAAAGTTTTTTCCCATGGAATTTTTCATCATCTCCATGCTGAATGGCCTGAGCTATGGGCTCTTGCTGTTTTTGCTCAGCTCCGGGCTCACGCTGATTTTCAGCATGATGGGCGTGCTCAATTTTGCGCACGCGTCGTTTTATATGCTGGGTGCTTATGTGGGCTACAGCGTGAGCGGCATCGTGGGCTTTTGGCCTGCTTTGATCGTTGCGCCGCTCATTGTGGGTGGCATGGGCGCATTGTTTGAGAAGTATGCGCTGCGCCGCGTGCATCAGTTTGGCCATGTGCCAGAGCTGCTCATTACGTTTGGCTTGTCGTATGTGATTTTGGAATTGGTGCAATTGGTGTGGGGGCGTTCGGCGGTAGATTTCAAGCCGCCTGAGGTGCTGTCGGGCCCGATGTTTAGCCTCATCAATCATGCACAAAACGGCTTAAGCTTTGTGTGGGGCAGGGCAACGCCGGAGATGTGCACTGCGGCTGATGCGAGCATTCGCGTGGTTTGCTCCCTCTTTCCTGCCACGCGCGGATTCATGATGGTCATCGCGCTTGTGATGCTCGTTGCTGTTTGGTTGCTGCTCACGCGCACGCGAATTGGTTTGGTGATTCAAGCCTCGCTCAC
>JAYUSD010000031.1:0-30765 GCA_043755865.1 Variovorax sp. | reverse complement strand
CAGATTTGTATCAACGGGCCAGATAACCGCCGTCTACGGGATAGTAGGCACCTGTGACAAATGAAGCCTTATCTGATGCCAACCAAGCCACCAATTCAGCCACTTCTTCAACTTTACCCAGACGCCCTATGGGATGGGCCGCAACAAGTGCATTTAGCACGGCCTCATTTTTCTCCAGCCCGCTTGTCATGGCTGTTCGTATAAAGCCCGGACCCACCGCATTAATACGAATATTATTTGGGCCGTATTCAATCGCCGCAGCTTGCGTTAGCCCGACCACACCATGCTTCGCAGCCGTGTAAGCAGGCGATCTGGCCAGCGCGACTGCGCCAAGCACAGATGCAATGTTGATGATCACGCCACCGCCATTTTTCAGCATAGCTTTGAGCTGCTGTTGCATGCCGTAGAACACGCCCGACAGATTGATGCCGATCACTTGATCCCAAGCGTCTAGCGGGTAATCCGCTGTGGCGGCACTGACACCGCCAATGCCCGCGTTGTTGCAAGCCACATCAAGTCGACCATACTCTGCAATCGCTGCATCAACCAATGCCTTGCTGTCGCTTGGATTGCTGACGTCAGCCGCGACAAAGATCGCGTCGCCGCCTTGCTTGCGAACAATGGAAGCCGTTTCTTCGCCCGTAGCGAGATTTACATCAGACACCACCATCTTTGCACCTTCGCGCGCGCACACAAGCGCAACTGCGCGCCCAATGCCCGCAGACGCGCCTGTCACAATCATGACCTTGTCTTTCAACATAAACAACCATCCTTTTCACTTCGAGCTCCGTGCTTGAATTTATTTCTTTACGCTCAGCTCATTGCGCACCGTCTTCACGCCTTCTTGCTTTGCTGCCAGCGTTTCAGCCAAATTGATCTGCGATTTATTGGCCACAAAGCCACTAAGCATCACTTCGCCTTTGCGAGTTTCCACGCTGATGTCTAGGCTTTTCGCCGCAGGATCTTCCAACAATGCGGCTTTGACACGCGTCGTAATCACCGTGTCATCCACATTGCTACCCATCGTGGTGTCGCCCACCTTCAGCATCAGGCGGTTTTGAACTTCCTTGACGCCCGCTACGGCCTGAGCTACCGCTACTGCGCGGTCAATTTGCATTTGGTTGTTGATAAAGCCACTGAGCTGCACCACGCCTTTGTTGGTCTCGACCTTGAAATCAATACTCTTGATACTCTCCTCAGCCATAAGCGCTGCCTTGACACTGGTTGTCGTCACACTGTCGTCAAGCTGATTGCCGATTGTTGAGGTTGCAGCTGGCGAATTTGAAGCTGAGGTTGGTGCATTAGAAGATGCGGCCGGCTCGCTAGGCTTTGGGCTGCAACCCATAGTCAAAGCCAAAAGCGTGATGGACACGCTGCTGGCCAAGACTCGGCGACTACCGACTTTTTCAACGAAACTAAAGGGTGGAGTAAGCGAATTTTTCATGATGGTATCCAATCATTAAAGTTGCGATGCAAATGCCTGCTGGTTAAGGCATTTAAATCAATGGTTTTATTTTTTTGGTTTGGTCACTTCATGACCAATCACGCCGCCTACAGCTGCCCCGCCAAGCGTGCCGAGCGTCCCACCTCCCAACACAGCACCACCAATGGCACCGACACCCGCGCCAACAGCGGTTCCCTTTTCTTGTGCCGTCATGCCGGCGCAAGCGCTTAGCGACAAAACGATAGCCGCCAAGGTACAAGCACGTTGCGTACGATTTAATGTTTTCATAATTTCACCTGTTTTCTTTCAACAAACGGTGCATCGGACATACACCCAATAAACGCCGCCAGGATGACGGCATTCAAATCCGAATCAATGTCTTACAGCGACTTCATTTTTGACAGACTTCACACCCTTGACTTTGTGAGCAATGCCTTCAGCAGCAGACTTTTCTTCTTCACTTTTAGCAAAGCCAGAGAGCAGCACCGCACCGTCCGTTGTTTTGGCGTTGATACTTGTGTGAACCACGTCTTTGTCCAATTGAAACTTTGCTTTGATCGATTGAGTAATCAAAGCATCCCCTGAGTAACTAACACCGCTGGCATCTGCTTTCGTGTTGTCCATCAGCACATAACCGAACAATGAAATCGCAACGAAGAAGCTCAAAACGCCGATAAAAATACGGTGGGTTCTCATACTTGACTTTCACTTAAACCAAAATGTTCATTCAACAGTCAGCCAATCTTTCAACTCATCAGCATGCTCCTGCTCATTGCTCAAAATATCTTCAATCAAGCGCTTGGTGGTCGGATCTTTGTCACCAATCAAGGCAATCATTTGCGTGTAGGCCTCAATGGCTACGCGCTCAGCGATGAGATTTGCTTTGATCATGGCCTTGAGATCCAGAGCATCGTTGTAATCTGCGTGGCTTCGCTGCATAAGCGAACTTGGAGAAAAGTCAGGCTCTCCTCCTAGTTGCACAATCCGCTGCGCAATACGGTCAGCATGGCGAGTCTCCTCATTTGCATGCACCAAAAATTCATCGGCAATTTTTGGCGAAGACAAACCGGCCGCCGTAAAGTAGTGACGTTTGTAGCGCAGCGTGCACACAAGCTCCGTAGCTAGGCTGTCATTCAGCAGGCGAATGATGTCTTCGCGCCAAGGGCCATAACTCGGTGTAATGGCGCCCTTGTCTAAGCTGTGCTTAGCGGCATCAAGTGCATGCGTGTTGAGCATCATCGGCTCGTGAACTTCACCCTTGGGTTGTGTCACAGATTTTTGTGATGGCATATGTCGCTCCGATTTTTTGCTGGCAGGATCACTGAACGCGACGCTCAATGGTGATCTGCTCGATTTCCACCCGACGGTTGGGCTCCAAACATTCACGCAGCTTGGTCACATTTTTGTCAGTGCAGGTGACAACTGGATTGCTTTCACCTTTGCCGGTTGCTGTCATGCGGCCAGCTGCCACACCTTTGTTGACCATGTAGCCCTTAACCGCATCTGCGCGTTTTTGTGAAAGCACTTGGTTGTAGGCATCTGAACCCAAGCGGTCTGTGTAGCCATTGATCACAATATTGCTTGCATCTGGCGACTTCGCCAAAGCATCTGCCACTTCATCCAGCTTGGGCATAGGCGTGCGCAGCTCAGCGCTGTCAAAGCCAAATAGTTTGCTTGCAGACAACGTGATGCGCTCAAATCTTGCAGGCGCTGGCGCTGGGGGCGCTGCAACGACCACGGGCGGTGGTGGAGGTGGCGCTGGCGCAGCAACTGGGGGCGCTACAACAACAGGCGCGGGCGGAGCGACATAAACAGGCGCTTGCGCAACACGCGGTGCACGGCTAGGCGCTTTGTCAAATGTGTACATCAGCCCCAAGCTCACCACGTCGGTGTCGGAGCGTTTTGAGCCAAAACTGTTGCCACGCAAGAATGCGTGATTGCGCCGCACATCCAGCTGCATTCCCCATTGATCGGTGAAAGCATATTGAAAGCCCACGCCTGCGCCGATGTAAGGCGAAGTGCTGCTGGCTTTCGTGGTGGGTGTGG
The DNA here is from genome assembly GCA_043755865.1 of Variovorax sp. Classification (GTDB taxonomy): domain Bacteria; phylum Pseudomonadota; class Gammaproteobacteria; order Burkholderiales; family Burkholderiaceae_C; genus JANMDU01. Next base: position 27,275 of record JAYUSD010000031.1, on the reverse strand, counting down.
TGAACTGATCTCTTTGCGCGCCAACGCCGACAAGGAGCAACGGACGAAAGCGTGAGCGCGAGAAGAGATAAACACCATCCAATCCCAACGTCATTTGTTGATAGCGGTTAGAGGCATCATTGACGCGGCCGTATTGCAAGCCGATTTGCATGTCCCAACTTGGAGAAACTGGCGTACCAAAACGCAGCCCCACACCGTTGACATTTTTATCTGTTCCAAAGCGACTGTCGGGATTTAAGCGATTGACGCTAGGCAGTATGTAACCTGATGGGTTGTAGTCTGTACCTGAAGGCTCAGTGTACGTGTAGCCCTGCGCCATAGCGGAGGTCGCGCCGAGTGTGGCAATGATCGCTGCGGCAATCGCTAAGCGTTGGTATGTGAGTTTCATGGTGTCCTTGGTCGGTTTTTAAAGGCATACGCTGAAGTAGCGCATACACCGATTGTTCAAGAACATCTTTGTGCTAGCCATCAGACAACCCGTGCCGTCGGTGTAGGACATTGGCTCAATCACACCAGCCCGTGCGCACGCCACTTATGAGCGAGGCATAATCAAGTTTCACCTAACTCAAGGTGTCATTTCACCCCATGTGCGCATGCATCGGGTGCTTGAGTTAGCCCTCAGCTTTGCTTAATTTTTGCGACATGGAAAGATACAAGGCTGTGGATCTCATTGAAGTTTATTTGGTTGAAGACAGCGCCGTGATACGTGCCAGTTTGATCGCGACCTTGGAAGAGCTTGCACCTGTGCACATTGTCGACACTGCGGAAGACGAGCAACACGCGGTTGAATGGATGCGCGATCCGACTCACTCTTTTGATTTGGTGATAGTGGACATTCAGCTGCGCAGCGGCTCAGGCCTTGGCGTGATCAGTGCAGCCAATGGCCTCATGCAACGACACAAATTGGTGGTACTTACGAATTACGCCACACCGACCATGCGATCAAAATGCCTCAGCTTGGGCGCTGATCGTGTGTTTGACAAATCCAATGAGATAGATGCACTGCTGTCGTATTGCAATGCATTGGCTGCTGGTGAGCTCAGTGGACACCCTGAGCTCTCACCGGCATAACCCCGAACTTATTGCAACAATCCATTTTTAAGCGCGTAATACGTGAGATCGCTGTTGGAGGAGAGATTCATCTTCTCCATCACTCGGGTGCGATAAGTGCTGACGGTTTTCACGCTGAGCGACATGGCAACTGCCAGTTCGCCGACAGTTTGTCCCTGTGCGAGTCGAAGAAAAACTTGTAATTCACGATCAGACAAATTTTCATGCAGCGCAACTGTCGAGCCATTCGTCAAACTTTCAGCCATCAGCTGCGCTACGCCTGGAGAGATATATTTGCGGCCAAGCGCAACAGTGCGTATGGCAACAACCAGTTCTTGTGGATCGCAGTCTTTGTTCAGGTATCCACTGGCTCCTTGTTTGAGCAAGGCGGTGGCGTAATGCGCCTCGGCAAAAATACTGAGCATCAAGACTGGCAAATCTGGCGCTCGCGCTTTGATAGCGATCAATGCATCCACACCACTTTGATCGGGCATGGAAATGTCCATAAGCATGACATCGATGGCGCCAGCGCGAACGATATTGAGCGCTTCGCGGCCATCCGACGCCTCTGCCACCACCGACATATCCATCTGGTCGCTCAAAAACTGCTTCAAACCGGCCCTCACGACAGGATGGTCATCAACGATGGCTATTCGAATCATGCAGCACCCCTTTTTTAATACGAAGACGTATCATCTTACAATTTTTCTGAATATTTAACTATGCAGCTTTTAACTTTTTTCAAAGGTAACAAGTTGGTACTGCCGCTTTCATGCTTAGCGGCCGTAGCAATGCTCGCAGCCAACGAATTAACCTACCAGTACACCACGCGTTATACCCGCGAATCCATTGCAACAGCGCAAACGCAAGTTATTTTGAATGATTTGTATGTGCGCATGCTGAATGCCGAAACTGGCCAGCGAGGCTATCTGCTCACAGATCGGATTGAGTATTTGCAGCCTTACGAGCAAGCCATCGCGCCCGTGACGCAAAGCTTTTTAAAGTTGCAGCAGCGCTACCAAAACCAAGCTGGCTCGCTTTCTCTGCTCAAAGAGCTTGAAGCTTTAACTGGCAGCAAGCTTGCAGAAATGGCGCAAACCGTCGAGTTGAAGAAAAAAAATCTTTCGCAACTCAGCTTGGATCAGGTTCTTCAAGGAGGTGGAAAAGTAAGCATGACGCGGATGCGCGAAATCACGGCATCCCTGCTGACGATGGAATCCGAGCTCCTCATCAAATCCCGAGAAAAATTGCGGCTTACACAAATGCTCAGCCGCGCCAGCATCGCTTTTCTCAGCTTGATGTATTTGGTAGCGATACTGATCTATTTGCGGAAAAACCTACGCCTCAAATCCGAGCAATTAGAGCTGCGCCAAATTCTTGCTGTTGAAAGAGACCAACTTGAACTAAAAATCAAGAAACGTACTGAAGAGTTAACCCAACTTGCGCGGTATTTGCAAACCAACCGGGAAGACGAACGCAGCCGGTTAGCACACAATCTGCATGACGATTTAGGCGCTTTGCTCACATCAGCCAAGCTTGATGCAGCGCGTATTAAATCGCGTGTTGATCACACCTCGCCTGAAGTGCTGGAGCTTCTTGCACATTTGGTGGCAAACCTTAACAGCAGCATTGCTTTGGGTCGAAAGATCATTGAAGATTTGCGGCCTTCTTCGCTTAGCAATCTTGGCTTAGTAGCGACGCTGGAAATTTTTGCGCGCGAATTTGCAGAAAGTTCAGACTTGCTGGTTCACAGCAGTTTTGAAGAAGTAAATTTGCCGGCTGATTCCCAGCTCATGGTCTATCGCTTGATGCAAGAGGCGTGCACCAATATCATGAAATATGCCAAAGCCAAAAATGTGTGGCTTAAATTAGGCGTTTTTGACGGCGTTATTGTGGCTTCCGTGCAAGACGACGGCGTAGGGTTTGACACGAACCGGCAAATCACCTCTTCCTATGGCTTGCTGGGTATGCGCTACCGCGTGGAAGCAGCTCAGGGTGTATTGCATATTACTTCTTCGCCAAGCGGAGGTACTTTAATTCAAGCGCTGCTGTAAAAGTAAAACGACACCGCGTGTTGTCCTACATAGGATCGCGTCGCTGCCCTACGGTGTATCGGCTTAGGCGCCGATGGTGTGGTGAGCACGCATATCAGATACTTTTGGCTGGCGGATGAAATGATGCTCACCGTTTAGTTAACACAAGGAATTGTTATGCTGTACTACACCGCAGTTTTTCTCGTCATCGCGATCATCGCAGCCGCCTTTGGGTTTGGCGGCATCGCTTCGAGTGCGGTCGGCATTGCAAAAATTATTTTTCTTGTGTTTGCTGTGCTCGCTGTCATTAGCTTTTTGATGGGCTGGATGAAAAAGCGTTGAAATGATTTAACTTTCTCTTTTAATTTTTTGTTAGGATTTTTATGAACACGACACCTCTTGCAAATTCAAGTAATTCTTCGACGAGTAATTCCATCTTGCATCAAGCCTCTTCGGCTTTAGATCAAGCAGGTGAGCTCACGCATCGTGGCGCAGAAGCCGTGCGCGACGGTGTGAATCAAGTCCGCGAGAAAGCACACCACATGGGCGACCAAGCCGTTTCGTATATCAAAGAAGAGCCAGTGAAGTCTGTGTTGATCGCAGCAGTAGCAGGCGCCACATTGATGGGCCTACTGCGCTTAGTGGTACGCGGTGCTGGGCGTGGTTAATCGTTTCATGATAGTTCGGACGTATCTGTCATGAGCGTTTTGCATCTGGTAACGCAGAAACCCCATCTTCTTTTAGAGCATCTTGATGCTTACTCTGACCTGTTTGCTCAGGAGTTGACGCATGCCGCTCGAACATGGACGTATCGAGCTGCCCTCGGCTTCATGGCCATTCTACTTTTGAGTGGTGCGATTATTTTGGCTGGAGTGGGCTTTATGCTTTGGGCAACCATGCCACCCGAGCAGATCCACACCCCGTGGTTGCTTTGGCTGACACCCGTCGTTCCTTTGCTGCTCGCGATAGCGTGTGCACAGACTGTAAAGCGTCATATGCAAAACCGGGTTTTTTCAGAGTTTCGGCTGCAGATCAAAGGTGATCTTGCTTTGTTGCGCGAGATCAATGCAACATCATGACGGCAAATTTGCCTGCCGACCAAACGGGTGTCACCCCTGCCGTACTTCGCATAACGCGCTCTCGCATTGCGTTGCAGCAAGCACTGCGAAAAGACGATGATCAGCAAGAAACTTTTCCATCGACAAACAACCGATCCGACGGTGGGCTTTTGGCAGGATTGCGGCAACTCAAGGGCCAACCGGGTGCGCATCTACTCTTGCGATCTGTCAAACAGATGTGGGAAAAAAATCCATGGCACGTCTTGGGTCAGAGCGCAGTTGAAGCGGCAGGCATTGTACTTACACCAGTGGCTAAGCGCAGCCCGGTTGCGTTAGTTGCAGGGGCATTTGCAATAGGCGCAGCGGTCTATTTTGCGCGGCCTTGGCGATTTGTGACTAAAAATTCTTTGCTTGCTGGATTGCTTGTACGTTAACGATGCCGCGCTTGCTTTTTCACGATGCAACACGGCCTGTTGTCTGACAGCGATTTGCGGTATTTGCTGATGGGTTTCAAATCGCAGACAAATTACATTTATTTTTCACCCCCACTTCGACTCCGATGTTGGGATCCATGACCATTGAGATAGGAAAACACCATGAAAACTTCACACTTGCTTGCTTCTGTAGCCGTTAGCCTCGCCTTGCTTGCAACAGCAGGTTGCGCAGTCACGCGCGGCCAAGAAACTGTGGGCGCATACATTGACGACACCGCTATTACGACCACGGTGAAATCACGTTTCATTGAAAACAAGATGGTCGATGCATCTAGCATCAGCGTTGAGACGCTTAACGGCACTGTCATGCTTTCTGGCTTTGCAAAAAACAGCACTGAGAAAACGACTGCGGGCAGCATTGCCTCCAACGTCAATGGCGTGAAAAGCGTCAAAAATGAAATTACGGTTCGTCCGTGATTGACAGCATTTACGGCTTCGCCGTAACGACTCACTGCGATTTTTCATTCAACGTAAAGGAATCATCATGAACTGGGAACAAATTCAAGGCAATTGGAAGCAAGCTACTGGCAAAGCCAAGGAGCAATGGGGCAAACTTACCGATGACGATATGGACGTCATTGCTGGAAAACGCGACCAGCTCGCGGGCAAAATCCAAGAGCGCTACGGCGTTGCGAAAGAGGAAGCTGAAAAGCAAGTCAGCGCTTGGAGCGACAAGGCAACGGACACTTGGTTTGAAAAAACTGACAAGCCTAAATCGGCGATGTAGTTGACTCCCGCCGAACAAGCATCAGATGCCAAAGCGGTTATCTGGTCTTCATACGGCGGGCTTAAAGCGCCTAACGCTTTCGGCTCAATCAGTTAAAAAAGACCCGATCAGGGTCTTTTTTTATGGGGAATTTATGCAAATCACATCTGTCTATTCTGGCTTTGCCAAAGCCGCGTCACAGTTTTGTGGCCGACCCCGCACTTTCGTTTTGGCGCTTACCGTCATTGCCCTGTGGATCGTCACCGGCCCGCTTTTCGGCTTCATCGATACGTGGCAACTCGTGATCAACACGTGCACCACCATCATCACAGATGAAACTCTCTTAGCTTTTCGCGGTAAATACCAAATGTTAGCCAGCAATGCGCGCCTCAATTTACAACGCGGCACAACGTATACCGACACACCTGACACATAAATGAAAATGAAAATGAAGAATGCTATTATATCCATAGCAAACTATGCAATACATATGCCGGCAAACAGGCTGAAAAGCTCGAAATTACCCTGAGAGGTGTGGTTTGCACAAGCTCTTCTCCTACATCGCCTATCGCCTCCCGCTGATACCGTTTCAAGCGCTTAAACACCAAGATTAATTTCTTCATCCTATACGCAAAGCAACTCCATGAAAATCCAAACCCAAACCAGCACACACTTGATTAAACTCGCGGAATTGATCGAAGACATCCATGTCACCATGCTCACCACAGCAGGCGACTCGGGCGATTTAGAAAGTCGTCCGATGGCTCCACAAGAAATGGACAGTGAAGGCGCGATTTGGTTTCTCACCACCAATCACTCCGAGAAGACGAGGCATCTTGCGCACGTCAATCTCAGCTTGATGCATGCCAGCAGAGGCACTTATGTCTCGCTGTCAGGGCATGCATCCATCAGCACCGACCGCGAGCACATTCATCGCTTGTGGAGCGCCCTTGCAAAGCCTTGGTTCCCAGACGGCCCCGATTCTCCGCATGTCGTGCTGTTTAAATTTATTCCAACAAAGGCAGAGTATTGGGATGCGCCACACAGCCGCACCGTGCGATTGTTTGCGCTGGCAGCCTCCGTGATTGCCGGCAAGCCAGTGGGTATGGGCGACAACAAAACGCTTCAGCCTCTGTAACGCTTCCTCAAACCCACTTTTTGAAAGACCGCCATGAGCATCGCCACTATTTTGTTAATTGTCCTCATCTTGTTGCTGATCGGAGTGATTCCCAGTTGGCCACACAGTAAAGGCTGGGGCTACGGGCCCAGCGGCGGCTTGGGGCTTGTGATCATCATCATCATTGTGTTGTTGTTAATGGGCCGAATTTAATGCGTCTGCATCACCATTTGCGTGCCCCGATGGTGATCTGCATCGCTCTGTGCAGTTCGTTCGGTTTAATGGGTTGCAGCCAATTGCCTCAGATTGCGCCGCCTGAGCCGATGAGACATGCGCAAGCAGTTATCGTAGAAGGCGCTCGGGGGCCTTTGCCTGCATCAAAAAGCAAGGCGTTGATCAATGATTTGACATCCAACAAAGCGCAAGCCAGCGCTTTGGAGCGACATCTCGCCTTTGAAGAGGCCAATACGCTCACGCCGCTCAATGCTGGCAACAGCGTGCAGCTCCTGCAAGATGGGCCAGCCACCTATCAAGCGATGCTGCTTGCGATTGAAGCTGCGCGCGATCACGTGAACGTGGAAACCTATATTTTTGATGCGGATGAAGTAGGAAGCAGCTTTGCCGACATATTGATCAACAAGCAACGCCAAGGTGTGCAAGTCAATATCATTCGGGACAGCGTGGGTACGTTTCGCACACCGCCCGATTTTTTTCAAAAGCTCACCGGCAGTGGTATTCAAGTCCTTGAATTCAATCCCATCAATCCACTGGCGGCGCGGCTGGGCTGGTCGCCCAATCAGCGCGACCATCGCAAACTGCTGATCGTGGATGGGCAAACAGCTTTTATGGGCGGCATCAACATCAGCAGCGTGCACTCTGGCAGCTCGTTTGGCAAAAAAGACCGCAGTCCAAATGCAGATGCCCCGGCGTGGCGCGACACCGACTTGAAGCTCGAAGGCCCGGTCGTAGCGCAATTGCAAAAGCTCTTTATTGCCACGTGGGAAAAGCAGCGCGGCACACCGCTTCCAAGTAAAAACTATTTTCCTGCGCTTAAAGCAACTGGCACTACGCTGGTACGCGCCATCGGCAGTACGCCCGATGAGCCCGTCAGCCAGATGTATGCCACATTGATGTCAGCCATTGGTCATGCGCGCACGAGTGTTTATTTGACGAATGCGTATTTCGCGCCTGATCCGCAGCTGCTGGCCGCGTTAGAGGCGGCCAAGCTCAGAGGGGTTGACGTGCGGTTGATTCTGCCCAGTCGCACCGATTCATGGCTGGTCTTTCATGCGGGTCGCGCCCACTACACGCGCTTGCTTACATCGGGTGTGAAAATTTTTCAGCTACGCACCGCAATCTTGCATTCAAAAACCGCTTTGATCGATGGCGTTTGGGCATCGGTGGGTTCGACCAATTTGGATTGGCGAAGTTTTTTACACAATCAAGAGCTTGATGCAATTGTGCTGGGTGAAGATTTTGGTCGCCAAGTGCAAGCCATGTTTGACAAGGATTTGGCCAACTCAGATGAAATCACGCTGGCACAATGGCAACAGCGCCCGCTGAATTTGCGGCTCAAAGAAACGTTTTCTCGCTTGTGGGAGTATTGGTTATGAAAATAGATGCAATGGGCTGGCTCGCCAGCTATGCAGCCACCGCAGCAGTGATGCTCGTGATTGACATGATCTGGCTAGGTTTGGTGGCCAAGCCTTGGTATCAAGCCGGCATGGGCCATCTGATGGCGCCCTCGCCCAATCTGATGGCTGCTGCCGTGTTTTATGCCATGTTCCCCGTCGGGCTCATGCTGTTTGCTGTGATGCCGCAAGCTGCCACCGTTGGCCTGTTGCAATCCGCATTGTGGGGCGCAGCCTTTGGATTTTTCGCCTATGCCACGTACGATTTGACAAACCTTGCTACTTTAAAAGACTACCCACTTGGCCTAGCCGCGCTCGACATAACGTGGGGCACGTGTGTGAGCGCCGTAGCCGCGGCGGCTGGGAAGTTCGTCTACGACCGCTGGGCTGTAACCACCTGAGGTTTAGCGCACCACGCGCAGCATGGCCATCGCGTTGCCGCGCAGCTCGGCTGCATCGCGACTAGATATGCCACGAGCTTGCGTTGCGAGCTCTAGCAATTGGCGAGCGGCGCCAGCGTTGCTTTGGCGGGTAAACATCGCGGCCAGAAATGATTTAAATGCGTTCATGGTGTGCTTTCTTCAAAGTGCTGACGCTCGCGGAATGAGGCGTTGCAGTGGTTTAAAAACCAATGAATGAAGAATAAGGGTTAACCCGGATTTTGCAAATGATTTTGCATGCGCAGATTGCATAACGTAGCTAAGAAGCGTCATAACCAAGAGCAACCCCTAAACTTGATTACTATTAATTCAATAGCACTCTACGCAATAAATACGCCGGCTACAGACCTATTTATGTTTAAAAAAGCATTAAAAAACCGCCACAGAACAAACTGAGGCGGTTTAGATGAGAAGGCTTCGATACCTCAGCCCGAACGGAGGAAATGAAAGCGAACGGCGTGCATCAAAGAAAAGCGTTCGGCGTTTAAGCGTTATCCACAAAACTCCGCAGCTTGTCCGAGCGGCTTGGATGCTTGAGCTTACGCAGCGCCTTGGCTTCAATCTGGCGGATGCGCTCGCGCGTCACGTCAAATTGCTTGCCGACCTCTTCAAGCGTGTGGTCTGTAGACATCTCGATGCCGAAGCGCATACGCAGCACTTTGGCTTCACGCGGCGTGAGGGAATCCAAAATATCTTTAACCACATCGCGCAGGCCGGCTTGCATCGCTGCTTCCAGAGGCGCGGTGTTGGCGCTGTCTTCGATGAAATCGCCCAAATGGCTGTCATCGTCGTCGCCAATCGGCGTTTCCATGGAGATCGGCTCTTTGGCGATTTTCATGATCTTGCGGATTTTGTCTTCCGGAATTTCCATCTTCTCCGCGAGCAGCGCGGCATCGGGCTCAAAACCGAATTCCTGCAAATGCTGGCGGCTGATGCGGTTCATCTTATTGATCGTCTCGATCATGTGCACGGGGATGCGGATGGTGCGCGCTTGATCAGCAATGCTCCGCGTGATCGCTTGGCGAATCCACCAGGTGGCGTACGTTGAGAATTTGTAGCCACGGCGATATTCAAACTTATCCACCGCCTTCATCAAGCCGATGTTGCCCTCTTGAATCAGATCCAAAAATTGCAAACCGCGATTGGTGTATTTCTTCGCAATCGAGATCACGAGGCGCAAATTGGCCTCGATCATTTCTTTCTTGGCGTGGCGAGAGTTGCGCTCGCCATCGTTCATGCGCTTGTTGATGTCTTTCAAATCTTCCAGCGGCACGACCACACGCGATTGCAGGCTGATCAATTTGTTTTGCAACTCTTGCACGGGCGGAACATAGCGCCCCATGGTGACAGACCAGCTCTTGCCTGCTTTCGCATGCGATTCGATCCATTTCAAATCAAGCAAATGGCTGGTGACTTTTTTGCCCATCTTGTCGCGGCCAGAAAACTCTTCCACGAATTTGTCTTGCGGGTAGCCGCATTTTTCTACAATAATTTTACGCAACTCGCGCTCTACTTTGCGCACATCAGCGACTTGGCCGCGCACCATCTCGCACAAACGCTCAATGGTTTTGGCGGTAAAGCGGATCAGCATGAGCTCATCAGTGACAGCTTTTTGCGCTTTGAAATACGCGGGCGTGCCGTAGCCTTCTTTGTCGTAATTTTTGTGCAGCTTCTCGAAGTGGCCGCGAATCACATCAAAGCGGGTATACGCTTCTACCTGCAACTCTTCCAAGCGCTTGGTCATGGCTTTGTTGGCTTTGGCTTCTTCGTCGCCTTCGCTGTCGTCGTATTCATCAAAATCTTCTTCGGCCACGAAATCGTCTGCCGCATTCGGATTGGCAAAGCCATCAACCACCGCCGAGATCAAGACTTTTTTCTCTTGCACCTCGCTCATCATGTTGAAGATTTCTTGAATCGTGGCTGGGCTGTGAGAGATGGCTTCCATCATCGCATTCAAGCCGCCCTCGATGCGCTTGGCAATCTCAATCTCGCCTTCGCGCGTCAGCAGCTCGACTGTGCCCATCTCGCGCATATACATGCGCACAGGATCGGTCGTGCGGCCAAATTCAGAATCTACGGTGGACAATGCGGCTTCGGCCTCTTCTTCAGCTTCTTCTTCGCTGGCTGCGGTCGGTGTTACGTTGTTGAGCAGCAGCGTCTCGGCATCGGGCGTTTGCTCATAAACAGCAATGCCCATGTCGTTGAGCAGCGAATACACCACTTCCAAAGTTTCTGCATCCACCAGTTTATCGGGCAGGTGATCGTTGATCTCGGAGTGAGTTAAGAAGCCGCGCGTTTTGCCCAGCTTGATGAGCGCTTTCAAGCGCACGCGGCGCTTGGCCAGATCTTCTTCGGACAACACGGTCTCATCGAGGCCAAATTCTTTCATCAAGGCGCGCTCTTTCGCCTTGGAAATCTTCATGCGGAGCGGCTTGATCTTCTCGCCGTTTTCATCCAACGCAACAACGACGGGCTCATGCACCTCTTCAATAACCGCTTCAATTTCAACATCGTCTTCCGTGTTGATGCTGCCCTTGGGCTTGGGGCCACGCTTAGCGCCTTTTGGCTTCTCGGGTGCGGCTTTGGCTGCTGGCTTGGCAGGCGCTGCTTTTGCGGCAGGCTTGACGACGACGGGGGCGGCTTTGACTGCGGGCTTGGCTGAAGGTTTGGTGGGCATGCGGATACCTATGTGGGAAAAACAAAAACAGATACGCTGACCATGAGCAGATGAGAGCTACGGCGAGCGAATTCAAGAGGTGGCAGCGCAAGAGGGTTGGGCGAACATTTGGTGTGCAGTCCTTGCGTGTGAGGCGTGTTGCCTACGGAGGTGTTGCTGTCGCGCTTGCGTTGCTGTTACATGGATTATACCCGCAGGTGCTTTTCAGCGCTCTGGATTTCCCACAAAAATGCACAAGGGATAATCAAGCCATGACGACATCCAACAAACTTCTCTACGGCTTTCATGCCGTGGGCGTGCGCCTGAAAACAGCGGCCCCCTCGATTCTTGAGCTGCACATTGACATCACGCGCCGCGATGCGCGCATGAAGCAATTCCAAGACCGCGCAAGGGAAGCTGCGGCGGCCACGCCGGGCTTAAAACTCATTGAATCCGATGGCGCGCGGCTCACGCGGATGTGCGGCGGGATGATGCATCAAGGTGTGGTGGCCATAGTTAATCCGCTGATTCAGGCGCGCTCGGTCGATGATGTGCTCGACAAAATAGAAGCCTCATCGCAGCCGCAAACGCCTCTGATTTTGGTGCTCGACGGCGTGACCGATCCACACAACTTAGGCGCTTGCCTGCGCGTGGCCGATGGCGCGGGCGCGCATGCCGTGATCGCGCCGAAGGATCATGCGGTGGGCATCAATGCAACGGTGGCGAAAGTGGCCAGCGGCGCAGCGGAAACTGTGCCGTATCTGATGGTGACTAATCTTGCGCGTACCTTGGGCGAGCTCAAAGAGCGCAACATTTGGATCATCGGCACCAGTGAGGATGCCGAGAAGACCATTCACGAGATTGATTTGCGCGGCCCCGTGGCGCTGGTGCTCGGCGCTGAAGGCCCGGGCATGCGGGCGTTGACGAAGAAGACTTGCGATGAGCTGGTGCGCATTCCGATGCTCGGCGCTGTGGAGAGCTTGAACGTATCGGTGGCAAGTGCGGTGTGTTTGTATGAGGCGGTGCGGCAGCGTTCTGTTTGAATTTGTCGCTTGTGCCAGTGCTTTTGTCACTCGAAGGTTTGACGCTGGCATTTGTACCTAGGGGCCTACCGCAAGGTATTCGTCTCGGAACATTTTTTTGAAAACACACGCGATTGAGGTCATTGCTTACTGACCGCTCCGCCGCGCGCCTTCCAAAAAAATTTCCGATCCAAACACCTCACAGTCTCCGCCCGAAATATTTGTGAAAATCCGTGAGCTGCACGCTTACCAATTTTTCGAAGTGCGACTGCATCCAAAACTCAGAGATGCTTTTTCTCTTCATTCCAACAATGTCGGACTTCAGAAACGTTCGCCAGCAACCTTTGAAGCGGAGACCGTTGGGCGTTTGCATCAGAAATTTTTTGGAAGGCGCGCGGCGAAGCAGTCAGCTAGCGATGATCTAAATCGCGTGTGTTTTCAGAAAATTTGCTGAGGCAAATGCCCGACGGTAGGCCGCAGGTACAAAATTTCGAGCGAAACCTATGCGCACCAAAGAACTTAAGCCCGAAACTTTGAAGTAATCGGATACCGCCAATCCTTCCCAAAGCTCCGATGCGTAACGCGAATGCCGGGGGGGGCTTGGCGGCGTTTGTATTCATTGATTTTGATGAGGCGCGTGACGCGCTCGACGTGTTCTCGGGGGAAGCCAGCGGCGATGATGTCTTCTATGCTTTGGTCATTTTCCATGTAACGCTCTAGGATCGCGTCGAGCACGTCATATGGCGGCAGGCTGTCTTGATCGGTCTGATCGGCGCGTAGCTCGGCGCTGGGGGGGCGAGTGATGATGCGCTCAGGAATGGGGCTGTTTCCTGTGCCATAGGGATCATTCTCGTTGCGCCACTGGCAGAGCTTGAAGACCGTGGTCTTCGCCAAATCTTTGATCACTGCAAAACCGCCGGCCATGTCGCCGTAGAGCGTGCAGTAGCCGGTGGCCATCTCGCTTTTGTTGCCAGTGGTGAGTACCATCGCTCCGAATTTGTTGGAAAGCGCCATGAGCAGCGTGCCTCGGATGCGCGCTTGAATGTTTTCTTCCGTGGTGTCTTCCGCGCGGCCTTTGAATTCATCGGCCAACGTGGCTTTGAAGGCTTCAAACATGGGGAGGATGGAGATTTCGTCGTAGCGGACAACCAAGCGCTTGGCCATTTCTCTCGCATCAATCCAAGAAATGTCTGCGGTGTAGGGCGAAGGCATCATCACGGTGCGCACGTTTTGCTTGCCAAGCGCGTCAACAGCAATCGCTAAAACGAGCGCTGAATCGATGCCGCCGGACAGGCCAAGCAAGACACCGGGAAAGCCGTTTTTGCCGACGTAATCTCGCACTCCCAGCACGAGTGCATCCCACAAATCCGCCTCGGCGCTGCGCTCGGGCTCGATAGATGCTATTACTTCAATAGCACACTGCGCATATTCCATGCCGGCTAACTGCCTATTTTTCTTAAAAATCTCAATAAAAAACGAGGCTTCAACAAACGATGCGGCTCTGCCTGCCACATCGCCATGTGCGCTTAACGCAAACGAGCGCCCTTCAAACACAATCTCGTCTTGCCCTCCCACGCAATGTGCATACACCAGCGGCAAGCCGGTAGCCCGACAGCGCTCGCGCATCTGAGCCTCTCGCTCGGCGCCTTTTCCAATGTGCCACGGCGATGCATTGATCACCACAAGCAACTGTGCGCCCGCATCTTTTGCCAGCTGCGCCGGCTCCTCAAACCAAGCGTCTTCACAAATCAAAAGCCCGATCGAGACACCATCGACTTGAAATACACCACTGCCCTGCCCCGGCGAAAAATACCGCCGCTCGTCAAATACTTGGTAATTGGGCAGCTCGCGTTTGGCATACGTCTCAATGCGCCGCCCCTCGCACAACACGCTGGCCGCGTTGTAGCGCTTTTGCACGCTCACGCTTTTGCTGCGCACATCTGAGCCCGTCGGATGACCGACGATCACATGCAAGCCTTTTAAATCCGCCAACTCGCTCGCAACGCGATTGACAGCCTCCTCACAGCCCGCCATAAACGCAGGCCGCAGCAGCAAATCCTCAGGCGGATACCCGCAAATGGACAGCTCAGGCGTGATCACCAACCGAGCCCCTTGCGCATAAGCTTCTCGCGCGCTGGCAATGATTTTGCTGGCATTGCCAGCAAGGTCTCCCACGGTCAGGTTTAATTGGGCAACGCAAATGTTTAAAGTCATGTCAGTCTAGAAAAAATTCAAATCAATGCACGATAGTCGCTTTATCTCTGACGATTATGTCACCCGCATTCACAGCTCGCCGCTGGAGATCAATGCCGCGCAATGGAACGGGTTACTGAGCTCAAGCGATGCACCAACGCCTTTCATGCGCCACGAATATTTGGCCGCAATGCACACTTCCGGCTCAGCCGTGCGCGAGACGGGCTGGAATGCACGCTTTGTGGCGCTGTACGCAAAAGACTCCGACGAACTGCTCGCGGCCTGCCCTCTATATTTGAAGCCGCATTCTTACGGTGAGTATGTTTTTGATTTTGCATGGGCACGGGCATACCAAGAAAATGGTTTGGCCTATTACCCCAAGGCCACCATTGCTGTGCCATTCACACCTGTGCCGGGTACGCGATTTTTATGCAAAAAGGGCTTCTCGCCGGCATATCTATTGCGCGAGGCGCTATTATTTTGTGAGCGAGAGAAAATCTCTTCTCTGCACGCGCTGTTTGCCTCAGATGCAGATCAAGCGGCAGCAAAAGAGGAGCAGCTCATGCTGCGTGAGACCGTGCAATTTCATTGGTCTAATTCAAACTACAAAGACTTCGACGCATTTTTAGCCACCTTGGCGCAAGATAAACGCAAAAAAATCCGTGCTGAGCGCCGCAAAGTGGCAGATGCTGGCATCTCTTGGCGTTGGAGCCGGGGTGCAGACATCACAAACGGCGATTGGGATTTTTTCTACACCTGCTACGAACGCACCTATTTAGAGCACGGTAACCCGCCCTATCTCAGCCGTGAATTTTTCCAAAGCATGCAAGACACGATGCCTCGGAACTGGTTGCTATTCATCGCTGAGCATGCAAACCAATCCATCGCATGCAGCTTGATTGCGATACAGGATCAACAGCCTGATACTACTAATTCAATAGCACTCCACGCATATTCTATGCCGGCTAATGCCCTAAAAGACCTTAAAAAGGTGGCTTATGGCCGCTACTGGGGCGCCATCGCTCGGGTCGACAGTCTGCACTTTGAAGCCTGCTATTACCAGCCTTTGCAGTGGTGCATCGAGCACGGATTTAACCGATTTGAAGGCGGTGCGCAAGGTGAACACAAAATGGCACGCGGCCTGCTCCCCGTCGTTACGCGCAGCGCCCACTGGCTGGCACACCCTCAGTTCGCCGATGCTGTGAATCGCTTTCTACAGCGCGAGACCAATGGGATAGGCGAATACGTGGCCCATCTAGAGCAGCGCAATCCATTTCGCGAAAAAAAACCAGTTAAAGCTTGAGGAAATTGAGGCGCGATGCGTTCATGGTTTGGCTAAACTGCCCACGGGCTTGTCGTAGCTGGTGATCTGACAAGCCGCCCCAGTCGGATTTGCGCAGCAGTCGGCGATGTCTTGTGCGCTCTTTTTGAAGGTCTCGTTCCATTGCGCCAGGCTGTGCAAATTGCCGGGGCTCATCCAATGCGATTGGGGGAACTGCTGGCTCCATGTGTTGCTGCCAGCGCTTTGGACTTTGCCGGTGGCTTGCAATGTGGCTAAGCCGCATGAGTTCATATTGCCGATGCGGTGGCATGTGGTGCAGGTGCTGCCGCGCGTGGAAATCGCAAAAGGCTGCGGCCAAACTTTAAAGGCTTGGCCGATGGCGCGGGGCTGATATTTGCCAAATGGGTCGCCGGGCAATTGCGTGGTTTGCGCAATGTAGGGGCTGTACATGAAAGGCCCACTGTCGTGACACATCGTGCAGGCGGGCTCGCGGCGCACAAGCTGAGCGGGGCTCATCCACACGGCGGCGGGGTTGGGCAGTGTCGTCTTCGCTACCCTCCAATCCGAGACCAAAGCTTCACTCACAGGATGAATTTTTTCATAGCCGCGAGGCGCGGCTCGTAAATGCGATGCTGTCGGTAAGCCAGAAGGAGATGGCACGAGGCGAGCGCCATTGATACCGGCATCTTTGGTATACGGCATGGCGGCTTTGGCAGTAAACCAGCAGGTTTTGCCATTGGTGAGGTTGTGGGAGATGACATTGATCTCGTCAAACAAGGGGCTACTCAGTTCGCGCACCACATGCTTGCGGCAAATCGCGCTGATCTGCGCTTGCGCGTCGTCGCGCAACACGAGCGCGCGCGAGCCAGGCACACATTGGCCTTGGGCACCTGCATCGGAGACGGGGAGCAACGAAGGTTTATCGCAAGTGGCGGTGTAGCTGGTGGTGATTTGGCCGTTGACCGTGATGGGAATGACCTCGCCTGCCATGCAAACGAAAGCAGGAATCGGCGTGACTTCTTTGGCGCATTGCGCGCCGTATTCATAAAAAGTCTGCGCTTGTGCTGACAATGACACGCAGACCGCGAGAAGCATCCAAAGACAAAAGCGTTTCATTTCACCAGCCCTTTTTCAGCCAGGATCACCGAAGCAATTGCCGCGTAATACCTTGCATAGCCGGTGCACCGGCAAATATGCTGGCCGACAGCATCTTCAATCGCCGCATTAAGCTGATCTTTGGCCACAGGCGAAGCGCGCAAGCGCTCGATCAGCATCGTGGTAGCCATCACGAAGCCGGGTGTGCAGTAGCCGCATTGGAAGGCGAAATAATCCAAAAAGGCTTGTTGCACTTTGCTCGGCGCAGCTGCGCTGCCCACGCCTTCGATCGTGGTGATGCTTTGGCCTTGCAACAGCGCCACAGGCGTGGAACATGCAAGCATCGGCTGGCCTTGCGCGCTGGGCACGCGTTGCGCCTTCACGGTGCAAACCTTGCACACGCCAATGCCGCAGCACAGCCGCGTGCCTGAGAGCCCTTGGTCTTCTTGCAAATAATCCACCAGCGCCAGATCATCGGGCACCGTGGTGGAGATGGCTTGACCATTGAGCGTGAAATTCACTTTGACATAGTGTGTTGTCATTTTCAAGCTCCTTTGATTTGCGCGGCCGTGATAGGCAGGCTTCTAAACCGCTTGCCTGTGGCGTGCGCAATCGCGTTGCCAATCGCCGGCGCAATCGGGCAGAGCACGGCTTCTGCGATGCCCTTGGCCGTTTGCTCTGTGCTTGGCAGCGTGGTGATATTGAGCCGCGTGGGCATATCAGAGGCCAGCGCCACGTGATAGCGATCCAAATTCCAATTGCCCTCGCCTGCTCCGCCCGCCTCCAGCGGTAAATTTTCTAAGAGCGCGTAGCCTATGCCCATCGCGATGCCGCCTTGGGCTTGGCCGAGGAGCAAATCGCGCTGCAATACTTTGCCAGCATCAACCACCAAATCCAAGTCGACCACTTTCGGTTTGCCAGTGCCGCTGGGGATTTCTACCGCCACCAACGCGCCCGAGGGCGCAAAGAGGCTGCGGCCATACAGAGCGGCTTTCGGGTCGGGCGGCAGCACGTTTTGCCGGGGGATCACTTGCCAATTCGCGCTGCCCGCGTTGCCTGCAATTCGTAGCGCCAAGCCATCAATCGGCAAAGTTTGCAAGCCTGCCGCGAAGGGATAAGAAGCACTCACCCAGCTGCCTTGATACAGGCCATGCACCATCGCGCCCGTGGGCAGCTGCATGCTGTACAACCGAGCCGCTATTTGCGCCAAAGACAGCGCAGCAAGCTGAGAGCCGGGTACGGTGAGCTGCGCGTTGTGCCACAACGTTTTGCCCAACACCTGCGCAAGTGGCACACCCCAAAGCACCGCCGCAGCCGGCAGCAAGCCCGCAGACCACAGCGCCCACGTGGCCTGCTGCGTCACATGCACCTGATGGAAGGCAGTAAGGCACGCGCTGGACGACATCGCAAAAGATGGCGTCCATGCCGCATCGCTCCAATTGCCCCCTCTGTTTTGATTCATCTTCAGTTGGTTAAACGATGCCACATCGCCCATCAAAATCCGCGTCGCATTGCTGCCTGCAAAGCCGGCCGTTTGAATAGCCAATGTGGTGGCTGAGCCATTGCCCATGTCCACGCAATTGGTGCGCACGGTGAGCTCACCATTTGAAGAAATAGAAACTTCCGCCATCACGCCATCGGTGCCCGTGCCGAAGGCTTGATTGGCCAGCGCAAAGCCCACGCCATACCCAATGCCTAGCGCTGCTTTTTCTCGCTTGATTTTTTCACGGTTGACCCACAGTGGATGCGCTTTGGCGCGCCGACAAATTTCCACCAAACGCATCGGCAAGGGCAGCGGAGCGCCGGTGATGGTGCGATCAAATTGTTTGAGCGCATTTTGTTCGCGCAGATCAATCGGATCGCGCCCCAGCGCCACCGCCGCCTCGTCTACGAGCGTCTCCACCGCAAAGCTGGCCTGCGGCCCGCCAAAGCCGCGCATGGAGCCCGCCACCACGCCGCGCGTGGGCTGCGCCACGGCATCCACATACGCTTGCTTGATGTTGTAGCCCGACAAGCCGCAATACGCAGTCAGCATGGCCACGAATTGGCTGTAATTGTTATTCCCGCCAGCGAGCAAAGTTTGCTGACTTTTGAAGGCAACAAACTGGCCATTCGCATCGACTGCCAAGCTATGAGTGATCTTGCTGGCCAGTTGCTTCAAACCGGATTGGAATTGCTCATAGCGATCTTGGGCGATGCGCACTGGTTTGTCTGAAAAAGCGGCCGCAATCGCCAACAGCGGCGGAAAGGTGGACACATCGCGCCCGCCAAAGCCGCCTCCGGGATAGCAGGAATACAGCGACACATTTTTAAGCGGCAAGCGATCGAGAATCACAGTTTTTGAAAACAGCGCGTGGATGTCGCTCACATCGCCATTGGTGGCTTGCGTGCCCAGCACCAAATGCATGGTTCCTTGCGAAGCATCCAGCCAAGCCAGCCCCGATTCAGGCTCCATAAACATGGGATCAAGCACCTGCGTGGCATAGGTGCCCGAGAAATTGCGCAAGCTCGGGTTGGCCAGCGAGGCATCAATGGCCGAGCGCATGCGCCGGGCCGTGCTGTTTTGGCTCTGGCAAGTGTCAGGCAAATTTGGATTTGTCTCCGCGCCGATCTGCACTTGCGAGAAAGGTGGCAAGCCACTGGCCTCAAAGCGCGTGAGGTAATTGACCGGGTTGTACGGTGCTGGCACGATGCCCGGCGCGCTTTGCGGCACACGCGCGCCGTATTGCACCACGGCGCTGTTAAATTGCAATGCCTTTTTAGCGCGGCGATACGTGCTGATGTCGGCAAAAATTAAAATCGCCACCGGCTGCCCATAAAACAAAGCGCTCGTGCCCATGGGCGTGAGCAGCTGGGAAGGCGTGCAATCGGGCGGCGGCTGGCAATCTGCGCCGGGCGTGGTGCAATGGGGCCCTTGGCTAGAAAATGGCAGACTCAGATTGAGCGCATCCAGCGCCGTGATACTTAAGCCTGAGGGCTGCACCGGCAGGGCTTTTTGCACGATCACCCGCATGGGCAAGCTGCTTGCGTTGAGCATGCTCAGATTCAAGCCCATGAGCAATTGATCTGTCAGCGTTGCTCGCAAGACCATCGCCATGCGCTCTTCTGGCGGCCAGAGCAGCATGTCTTTTGCGCGGAAATCTCGGGCGTAAATTTTTTGCCCCGTGACTTTTTGCAGCCCCTCTATCCGGTAACGCGCCTGCCCCGGCGCGCCAGACCAGCCCGGTGCACTGGCTTGCGGCGCACTTTCGCCCAGATGTGCTTGCGCCGCTGCCAGCGGCGCTACTGCGGGCTTGCTCGCCTGCGCCAAATCGTGATACAGCACACTCACGCCGCCTGCGCCTGCCGCGCCAATAAACCCACGGCGGCTGAGCTGGAAATAGCTCTCTTGCATGCCTTCGTTCCTTGTTTTTTTTTCAATCAATCTTGGGCGAGATTATGGCGAGATTGCAATTGCATGCAAAGCTTTATTGCAGGCTATTTGAGCAAGTAATTATTTAGTTCTAATGCTGTAGCCGGCATAGAAACTGCGCAGCGTGCTCCTAAATCAGGAGCATCTCAGAGTCAAGTTGAGCGCAGCGGCATAGCTTTTTGCAGCGAGACAAGCTCTGTTTGCAATTGCAAAATCTGCTGATCTTGCGCCAGCATGTAGCGGTTTGCGTGGCGAATGCGCCGCGCCAACAGGCGCAGCAAGCCAGCCATAAGCTGAGCCGCTGAAAGCGTATCGGCCTCAAACATCGCAATGAAATCATCGCGGCTCAGCACTGCCGCGCGCGTGATCACCAGCGCTTCGCACGAGGCCGAATGCGCTTGCCCATCGATAAAGCCCACCTCGCCGATGATGTGGCCCGGCTGCGCTACGCGATGCACCAAATGCCCGCCATTACTCAAGTGGCTGCTGGAAATCTCTGCCTCACCAGAGACAATGATCATCAAATGCCCCGCATTGGGGCTGCCCTCCAACGTAAGCTTTTCGCTAGGCTGAAAGGTGCGCATTTCCATCAGCGCAGCCACGCGCCGCGCAATCGCCTCGGGCATGCCTTGGAAGGCCGCGCCGCTGCGTAGCAAATGGCCAACATGTTGGATTTCAAACTCGGTAAGCACGGCGTTGTATAGGCATTTGGTTAACAATAGATTATGCCCAGCAACCGCCGGCCCGCGCCAGATGTGCTGGTTTTGCATGTGCAATTTGTTGAATCAATGTGATGCCGAAAAATCTCAGTGATCTAACGCCAAACTTGCAAAATGGCCTGCAAGACATCCGACAAGGGAAAACCACGAAGCGCCGCGTCTCTCACATGACGAAAAATGGGAGCAAGCTCTCTAGAGCGGCGTGGGCTCACGGGCATTTTCTATCCGAAGCTACGCATCTCTTTGACAATATGTTTCATGATTGAATTCACTACATTGCCTTCGTTTGCCATGCCCCAGCTCTTACCCAAATCAACCCAAACCGCATCCACAACCACGTCAACGGATGCGCCCACCTACTTGGCCATGTCTGCGCCAGGCATGGCCTTGCTGGCCATGGAGTGGCGTGCGTTTTGGGAGTTTGGCGCGGTCTTGCCGGCTTGGCCTGCTTTGCAACAAGCGCCCCCCGGCGATGGTCATCCGGTGATCGTGTTTCCCGGCTTGGCCGCTGGCGATGCTTCTACCGCACCGCTGCGCAAATACTTATCAAGCCTAGGCTATCAGGTATCAGGCTGGCAGCAAGGCAATAATTTTGGCCCGCGTGCGGGTGTGTTGGATGCGATCAAGCAAACCGTGCAAGAAGCCTGCGAGCAGCATGGCCGAAAGGTCAGCTTGATCGGCTGGAGCTTGGGCGGCATTTACGCCCGAGAAATCGCCAAAGCGCTGCCCAAAAGCGTTCGCTGCGTCATTACTTTGGGCACGCCGTTTGCTGGCAGCCCGCGCTCCACCCATGCATGGCGCTTGTATGAAATGGTCAGTGGCCGAGATATTGAGCGCGAATCCGATCATTTCCAGCTGGCGCAAGCGCCGTCTGCTCCCACCACGAGCGTGTATTCCAAATCAGACGGTATCGTGGCTTGGCAGGGCAGCATTCAAAGCGCAGCAAAAGGCTTGGGCCACAAGCAAACCGAAAACATCGAAGTGCTGGCCAGCCATCTCGGCATTGGCTTAAATCCTAGCGCTTGGTGGGCCGTGGCAGATCGCCTCTCTCAATTTGAGGGGCAATGGCAGCCGTTTAACAAACCCAAAATGCTGGGCTTAGGCTCGCTCGTGTTTCCCTAAGGTTTGAGGGGTAAATTGAAGCAATTTAAGCCTATAGCCGGCGTATTTAGTGCGTAGTATGCTATTTAATTTATAGCATATTGAATCTTCTGCTCGGTTTAAAATTCCACAGCGCAGCGGCAATAAACGCTCTACAAATCATCCCCGCTGAAACTGATCCGCCGCTCCCAGCCCCGTCACGGCGCCGATGGCTTGCCCCAACAGTTGCTCCTTCAGCCAAGCCGTGCTCACGCGCGCCACGCGTTCATGATGCACAGCTTCTGCGTCCAGCGTGTCTTTGGCGCGACGCACGATAAACGTGCTGGGAATCAGCTTCTCATTGCCCGCAAAAGTGAAATGATCGGCGCCCTCAATCCAAAGCAATGCTTTTTTCCCTGCCGGCAGCGCGTCAAACACCATGCGGCGGCTTTCTGGCGTTTCGCCATTGCCCATGATCTCGCCATCTAAGCTGCCAGTGCAAACCAAGAAGGGGCGCGTGCAAGCAGCCATTTCTTTGCGGCTTTGCGCCAAATTGTTGTTGTTGCTCAGCGCAGGGCTCATCGCGACAAAAGCTTTCGGTTGAGGATCTGCGCCATTGTTGCCATTGCGTTGCCAGCCGGCCGTCAGCATGGCCGTGCGTGCGCCAAAAGAATGGCCGCCCACCGCCATTTTGTCCAGCGGCACAGCGCCCCATTGGGTATGTGCAGATGCTTTGCGCCGCTTGATCTCGGCTATCGCAAAGCGCATGTCTTGCATGCGCGCAATCAGCTGCTCGGGCTGCGAGGCTTTGCGCAGCGCAGTCAGCCCGCCTTTGAGCGATGGCGCGTCTGAGCCCGGATGCTGCACATGCACCACCAGCAAACCTGCATTGCTCCAAGCATTGCCCCAATAATCACCACCCTCTTTTTTGCCGCCTAAGCCATGGGAATAGACCATCACGCCCAGCGGCTTGGCCGACGGCCAGCGCAGCAAGACAGGCAGTTCGCGCGCGCGGGCTGCATCTGCCCATATTTCGTTTTGCACGTCAGGCAAGCTTTGCGCCGCTGCGGGCAGCACGCCTGCATACATCAAGCCCGTGGCCAAGCCAGCTTGCACTAGGGCGCGGCGCGATGCCGTGGTGTGCGCGATGTCAAAAGTGTTGATTTTCATCTGTGGGCTTTTACCAGTGGACCATCGGAATTTCTATGCGATGCTGTAGTCAACGCAAGTATCGCGGTTTGGCTGACTTTGCTTGGAGCTCAAACACACACTTTACTCGCCAGAAACATGAGCACACCTCCCATACAAATCCAATTGAGCCCGCAAGATGACCCCGATGGCCAAATGCCCATGCCCTTTCCTGCGGCGGCGCACTACGCTCGCCAAGTGATGGCTTGGGCGCGCGAGGCCGATTTTTCTGATCTCAACGTGCAGCGCGGCATGGCGTATGGTGAGCATCGTTTGCAGTGCTTTGATGTGTTTTCCCCGCGAGCAATAAGCAACGCCCCGATCCTCATCTTCTGGCACGGCGGCGGCTGGACGAATGGCTACCGAGACTACGTGCATTTCATGGCGCGGCATGTCTGCGCTTTGGGCATCGTGCTGGTTGCACCATCTTACCGACTTGCGCCTGCCCACAAGCTGCCCGCCGCTTACGATGATGCCCTTGCCTGCTTGGCACATGTGTATGCGCACGCCAGCGAGTTTGGCGGCAAAGCTGCGGGGCAAGGTCAGTGCATCTTGCTGTCTGGCCATTCAGCTGGCGGGCATTTGGCGGCCTTGGTTGCTCTGCGTGGCTTGGGGCAGCAAAATCTGGCGCAGCAGAGCATTTGCGCGTGTCTGCCCATCAGTGCCATCATGGATCTGCATCACAGTGCGCCGCCGCCCGGCAGCCTTGAGGAGCGTGTCTACGCGCTGGTGCTGCAAGATCCGATGGCTGACGCCCTGCTCAGCCCCGTCTGTTGGGCGGCCGGCAACCGCGTCCCATTCGAGCTTGGCGTGGGTGAGCTTGACAGCGAGCGCGTGCGCCTGTCAAACAGACGCTTGGCCACGCTATTGCCATCCCAAGGCGTGCATGCCGCTTTGCACGTGCATTCAGGTCAAACCCATTTTGACACCCACACCGCACTGGCTCGCGCCAGCCACCCTTGGTACGCGTTACTCGCACAGCATGCGCACAGCAGCAGTGCGGCAGTTCCCACATGAAACCGGACTTAGGTCAAACATGAAGTGCATTTCGGTGCAAATTGATTTAATCTTTGATCACACTTTTTAATAAGGAGTTTTTCATGACCCACTTTGCTACGCACGAATCACACAGCCAATCACGACGCCAATGGCTCGCCTGCTTAGCCGTAGCGAGCGCTGCCGCCACTATTCTCGCGCCCACTCTAGCGCGAGCTCAAGCATTCCCCGCCAAGCAAATCAGTATCGTCGTCTCCTATCCCGCTGGTGGCGATACCGATGCTTTGGGCCGCTTGTTTGCCGAAAAGCTCTCAGCGCGCATCGGCCAAAACGTTGTCGTTGAAAACAAGCCCGGCGCCAGCGGCACGATCGGCAACGCCTTCGTCGCCAAGGCCCCCGCGGATGGCTACACCCTGCTCATGACACCCAGCACGATCTCCTCTGCTCTGCTTGTCCTTAAGCCCGGCACAGGCGGCGCGTATGACACGGTGGGCGATTTTGAACCCGTCTTTCACATGGGCACGCAGCAGCTCTTCTTGGTGGTCAACAGCGCAAGCGGCATCAAAAACGTGAAAGATTTGATCGCTGCCGCCAAAGCCGACAAAATCAAAACCTACGGCAGCCCCGGCAGCGGCAGCCCGATGCACATCTTGGGCGAAATGTTTAACAAAACAGCTGGCGTCAAAATCCAGCAAGTGCCGTATCGCGGTAGTGCGCCAGCGGTGGTCGATCTGATCGGTAATCACATCTCTTTCATGTACACCACACTCGGCCCCGTGCGCCAACACATCGAGCGCGGCACGTTAACAAACATCGCCGTGGCAGATGCGCAGCGCTCTCCCTTCGCACCCAATGTGCCCACCTTGGAGGAACAGGGCATCAAAGGCACCAATCTCGGCGCATGGCAAGGCATCATGGCCCCCAAAGGCACGCCACCAGCGGTGGTCAACATGCTCAACGGCCACTTCAACGAGATCATGAAAATGCCCGATGTGCAAGCCCGCATGGCGCTGGCCACCACCGTGCCCACAGGCGGCGAGCCCCGCTACTTAGGCCGCACACACGCCGCCGAATACGAGCGCATGGCGAAAGTGATTGCTGAGAACGGCATCAAGGCAGATTAATGAGCTCGAAACGCAGACGACGCTGCCTGCCATGCACCTTCGCAACAACGCCTAAGCGTTGTCTGATGCACCGCATGAACGGCAGCGCACCAGAGCGTTGCCGTTCATGCGATAATTCGATCAGCTGGAAACGTGACCGAGTGGCCGAAGGTGCTCCCCTGCTAAGGGAGTATGGGGTGTTGAGCCTCATCAAGGGTTCGAATCCCTTCGTTTCCGCCAGCTGCCTTAACCGGAGCTGGAATCATCGTCAAAGAGACCGAACTGACGATCATTACGGCCGCTGTCACACCTGCGGCCTGAATCTTTCCCACGATACGTCCCCACAGAGCCGCAAAATCGCTATTGCTGGCTGACTCTACAGCCGCAATCGTTTCGAGTGCTGGTAGGCCTGCAATCTCTGCCATTACCCCTATTTGGCCCGTTGTTGCTTCACGCCGTCCCATGCGCCAATCGCTTACGCGTGTCGGTGTTGTGTTCATTGCTTTGGCAAGTGCTGTTTGATTTCCCGCAGCCAGAGCGGCTAATTCAATTAATTCGGTAATTTTCATGGGATTGTCCAATTTGGATAATCTGTGGTACATTTTGTCCAATTTGGATATTTATCCAAATTGGTAAGCGAATAGTACACCCAAGTCGGCTATGAATCAGCAACAAACTGCAAATTACCGCTCAGCTCGTATATCTGGCAGTGTTGCATCGCTGTGTTTTTTGATTTCAGCAATTTGCAAAGATTTGCGCCAGCTGGTTGCTAGTTCAGTGTCTGCAATTGCATCTTTCATTCCGTCACGCACAGCCAAGCGCGTCACCCAATACCAAATCAGCAATGTTGCTATAAATATGATAGCAGTCCAGATTAAAGCATTGATCTGGATCTGCAAAAGCATGTTTTCAAACTGTTTAGGGTTCATATGGCTTACAAAAAGATAGCAGGCAATTGACTATGGACTACACCGAATGCGAACAGTGCGGGCTTTACTTTGATGAGGCTATTGTTGTTAGTGATGAAGATGCAGTAGAGCACGCAGTAGGCGAAGGTATGGATGAAGAAGACGCGCGTTTTACGTATATGACAGGCGGTATTGATCTTTATGTCTGTCCTCATTGTGGGTGTGGCGTATGACTAGCAAAAAGATAGCAACAGACAAGCGAAGCCGCGCAGCGGCCAGCCCGCAGGGCGGCCAGCAGCGCGGCGAAGCTTGCCCCCCCACTCTAACAGGGGGGGAAAGTCCTCAGAAAGCGAAAATCGATTGGTTTACATCAACTTTTGACCTAGGCGAAGCCACTATTGAATCCGTTTTTAAATTCATGAGCAATTTGATGGGTGGCCTTATTGGTGAACAACGCAGTGGTATGCATTTCTTTGAAAATGGCATCAGGCTTTATAAAATTGTTGATGGCCAGCAGGTCTACGTAGCTGACATTGATCATGGTGGCGAAAACGTAAAAGGGCGCGTTCGCATTGACATAAAAGGTCGCGGTTGCGGTCTTGTTTCGAGCTGGAGATTGCTACACGACACTGTCGAATGCTTTGACAACGTGAAGGTGACAAGAGCAGATGTCGCTAGAGATTTTTTAAACGGTGAATACACAGTAGAAAACTGCCGTGATTGGTATCTTGATGGTGAATTTAACAGCGGCGGTCGTATGCCTAGCCATAGCACTCCCGGTGATTGGTTGACAGGAGGCGAACGAGGTCGCACTCTTGAAGTTGGCAGACGCAAAAATGGCAAGATGCTCAGAGCTTATGAAAAAGGCCGTCAGTTAGGAGATCCAGATTCAAAGTGGTTGCGCATAGAAGTCGAAATCCGGTCTATAGACCGTGAAGTACCGTTAGACATACTTCTCTACCCAGACACGTACTTTGCAGGCGCATACGCCTGTTTAGAGGCATTGGTGGATGCATCACCAACGCGCATAGCTACAGACCAAGCAGAAGGCGAAATCAGCTTAGAAAAGCTGGTAGGACATATGCGCGAAGC
>JAYUSD010000030.1:0-2202 GCA_043755865.1 Variovorax sp. | reverse complement strand
AAGGGAAACCGAAAAACACTAAAAGAGAAAAAACCAAAAAACGAGTTTTATGAAATTTCAATTTTTGCGTTTTTCGCGTTCTTTTAGCGTTTTTCGCGTTACCTAGAATC
The DNA here is from genome assembly GCA_043755865.1 of Variovorax sp. GTDB lineage: Bacteria > Pseudomonadota > Gammaproteobacteria > Burkholderiales > Burkholderiaceae_C > JANMDU01. The sequence continues at coordinate 2,092 of JAYUSD010000030.1, read as the reverse complement.
AAGTCTTACTTTACGCTCATCCACTTGAAGAACATGTAGTTGTCAGCCAACTGAACCAACTCTACTTTTTTGCTCACGCCCCAAGCCAAGGCTTGCTGATGAAGTGGAAGATGACCGAAATCATCGGCGTGAATTTTGAAGGCCTCAGAGATCATGGCTTGACGCTTGGGCTTATCCGTCTCAGACTGAATTTTAAGGATCAGCTCATCAATCTTCGCATTGCAATAAAAGCCATAGTTGAATCCGCCCGCGCCTTTGCCATCGTTGCAGCGGATGATACCGTTGAGCATGTTGTGGGCGTCATAGGTGCTGGGTGTCCAGCCGAGCAGATAGAAGCTGTGTTCGCCGCGCAAGAGTTTCGGGAAATAAGTGCCCTTGGTCTCGGCCTGCAAATTAATCTTCACGCCGATACGCGAGAGATTCGCAGCGACAGCTTGGCAGATTTCTGCATCGTTCACATAGCGATCATTCGGGCAGCTCATGCCCAGCTCAAAGCCCGCTCCGTAGCCCGCATCAGCCATGAGCTTTTTAGCGGCTTCAATGTCAAAAGGCAAACGCTTATTGAGGCTGGCATCAAAGCCGTTCACGCCGGGCGCAACCATCAAAGCTGTAGGATTGGATGCACCGCGCATCACAACGCGCTTGATGCCTTCGATATCAATGGCTTGATAAAACGCTTGGCGCACGCGCTTGTCTTTCAGCGGATTTTTACCCTTCACGCTGGAGTACAAAAGCTCATCGCGCTTTTGATCCATGCCGAGGAAAATCGTGCGCAGCTCAGGGCCCTGCATCACGCGCGCATTCGCGCCTGCGTTGACACGCGCAACGTCTTGCACCGGCACGGGATCCATTACATCGATCTCGCCCGACACGAGCGCGGCCACGCGAGTCGCATCATTGCTGATCGGCGTGTAGATCACTTCTGTGACGTTGCCTTCAATCTTGCCCCAGTAATTGCTGTTGACAGCAAACGTTGTCTTCACGCTGGGCTGGCGCTCGCGCAGGCGAAAAGGGCCAGTGCCGTTGGCTTTGAACGAGGCGGCATTCTCAACGCCTTTGCGGCGATCCACCGGCTTGGTAGCTTGATTCTCCTCACACCATTTCTTGCTCATGATGTAGACCAAGGACACCACTTCAGGCAAGATGGGGAAGGGCGCTTTGGTCTCAATCTCAACGGTGAACGCGTCGATTTTGCGCACTTCTTTGAGATCGTTGGTGTAGCTGCGCAGATCAGAGCCATCGGCGGCTGTGCGCTGAAACGAGAAGATCACATCATCTGCTGTAAACGGCGTGCCATCGTGGAATTTCACATCTTTGCGCAATTCGAAGCGCCACACATTGGGCGAGGTTTGCTTCCAAGCAGTGGCCAAGCCTGGCGCGAGGCTCAAATCTTTATTGCGCGCCGTGAGGCCTTCATAGATGTTGCCCGTTACGCTCAATTGATTGGATTCATTGAGCGAATGCGGATCCATCGAGAGTGCATCGCCTTGATTACCGATGCGAATGGTTTTGGCATTCGCATCTGTGCTCACTATCGAAATCATAGCGACTGACGCAAGTAATACGCCGGCCACCATCGTTTTTTTCATTGAAAACATTGCTTTCTCCTTTAAAAACCATTTACAAAAATTAATGACTCTTAGTGACTTTTCCCGCCAATGCGCATTCGAGGATCGACCACGAAATACAACAAATCCACCACCAAATTAATCACCACAAAAATCAGCGCCACGACGCACAGATACGCCGCCATCACTGGAATATCAGCAAACGTCACTGCCTGAATAAACAGCAAGCCCATACCAGGCCACTGGAAGACCGTCTCCGTAATGATGGCAAAAGCAATTAAGCCGCCCAGCTGCAAGCCGGTGATTGTCATCACGGGAACAAGCGTGTTTTTCAGCGCATGGCCAAAATGAATCGCGCGATTCGACAGGCCGCGCGCCCGCGCAAACTTGATGTAATCCGTGCGCAGCACTTCCAGCATCTCAGAGCGCACCAGCCGCATGATCAGCGTGAGCTGGAAAACAGCCAGCGTGACGGCCGGAAGCACAATGTGATGCCAGCCCTTGGCCGTGAGCAGCCCGCTGCT
>JAYUSD010000029.1:0-5084 GCA_043755865.1 Variovorax sp. | reverse complement strand
GCACGCCGGGGCGCGTGATGGATCATCTGGAGCGCGGCAGCCTGCGTATTGATGCGCTCAACACGCTCGTGCTCGATGAGGCCGATCGCATGCTTGATATGGGGTTTTTTGACGACATCACGGTGGTGGCCAAGCAGTGCCCCAAGGAGCGGCAAACCTTGCTTTTTTCTGCCACATACCCTGAAGGCATTTCAAAAATCGCCGTGCAATTCATGCGCAGCCCGCAAACCATCAAGGTGGAGCTGCAACATACGGGCAACCAAATTGAGCAGCGCTGGTACGAAGTGGCTGGAGACAGCCGGCGCGGCGCAAATGCCAACGAGCGCTTTGCGGTGGTCGCGCAAATGCTCGCGCATTTTCGCCCTGAGAGCACGCTGGCTTTTTGCAATACCAAGGCTCAATGCAAGCAGCTAGAGACTTTTCTGCAAGCGCAGGGCTACAAGGCGCAGGCGCTCTACGGCGAGCTAGAGCAGCGCGAGCGAGATCAAGTGCTTGTGCAGTTTGCCAATAAAAGTTGCAGCATCTTGGTGGCTACCGATGTGGCCGCGCGGGGCTTGGATATTGCAAATTTGCAAGCGGTGATCAACGTCGATGTGACTCCTGATGCGGAGGTTCACATCCACCGCATTGGCCGCACAGGGCGAGCTGGCGAGAGCGGGCTGGCGCTCAATATTGCCAGCATGGATGAGATGGGCAATGTGGGCAAGATTGAGCAATTGCAAGGCCGCGAGACGACGTGGAGCAAGCTCGCTGAATTGACTTCGACGAGCAACTCACCGCTCCTCCCGCCAATGGCCACGCTTTACATCCAAGGCGGCCGCAAAGAGAAAATCCGCCCGGGTGATGTGCTGGGGGCGCTCACAGCGGATTTAGGCTACACCCGAGAACAGGTCGGCAAGATCACCGTCAATGAGTTTTCTACCTACGTGGCAGTTAATCGCAAAATCGGCGCTGAAGTTGTCAAACGGCTCGGTGATGCCAAGATCAAGGGGAAAGGCGTCAAAGTGCGTTTGCTTTAATCGGTGCTCCCTAGCTGCGGCAAAATTACGCGACTACTCTTTTTGAAAAGATAAAAATGGCCTCCAGTCTCCTCGCCCTTCTTGACGATATCGCCACCCTGCTTGACGACGTGGCGGTGATGACCAAAGTGGCCGCTAAGAAAACGGCGGGCGTGCTTGGCGATGATTTGGCTCTCAACGCGGAGCAAGTCGCCGGCGTAGCTGCCAAGCGGGAGCTGCCGGTGGTGTGGGCAGTGGCCAAAGGCTCGGCGATTAACAAAGCGATTCTTGTGCCCGCAGCGCTGGCGATCAGCGCACTCTTGCCGCAAGCAATATTGCCGCTTTTGATGTTTGGCGGGGCGTTTTTATGCTTTGAAGGCTTTGAAAAAGTCGTGCATAAATTCTTTCATAAAAAGGAAGCCGAAGCCAATCATGCGCAGATCACGCAGGCCGTGTTGAACCCCGAAGTAGATATGGTGGAATTTGAAAAAACCAAAATCAAAGGGGCGATTCGTACCGATTTCATTTTGTCCGCTGAGATCATCGTGATCACGCTGGGCACGGTGGCGGCTGCTGCGTTTGCAAGGCAAGTGACCGTACTCGTTGCGATTTCAGTGATCATGACGGTGGGCGTGTATGGCTTGGTGGCAGGCATCGTGAAGATGGATGATGCGGGTTTATCGCTGATGAAATCTACGAGCGCAGCAGCGCGATCATTTGGACGCGGTTTGGTGGCCTTTGCGCCCAAGCTGATGAAATTCCTCTCGGTGGCCGGCACGATTGCAATGTTCACCGTGGGCGGCAGCATCATTGCGCATGGCATTCCGGCGATTGAGAGCCTTATCAAAGGGCTAGTGGGTACGGGCGGGTTCTCGGTGGTGTGGAGCTTCATGCTTGAGGGCATCGTAGGCGTGATCGTGGGCGCAATGTGCGTGGCGCTTTGGATGGGCGTGCAGAAATTGCGTGGCAAATCACACTGAGCACAATCGCATGAGAACTTCGATGCGCTTTGATCGACTTGACGCATTGCGCGGTGTAGCAATTGTGTGGATGACGATCTACCACTTCTGCTTTGATCTGAATTATTTTGGCTGGATCCAGCAAGATTTTTATCATGACGCTTTTTGGACTTGGCAGCGCAGCGCTATTGTGAGTTTGTTTCTCGTCTGCGCGGGTGCGGGTCAGGCCGTGGCGCTGCATCAAGGGCAGACTTGGCCGCGCTTTTGGACGCGCTGGGCTCAAGTTGCCGCATGTGCGCTGTTGGTCAGCGTGGTGACGTATCAGACGAACGCGAAAACGTTTATTTACTTTGGCGTGTTGCATGGCATCGCGGTGATGCTCATCATCGTGCGGCTTACCGCTCACTGGGGCGCTTGGCTGTGGCCGCTAGGTGCGCTGGCAATTGCTACTAAATTCATAGCAAACTATTTAATATCTATGCCGGGCAGTGCTCAATTTTGGAATGAAAGAGCCATTAACTGGATTGGTTGGATCTCCAAGCTGCCGATCACAGAAGATTACGTGCCGATCTTTCCGTGGCTGGGCGTGATGTGGTGGGGCGTCGCTGCCGCGCAATGGCTGCTGGCAAATCGGCGCGACGTGATCACTGGCGTCATAGCACCTTATCAAAAATGGCTTGCATGGATGGGTACTTGGAGTTTGACGTGGTACCTGCTGCATCAGCCGCTGATGATTGGCAGCATGCGGGTTTATCAGCTTTTCAGCAGCTGATCTTTTTTTTGCTGAAATTCAGAATCAAATACGCAGTTAGCCGGCGTATATACTGCGTGAAGTGCTATTGAATTCATAGTCATCATGATCACAACTCACACCACAGTTTTGCCGCATGGCATCACGCTCTCGTGTCGCGCTACGGGCGATGTTGGCAAACCAGTGCTCATTTTTCTGCATGGCTTTCCTGAGGCTGCTTTCGTGTGGGATGCAACGTTAGAGTATTTTGCGGCGCAGGGATATCGCTGCATCGCGCCGAATTTGCGTGGCTTTGAAAAGTCAACAGCCCCTGCGGATGTGGCGCAGTATCGTGCCAAGCATTTGGTGCAAGACATTGCTGCGCTGATCGCTATCGAATCGCCAAGTCAACCGTTGGCCGCGTTGATTGCGCACGATTGGGGTGGCGCAGTCGCTTGGAATTTAGCGAACCAAATGCCGCAATTGATGCGCAAACTCTGCATCATCAACTCTCCACATCCAGGCACATTTCTTAGAGACTTGAAAAGCGATGCGAACCAACAAGCGGCCAGCAGTTATATGAATTTTCTGTGTCGACCGGACGCTGAAGCGCTCTTGGCTGAACACGATTTCCGCCGATTGTTTGAATTTTTCAGCCGCCTAGGCGCAGTGGACGGGAAATACGCTTGGCTCGACGAAGCAACGAAGACAAACTACCGAAACGTGTGGAGCCAAGGGCTCACCGGTGGCTGCAATTTCTATCGTGCCTCGCCGCTCAGGCCACCCGTCGACGCAAGCAGCGCGATTCACGGCATTGAAATTCCGTATGAAGCGCTGACGGTAAACATTTCTACACAAGTGATCTGGGGCATGCAAGATATTGCCTTGCCGCCGCGTCTGATGGATGGACTGGCCGCCTACATTCCCGATCTACAAATCCACCGCGTGCAAGATGCAACACACTGGATTATTCACGAGCAGCCAGCGTTGGTGCATAAGCTGCTGGAAACATTTATTCGTTAAGCTTGACGCAGGCCTGCTACCAATTCAGCTATTGCATCAATATCCAATGCATCCTCGGCCTTAGACAAATACAGCTCTAAATCAGGAATGGCGGCGCTGCTGGCGCCGATTTTTTCTTCCATTTCAGCCAGCGCTAAGCCACGGTCTCGGTACTCGCTCCACGCATCCGGGAGTGCGGTAATCAGGCGGTTCTGAACGGCGATGAATCGAGGCCAGTCTTCTTGGGTTTTGTGAATTTCTTTGAGATTGCGCAGCATGCGCACCAAGATGTCGCGCGGCTTGGCTGATTGCAAATAGAGGCCGAGCGGCACATCAAAATCATCCACCAAACCGCTGCGCCTTTTGTAGGGCTCTAAGCGCTCGGAGAGCTCTTCGCGTGAGAGGCTTTGGCCAGTCAAAGGATCGATCACCACTTGGCCGCGCGCAAGAGTGACCTTGATCAGAAAGTAACCAGGGAAACTCACGCCATGAACATTGAGACCCACGGCTTGCGCAATTTCAAGCCAAATGACAGCGAGGCTGATGGGAATGCCGCGCCGCGTGCGCAAGACGGCGTTGAGGTAAGAATTGTCGGCTTCGTAGTAATTATTGGCGTTGCCCGCAAAACCCATATCGCGGTAAAAAAACTGCTGGATGGCACGCAGGCGGTGGAGGGCAACGGCATCTTTGGGGATACGGCGCTTAAGCCTTGCGACCAGCTGATCTACATCGCCGAGCACTTGCTGCACATCAAGCTCAGGATACTCGTCTTGCGCGAGGCTGGCAGCGGCTTCTAGCAGGGGGAAGGCGTCGTCATCGGCCACCAGAGTGGCAAAGTATTCCAGCGAAGTCGGCGGGTGAATGTTGAGTTGCACGGCAATAATACTGACAGAAAAACAGAGGTTTGTGAAGCCCTAGCGACCAAGCTTTGGCTCAAGCTTTCAATCGAGCCACGCCTTGCTCGATCTTGGCCACATCCGAGGTGGCAAAACTAAAGCGCAGGGTGGCGGGATCAGGATTGACAGCGTAAAACGGTGTGCCAGGAATGAAAGCCACGCCGCGCTCAATAGCCGCCTTGGCAAACTCGCGCGCATCGGCGCCGGGCTTGGTCAGTCGTGCCCAAACAAACATGCCGCCGAGAGGCGGGGAGAATTCTATTTCGCTTTTCAATACTTTTTTCAAGTTATCACACAGCGCAATAGAGCGCTCAGCATATGCTGGGCGCACCTTGGCGAGCGCAGCTTGCATGCGATCCATTTTTAGATATTCAGCAGCGGTGGCTTGCGCCAGATTGCTGGTGTGGGCATCGGAGAATTGCTTGCACATCACGGCGTTCTGTAGCAGGCTAGGATGCGCAATCAACCAGCCCACGCGCAGGCCGGGCGACATGGTTTT
>JAYUSD010000028.1:0-2229 GCA_043755865.1 Variovorax sp. | reverse complement strand
TTCTCTCGTTGCAGCGTGCGTGTCAAGCCCAGATATCTCAGCCCAGACATCTCAAAATAAAGCTCTAACGCAAGGCCGCGACATAGCATCGACAGCAGACCTCGCAACGGTCGCCGCCCTCAACTCGGCAGATCAGGGTGTGGAGGCGCGGTATTTGCGCGGTGTGCAGCAACAAGACGTTGATCATCTAATTTGCTATCAATTATGTAGCAAGCTACGTATATTCTATGCCGGCGAATGGCATGAAAAGCATTGAAATTCGGCCTTTGACTGCCCTGCGCGCGTTTCGCTCAAGCTAAGCAACCGGCAAGAAAAAACTACCCAAGCGCTTGCGAAGGCGCATTTGAAGCGATTGCCGGATGCGTTGCTGGTCTTCCCGGGTGACCACGTTTGCGCGTGAGGCCAGTTGAAACGCGAGGAAAAAACTTACAGATAAGTTAGCTACTGCAATCAAAGGAATCGCCAGCACGCACCACCATAAGGCGGGCTCGCGCAAAATGCCATTGCCCTCGACGAGAATTAAGGTGCCAAAGGCGGCAGACAGTTGCCCCATCGACAAAGTGACATGTCGCACGTCTAAACCTAAACCCAAAAAGCCCATGAGGACAGGGACGATGCCTAGCATCAGCCCAAGAGATATGTTGCCTGCAAATCCAGAAATATTGTGGCGCAAAAAGCTGGCCCATCGCGCTGCTCGCGGCGCTCCTACAAAATTGGAAATGCGTGGGTTGTAGCGGATGGCCGAATGAAGCCGATGCAGCACAAACCAATTTTCTGCCCAACCCGCTATCAAACTGCTGATAAACAACAAAACACCCGTAAATGCAGCAAACAAGAGCGTGCTGGGGTTGAGCAGATTCAATTTGCCCAGCACCTCGCGCGCCTCTTGCGGACTGATCATTGGCTGGCCTCCAGCGGCATAAAGAGCGAAGCTGATCAGCAAGACACAAGGCATGACCAAGCCCACATTGCCCAGCACCGCAGCCACCTGAGAGCGCACGAGATGACTGATTTCGTCGGTAAACGATTCAAGTGCTTGGTCGCTTTTGATATCTTTGAGCTTGGCGGCGATAGCGGGCGCTGTGGATGCGGGTTGTTTGGTGGCCAGTGTCCAGTGCATCAGCTGAATGAAGACGAAGCTTGCTGCATACATCAGCCCTGTCGCCACGCCACCCCAAAATGTCACGAAGCCTAAGCTAGCGAGTGCAAATTTCGCCCACGTAGTTAGTGCGGTAGCCGCGCCGCCGCCTGCGGCTTGGCGCAGCATGGTGCGGTATTCATGCGCATCGCGAGTGATGTAATGCTCGCCTGTTTCGGCTTGCCGCTCGGCCACCTTCGCGGCCAGTAAAGACGTGCTCGACGATATGAGCGCAGATATGCTGCGACGCTCTTGACCGCGCTGTACCAGCTGGATCATCAAATAAATACTCGCTGCATGCGGAGTTTCTGAGACCAAACAATCCATTAATTCACGCATGCGCAGCAAACGAAGCCGCACCTGCCGCAACATAAAGACCAAATCAACCGACACCCCGTGATCTTCAAGATGCGAATACACCGTTTGCGCTGCACTTCGGCAGGCATCTAGCCGCGTTTTCAAAGCGAGCACGGCCTCTTGCATCGCCGCATCATTGGGCTCAGATCTGGCGTAGACCAAGCAAAAACTCTCCACCTCAGCTGCCAAGCCGTGAAAAGGCTCTTGCTGCCGGGCTTGCGCGTCCATTCTGCGGCGAAGTTCGGCGCTCAGACCTGCCGCCCTGATTTGGCTAGCGCAATATTGAAGCGCTTGGAGCAGCTCCTGTTGCCACCTCGTCATTGGGCTTTGGTTGGCTGACAAACTGAGCAAGCTTGCCAGTCGCGCTATGGCATGTGTGTCCAGCAAGCTGAGCCATTGTGTATCGCGCTCTTGATGCATCACCAAGCTAAACAGTTCAGCAGAATCCGTGGTCTCTGGGGTCATGGGAAGCAAGCGTAGGCGCAGCCGATCCATCAATTCGCCAAAGAAGGCGCTGCGCGTTGCAAAACCAAAATCAGCCAGCAGCGTGGATGCATCAATGTCTTGGTCTAGGCACAACCACCATTGCCTAAAACGAAACGTCAGCTCTGGATCAGCTTGCAGCAAGTCCAAAAGCGTTCCAATGCGAGATACGGCATCTTGGGCGGATAGCGCATCGCCTCGGATCCAGTCGGTCAGGCTAATCAGCCAGACGTGCCGCTCTACTAAGCTGG
>JAYUSD010000027.1:0-12766 GCA_043755865.1 Variovorax sp. | reverse complement strand
CGCCAGCTGCACGCTGGAGTGGACGCGCATGTATCGCTTTGAAGCGCGGCTGCCCGGGCATTCGGGCGGTGTGCTGGGATATTGGTTGGGCGCTGTGGCCAGTAAATGGCTGGGCTTCAATGGCTCTGCTCTTGTAGCAATTGCACTTGGGCTTTTGGGCGCCGCTTGGGCACTGCGCTTTTCTTGGGTCACTTGGGCAGAAAGCCTAGGCGGCATGATCCTGAGTTGGATTGAAAAACGCCGTGAGAAAAAAGAAATGGCACAAGATGTGGCCTTTGGCACGCAAGCGGCCAAAGAACGCGAAGAAACATTGAATGTCGAGCGTGCCGAGAGCGAAGAGCTGCATATTGCGCCGTTATTTGTACCGCACACCCCTGCCCCGCGCATCGAGCCTGTGCTTACCGATAGCTTTGTCGATTTGCCCACGAGCACACGCGTGGCTAAAGAGCGGCAAAAAGGTTTGTTTGTGGAGCTGCCTGACAGCAAGCTGCCGCAAGTCGATTTGCTCGATGGCGCACCGGTCGGCCAGCAAGTCACAGTCAGCCAAGAAACGCTGGAGATGACTTCTCGCTTGATTGAGAAAAAACTCAAGGATTTTGGCGTGACTGTGCAAGTGGTTGCGGCCATGCCGGGCCCGGTGATCACGCGTTATGAGATTGAGCCGGCCACCGGCGTGAAGGGCTCGCAGATTGTGGGCTTGGCGAAAGATTTAGCGCGCTCGCTGTCACTCGTTTCTATCCGCGTGGTCGAGACGATTCCTGGCAAAAACTTTATGGCGCTTGAGCTACCGAATGCTAAGCGGCTCACGATTCGCCTGAGTGAAATCCTCGGCTCGCAGGTCTATAACGATGCCAAATCCATGCTGACCATCGGCCTTGGCAAAGACATTATTGGCAACCCTGTAGTGGCTGATTTGGCCAAGATGCCGCATTGCTTGGTGGCAGGCACCACGGGCTCCGGCAAATCGGTGGGCATCAACGCCACGATTCTCTCCCTGCTCTACAAAGCTGAAGCCCGCGATGTGCGCCTCTTGCTGATCGATCCGAAGATGCTGGAGATGAGCGTGTATGAAGGCATCCCGCATTTGCTCTGCCCTGTGGTCACAGATATGCGCCAAGCCGCGCATGGGCTCAATTGGTGCGTGATGGAGATGGAGCGGCGCTACAAGCTCATGAGCAAGCTAGGCGTGCGCAATCTCGCGGGCTACAACGTGAAGATTGACGATGCGAAAGCGCGCGAAGAATTCATTTACAACCCGTTTAGCCTCACGCCAGATTCCCCTGAGCCGCTGGAGAGATTGCCGCATATCGTGGTGGTGATTGATGAGCTGGCGGATTTGATGATGGTGGTGGGCAAGAAGATTGAAGAGCTGATTGCGCGGCTGGCGCAAAAAGCTCGCGCCGCCGGTATTCATTTGATCTTGGCTACGCAGCGCCCCAGCGTTGACGTGATCACAGGCCTGATCAAGGCAAATATCCCCACGCGCATTTCCTTCCAAGTCAGCAGCAAGATAGATAGCCGCACCATCCTCGATCAAATGGGCGCAGAAGCCCTGCTCGGCATGGGCGACATGCTTTACATGCCTTCGGGCACAGGTTTCCCCGTGCGCGTGCATGGCGCATTTGTGAGCGATGAAGAAGTGCATCGCGTGGTGGCTTATCTCAAATCGCAGGGTGAGCCCAATTACATTGATGGCGTATTAGAGGGCGGAACTGTGGACGACGAGGATGGTCTATCACTTGATCTGGGCGGTGGTTCAGGTTCGGGAGAAAAAGACCCGTTGTACGACAAAGCCGTGGAGATTGTTTTGAAAAATCAAAAAGCCAGCATTTCACTTGTACAGCGCCATTTATCCATTGGCTACAACAAAGCGGCGAATTTGCTGGAAGCAATGGAGAAATCTGGTTTGGTTACTGCGATGAATGGCCGCGGACAGCGCGAGATTCTTGTGCCGTTGCGTAACGAGTAACGGTAACGAGCAAAGCAGATGAAACACATTCGTTCTCTCCTAGCTACTACGTTTTTGATAGCGCTCTACGCAGTATCTATGCCGGCTAGTGCCCTAAATGGCTTAGAAAGTCTTGAGAACTTCGTCAAAACTGTTAAATCAGGTCAATCCGATTTCACGCAAGTTGTTACCTCGCCGGCAAAGGCAGGCGAAGCCCCGCGAGTGAAAAGCTCCAGCGGCACATTTCAATTCCAGCGTCCCGGCAAATTCAAATTCCAGTACAAAAAGCCTTTTGAGCAGCTTATCTTGGCAGATGGCATCTCTCTTTGGATTTACGACGCTGATCTCAATCAAGCATCGCAGCGAAAGCAATCTGCTGCTTTTGCCAACACGCCGGCAGCATTGATTGCATCGGCCACAGACTTATCGGCCCTGCGCAATGAATTCACCCTAGAAAATGCAGCCGAAAAGGATGGCCTGATTTGGGTTAGCGCGAAGCCCAAATCTGCAGACAGCACACTGCAAACGGTACGCATCGGTTTCAAAGCTGATGCGCTCCAGCAACTAGACATCACCGACAGCTTTGGTCAACGTAGCTTGATCAACTTCACCGCGATGCAGCCCAACGTGAGCCTGCCCGCAAATAGTTTTCAGTTTGCACTACCTAAAGGTGCGGAACTGCTCAAGCAATAGTGAATTACTTTTGTTTGGCTAACCACTGGTCAAACTGTGCAATTTCTTTTTTCTGCGCTTTGATGATATCGCGCGCCATTGTTTTCATCTCTGGCGATTTGCCATGCGCCAACTGCATCTCTGACATGTCAACCGCTTGCTGATGATGGATCTTCATCATCATGGCAAAATCTTTGTCGGTGTTGCCCGACATGCTCATTTTGTTCATGCTGTCCATGCCCATCATCATGGATTTCTTCATGCCGTTAGAGCCCATCATGTCTTTGTGCATTTGACCGTGCGGCATGTTGGGCATGTTCGGCATCGTGGACGTAGCAGGCATGCTGCTGGGCGCATTGGTCTGAGCTTGCGCAATTTGACTTGCAAAAATGAATGCGCATGCGCAGAGCAATGGACGCAATGTGTGATGGCGAAATTTCATAGGATGCCTTAAGTGTGTAAATCGTGATGGGATGAAAACTAAGAAAAATCTGAGTTAAGGATTTCAAGCGATAAATTGCTCCATCGCTTGAAATTCACGTCTGTCAGCAAGCCCGGGCCAATCAGGATTTTTTAGAATCTTTGCTGCTGTCTTTGTCACTTCCGCTGCTTTTGTGCGGCTGCTCAACAGCAGGCTTTTGCGCGCCTTTTCCTTGTAGGTCTTTGTTGCCAACCAATTTGCCATTGCCTTGCTCTGACTTGTTGGCGGTTGGGCTAGGGTTAGCTTTGTTTTGATCTGAGTTCATGGTGATTTCCTTAAAAATAATAACGGACTAAACGAAGTGAGAGCATTGATTTGCTCACCATTTGATCCTGAGCGCTGTGGTGCATAGCGTCTGTGCGTCAGCAAACACATCGCGCCTATCTACGCGGGGCATTTGTAAAAATTAAATTCACCAGCGTATATCGAGCGCTGGCTACGGGCTGCTAGCGGCCTTCAAGGCTGGCAGTGGCGCTGAGTGATCGTTGTTTTGCCCTGGAATCGGCATGCCTCTAGCCTCTTGAGCAGGCGTCATCACAGCATTCGGGCGTCCTGTCGCGGGCACAGGCTGTGCTGTGGTTGAAGGAGAGAAAACGGACTCTGCACTGGGTACGCCCGTGGTGGTTGGATCGTTGGCCGAAGATGGTGTCGCCATCGGCGTTGGCATGTTGGGCGGCAGGGATGTCTCAGGCGCTTTTCCGCAAGCGGCGAGGATGGGTACGGCGGCGCAGAGGCCAAATCGCCATAAATGGTGCTGCATATAAATCCTTTTGGTTAAGTTTGCAAAGCACTTTTGGTATTCAAGCGGCTTTGCGAATAGGAAGAGTCAATGCGTTGTGCTTTTTATAAATCTGCGCGCAGCGTTGTGTCTGTTGTGTAGCGCACAGACGCGCCTTGCGGCGTAACAGATGATTGCATCAGATTCACTCATTCACGCTCAGTGATCGGTTTGCCAAACGCATACATGCCATGCAGATCATTTCAACTTTAAGGAACACCATGTTTCATCATTTAAAACCAGCGTCCATCAGTAAATGGATAGCTCTTGCGTTTTTGGGCATGTGCTTAGTAAGTCCTCAAGCTGCGAGATCGGCGCAAGACACTATCAATGACGTCCCAGTCATTGGGCAGCTCGATCTTCCATCGCTTACACGCGGCAAGATTCATCGCTTTTGGTTTAAGGCAGCTGACACCAATACAGGGCAGTCGTGGAATGTTCCTGTCATCGTCAACCGCGGCGCATTTGATGGCCCCAGAGTGCTACTCAACTCAGGCACACATGGCGACGAACTCAATGGCATTCGCGTTGCGCAACGCATTGCGCTCACAGTCGATCCCGCAACACTTAAGGGCACCATCATTGCCATACCCGGCTTGAATACTTCTGGTTTGCTGCACGGCAACAGAAACTTCGTGCTCTCGCGCGATGGCGGCTCCATGAGTGATCTCAATCGCTTGATGCCCGGCACGGCGGATGAGGGCGATCTGGCCAGTCGCTTTGTGGGGCGCGTTTGGGATAAGCTTTGGAAAGGCAACGTTGACTACGTGATTGATCTGCATGCGCAAAGCCGAGGCACCGCCTATCCGATGTTTGTGTATGTTGATCCAAGGAGCGATGGAGCCCGTTGGATTGCAGAGACGCTGGCGCCCGACGTGATCAAATACGACCTAGGCGAAAAGGGTTCTGCTGAAACGGAGTTTGTCAGGCAAGGTATCCCCGCCGTCACTTATGAAATCGGTCGTCCCGGCATTTGGCAAACCGATCTGATCGAGCGAGGCTACCAAGGCGTCTATCGCGTGCTTGCGGGGCTGCAAATGCTTCCCGTGCCTAACAACGCCGCCACCGCAATCACCAACCCTTTTTTAGGCAACCAATTTACGACGCTTAGGGCACGTGTGGGCGGCTATGCCGAGCTGTATGTTTCGCTTCTAGATGATGTGAAGGCAGGCCAACTTTTAGCGCGTCAGATCAATGCGTTTGGCGATTTGGTGGCGGATTATGTAGCGCCGCATGATGGCAGAGTGGTTTCTATCGGCGACGATCCTGTTCGTGAACCGGGCGCCACCATCGTGCGAATCATTCGGTGGAATCCGCAGGAATCCTGCAAGCAAGGCTGTTGAGCCGGCAGCTCTATATCAAGAGACAAGCGAAGGGTAATCCGTATAGCCCTTCGCGCCGGGGATGTAAAAGCTCGCCGCATCGGGTGCGTTGAGCTCTGCATTGGTTTGCAGTCTTGCAACAAGATCAGGATTGGCCAAGAAAGGCCGCCCGAATGCAATCAGGTCGCCGCGCTTGTCAAACAGGGCCTGCTCAGCGCTTGCTCGGTCAAAACCACCGCAAAGAATGAAGAGCCCGTTAAATGCGGCACGTAGCTTCAGCTTGAAATCTGCTGGCACGGGCGGTGCGCCCATTGCCGAATGATCGACCAGATGAACGTAGAGCAAGCCCAGGGACGAAAGCGACTTCGCGAGAGCAAGGTATTGCGCCTCAACCTCTGGAAACGCGCCGGTGCCGTTAAACACGCCATAGGGAGACAATCGCATCCCAATGCGGTCACGTCCAATCGCTGCCACCGTCGCACGCGCAACCTCCAATGCAAACCGATTGCGTGCCTCCATGCTGCCGGCGTAGGCATCTGTGCGCAAGTTGACCAGCGGATTTAAAAACTGTTCAATCAAATAGCCATTTGCCGCATGAAGCTCGACGCCATCAAATCCTGCTTCCAAGCCCAATTTGGCAGACGCCGCATACTCTTGTACGGCAATATCAATGTCCAATCGCGTCATGGCACGCGGGGCGCTATGCGGCCGCATTCCAGCGGCATCGGTATACATCTCGCCCGGGCAAATCGCATCGCTCGAACCGACCACCTGTGCACCTGTCGGCAAATTGGCAACATGCGCAACGCGGCCACAATGCATCAACTGCACAAAAATCTTGCCGCCCTGTGCGTGCACTGCTGATGTCGTGGCTTTCCATGCGTCCACATGCGCAGCACTGAACAAACCCGGAATCCGCGGATACCCCAAACCATTCGGGCTCGGTGAAGTGCCTTCGGTGATGATCAAGCCGGCTGTGGCGCGCTGACCGTAGTAGGTAGCCATCAAAGCATTCGGCATATTTGCAGGCGTCGCTCTGCTGCGCGTCAACGGTGCCATCACCATGTGATTTGCAAGTTCAAGCGTGCGAGCCGAGAAAGTGTCAAACAACATGTGATGGCCTCCTGCGGCTAATATGCCATCGTCAAGTTATCAGTTACTTTGCGCACGCCAGCCGTGCCCCATGCTGCGTGAGTGACCATGTTGCGATCTGCCCAAGTATGTACCGTTCCAGAAAGCGTCACATCGCCCTCATTCACAGAAATATTAATGTGGTTTCCATCGCTGCTGAAGCGGCGCTTGAGTGCGGCTTCAATATCGTCTTTGATCGAGCTCACGGAAAGATGCGACTTGACGGTGATCTGATTGCTCACGCCTCTTACGCCCATCAAGTAACGCACGGCCTTGGCAGCATCCATCTTTTGAAAGTTCCAAGTTACCTCGCCAGTCAGTGTAATCCAGCCTTTTTCCACCATGATTTTCACTGCATCACGCGGCACGAACGTCGTCCACAACAAAACGTTCGTCACCGACTGTGCGATATCTGCATCACTGCGTTCACTGATGCCCGGAAGATTGACGTCCATCTCCACAGCCACTGCTTTTACGCCAAACACACGCTGCGCAGCTTTCTCGGCATGCCATTTTTCGCCGTAGCTGTCAACATGACCCGCCAGCGTCACGACACCATTTTTCACTTCAACGCCGATGTTGGTGGAATGCACAGAAGGCTCCCATTTCAGTTCGTTGATAACATTTTGTTGGAGTTGAGAATCAGTTTTCATACTTCAATCTTTCACATGTAGATAAGGGAATGTAATGTTGCGCGGTTAATAGAAAAACGTCTGTGCATTGCAGAACACAGTACAGTTTGTTTCTAGAATGCCAAGGCTATTTGGGCTAAGTATCTACAACGATCTGCGTGCCTGAAGTTCCTGCCAGCATCGCATCGATGTGATGAAGCGAACCAATTGCAGCGCGCTTTCCCGAGCGGGAAACAAATTCGCAAGCCGCCTTGACTTTTGGCGCCATTGAGCCGCGCGGAAAAGACATTTTTTCTAATGCTTTTGCTGAAATGTGTCCAACGGGATGCTTGCTCGGCAAGCCCCAATCTTCAAACACAGCATCTACATCTGTTGCAATCAGTAAGCAATCTGCATGCAGCGCCAAAGCCAGCAAGGTAGACGTAGCATCTTTGTCGATCACAGCTTCTACGCCGCGCATGATCTGGCCATCCGGCTCATAAATCACAGGAACTCCCCCACCACCACCAGCAACCACGATGAAACCTAAATCAAACAAGCAACGTATTGCCTCAAGATTCGCAACTGCCAACGGCACAGGCGATGCCACCACTCTGCGATAGCCCTTGTCGTCAGCGGCAATAGACCAATGTCTATCGCTTGCGAGCCGCTTGGCTTCTTGCTCGGAATACATTGGGCCAATCGGCTTGGAAGGCAAGGCAAGCTCAGGATCATTGCCATCGACCACAGTACGCGTGACTAGGCAAGCCATTTTTCGAGAAGATGGCAGCCGATTGGCCAATTCTTGCTCTATCAAATAGCCAATAGCGCCTTGGGTTTGCGCCCCCAATAGATCCAACGGGTACGGTGCAACGTCGTGATAACTCTCGCCTTGCAGCGCAAGCAACCCAATCTGCGGGCCATTGCCATGGGTGATCAGCAAGTCATGCCCTGCTGCGATGCCGGCCAATTGAATGGCCGCCGCGCGAATATTGATGAGTTGATTTTCGTAGCTCAATGCTTGCCCGCGTTGCAGCAAGGCATTGCCGCCCAGCGCAATCACAATTTTCATGCGAAGGTTGCCACAAGCACCGCTTTGATCGTATGCAAGCGATTCTCAGCTTGATCAAAAACAATCGATGCATCAGATTCAAAAACCTCATCGGTCACTTCTAGCGCTTCCAATCCATATTCGGCAAAAATATGCTGCCCGATCTCGGTATCTTTGTTGTGAAAAGCAGGTAGGCAATGCATAAAGCGGGTGCGTGGATTACCGCTGGCAAACATCAAATCCGCATTGACTTGATAAGGCATAAGCGCAGCGATTCTTGTCTTCCATACATCTTCAGGCTCGCCCATCGACACCCACACATCCGTATAAATAAAATCGGCGCCAAATGCCGCTTTGATAGGATCTGTTTCCAAGGTAATTCGCGCACCGGTTTTTAAGGCAAGCAAATACATTTTTTCCAGCAACTCTTTAGGCGGCTGAAAGTCAGTGGGAGAGGCAATGCGCAGATCCATTCCCATTTGCGTACAGCCCACAAGCAAAGAGCAGCCCATATTGAAGCGCGCATCACCGCAGTAGCAAATGCTGGTTTCGTGAAATGGCTTTTCGCTGAATTCACGCATCGTCAGAAGATCAGCCAAAATTTGCGTGGGGTGTGCTTCATCTGTTAGGCCATTCCATACCGGTACATGCGAATACCGCGCCAGCTCTTCCACAACGCTTTGATGAAACCCCCGATACTCAATGCCGTCGTACATGCGCCCAAGTACTCGCGCCGTGTCTTTGAGTGACTCTTTGTGCCCCATTTGAGAGCTCGTGGGATCAATGTAGGTCACATGCCCGCCTTGATCATGCACGGCCACCTCAAATGCACAGCGCGTCCTCGTTGAAGCTTTTTCAAAAATCAAAGCAATATTTTTGCCTTTCAAATGCGGCAGCTCGTTGCCAGCGTATTTAGATTTTTTTAGCTCAGCAGCGAGATCAATCAAGAACTTCACTTCCTGCGGGCTGAAATCTTGCAAATCAAGCAAACTTCGGTTGCTAAGGTTAAATGCCATCGGACATCTCGCATTCAATCAAAAAGGAAATTGCAGCAGCTATTGATGGGCTACACAGTGCTGCGCTCAACCGGGCAAGACATGCAATGGCTACCGCCTCGACCACGCCCCAGCTCACTGCCAGGAATCGTGATGACTTCCACGCCAGCTTTGCGCAGCATCGTGTTGGTGTAGACATTGCGGTTGTAAGAGACCACCACGCCCGGCGCGAGCGCGAGCAAATTATTGCCGTCATCCCATTGCTCACGCTCAGCCTCAAACGTATCGCCACCGGTGACCACTGTGCGCAATTTAGCAACTCCGATGGCCTGCGCCAACACGTGCAGAAAAGAAGCTTTTTCCGCACGCACGTCTAAGGTGTTTTCCTTCAAGCCCGGGCGCAAGCTGTGCACCTGAATGCCCTCAGTGATCTCAGGAAAGATCGTCACCAAGTCAACATCACAAAACGTCATCACCGTGTCCATATGCATCGCACCGCGCGAATTGGGCAGCCGCGCAGCGAGTACGCGGGTGGCCGTGCCGGTTGAAAATAAATCCAAAGCAAGTTGGCAAACACCTTGCGGCGAGGTGCGCTCGCCCATGCCCACCAGCACCACACCATTGCCCAGTGGCATCACATCACCACCCTCAAATGTGGCCAAGCCGTGTGCATGGCTTGGGATTTGATTCTGATGCACCAACTCATCTCTGTCAGCCAAACGATGCTTGGGCGCTAAATCGCCAGCAAACAAAGGATGAAAGCGATAAATTGCCTCCATAATCACGGCCTCGCGCTGCCTTGCAGGCCAATACATCGGGCACAAAAACAAGCGATCGCCAATCCAGCAGCTGCTATCGCGCGTGAACATGATGTTGGGCAAAGGCTGCGTGAGGAACTCTCCATCGCGCGTGCAATTGGCCAGCAAGCCTGTTGGATCAAAAGGCAAATCTGCTCGCGAAATACCGCCCGTCACAAATTCAGCCACCTGATGAAGCGGCATAACTCTTAGCCATGCATGCAGTTGATCGCCCAACGCTTCGTCAACGAAATTTTTGCCTAAAACGCGCTTCAAAACCCATTCAAGGCCTGCCGGATCGGCCAACGACGCAGCCAGTAAGTCATAGACATCAAGCACTTGAATGCCGCGCTCAGTCATCAGATTGGTGAAGACATCATGGTCATTGCGCGCTTGCGCAACCCACATCACATCGTCAAACAAAAGTGCATTGCAATTAGCCGGCGTGAGACGTTTTTGAGCGAGTCCGGGCCGACAAACAATCACTGTTTTAAGCGCACCAACTTCCGAATGAAGACCTTGCTGCATGAAAAACTCCCATTAAAGCGCGATGCGCCCAGCTATCAACATATAACCAGCAAACGCTGCCAGCGCCCAAAGCATGATCGCCGCTACCGATTCGGCGCGGTTAAACACGGGTTGGGCGAGTTGCCTTTTGGCATAGACAAACACCAGCATGCCCGGCGCATACAACAAGGCGCTAAGAAGCAGATATTTGGAGCCTGCCGCATAGATCAGCCACGTGCAATAAACAGTCGCCAGCGCCGCCAACAACACCTCAGCGCGAAGCCATGTTTGCAAGGCAGCATTTCCTTGCCATGCCAGCCAAAGCGCGTAGCCCGCACTAAACAGATAAGGGACCAAGATCATGACAGTAGAAAGCGAGATCAGCGCCAAATACGATGCTTTAGAAAGCAGCGTGACGACAAGAAAAAGCTGTACCAAACCATTGGTCACCCAAAGTGCGTTGGATGGCACATCGTTGGCATTTTTATGCATGAGCCACTTTGGCATCACGCCGCTCTCCGATGGCGAGAAAAGCGTCTCGGCGGCAAGCAGTGTCCATGCCAGCAGGCCGCCACCGACTGACACAATCAAACCGATATAAATCAACAATGCACCCCAGTGCCCCACCACCTTTTCCAACACACCTGCCATGGAAGGATTTTTAAGCGCGGCCAATTCTGCTTGTGTGTAGATTCCCAAAGAAAGCAACGAAATGGCGGCGAGCAACACCAAGCAAATTAAAAAGCCCACGATAGTCGCCTTGCCCACATCGGCTCTATTTTTCGCACGCGACGAATACACACTCGCGCCTTCAATGCCAATAAAAACCCACACCGTCACCAGCATCGTGCTCTTGATTTGATCGAGCACACTGCCCAACTTGGTATCGCCCCAAAAATCTAAGCGAAAAGTCTTTATTTCAAACGCTATTCCCACCAAGATGATGAAAAGCACCAGCGGAACAAGTTTGGCCATCGTGACCACGGCATTGAGCACCGCTGCGCCTTGAATGCCGCGAAGCACAAAGAAATGCACGATCCACAAAACGATTGACGCGCCGATGCAAGCCGCAATCGTGTTGCCCTCGCCAAAGATAGGAAAGAAGTAGCCCAGTGCGCCAAAAGCGGCCACAAGATAGCCTACATTGCCAATCCATGCGCTGATCCAATAACCCCAAGCGGAATTAAAGCCCGCATATTCGCCAGACAACGCTCGCGCATATGAAAAAACGCCGTTGTCCAAATCTGGTTTTTTGATAGCAAGAGTTTGATAGACGCGCGCCAAGCTCATCATGCCAATGGCCGTGATCAGCCAGCCTATCAAAATGGCACCCGAGCCTGCACCTACAGTCATGTTTTGCGGAATGGCAAAAATGCCGCTTCCGATAATGGAGCCCACCACCAGCGCCACCAAAAGCACAAAGCTCAAATCATTCTTTGAGGCGGGCGGCATAGGCCTCAAACCACTGGCGTTGATCGAAGCTACTTTTTTCATGTCAATTCCACCATGACTCATTTTTACGAAACAGATCAAGCTGATCGCGTTCGTCTGTCTGCAACTCAACGGCAGGATCTGCGCCAACTTCCAGCATTTGGTGCATTTTTGATTGCATCGTTTGAATGGTTTGCTCTAGTTCATCGATGCGCTGCAAGCTCCCGAGCAAAATTGCCACGGTAAACATGTCAAGATCAAAATCATTGCGCATTTTGCACGCGGCGCGCAATGGCTTAAGACACTGCGAACTGAACACCCATCGGTCTGCATTCTTGATTTCGGGCCGTGTTGGCTCAGTTTTGATGGGCACCAAAGCGCTGTAACCTACCAACTCACCCAGCTCAATCATGCTCATGCCGCAACGGCCAGCCAGTTGCTCGCATGTCATGAACGCCGAACTTTGCGTGGGCGTAGGCGCTAAATCGTTATTTAGCATGATCGGCATCTCGGCTATCGTCAGCTTCGCTGACTGGATGATCGGGCAAGACGGTCGTCATTAGCCTGCGGGGTTTGGTAAGTTGGTTGCGCTCCAACGCGTCACCCAGCAAAGAATCTTTGATTTCAAATTCAGGATTCCCCTGTTCGGACGATGCGGAATTGGCGAGTTTGATCATGGTGTTTCCTTTAAAAGTGGGCGTATTGACTTAGGCAATGCAAAGAGGACAATGACAAAAAAAGCTTGAAGCCTCAGCCACGTTTTTAATCGCATGGATTCGCTGGGTCTGTACGCTAACGCACGCGACGCAGTAAAAGAATGCGACGTATAAAAAGCTTCAATTGACTTGTTCGATGTGCTCGAACTTGGTGCATAAATCGGTTTCACCCTTAAACGCAAAATAGCGCTACTATGTTTGCTACCGCACATACATGGCGATGCTTTCTGCTTACACTTTCGCCTCCAACCTGAGATCCTGTTGAGCTGATCTTTCGAAATCCCCCCAGCAAAGCACACATCAATGGCCTTCAGCACCCTGCCCCC
>JAYUSD010000026.1:0-12783 GCA_043755865.1 Variovorax sp. | reverse complement strand
GCCCTCTAGGCGCAAGTACCACAAATCGGTCGCCCAATATCGGCCGCCTCAGACCGTTTTGTACAACGCCACCAGTTGCGAACGAAGATGTTTTGAGTAGCCAACAGACAGCGAGTGCGACGCATTTCGACTGACTGATTTGTCGTACTCGACCTAATACTGTTCGATTAGCATCACCTCCGTTCGGGCTGAGGTATCGAAGCCCACGCGAGCCCTTCGATACCTCAGGGCGAACGGGTACTAACCGAACAGTATTGCGTACTCGACCATGAAGGCGGGCGAAATGCGTCGCACTCGCTGCCGCTGTATCCGAATAGATACTCTTCGAATACTACAAATATGATAGCACTCTACGCAGTAAACACGCCGGCAAAGTGTCAAAAAGGCTTAAATTTTAGCAATCAGCTGTGATTTTGGCAGTTGCTTAACAAGCATTGCCATGCTGAAATCAAATTTGTAACTATCAAGCCACGGCGTTTGGTCCTACATACAAAGAAACTTGCCACAGTGCATGCTGCAATCACCCATTCAAGGATCAACGCCATGAGTTCAAGCATCATTCCCGTCTTGCGTTACCGCAACGCACCAGCGGCCATTGAATGGCTGTGTCAGGCGTTCGGCTTCGAGAAGCATTTGGTGGTGCAAAACGACGATGGCACGGTTGCCCATGCACAGCTAAGCCTCGGCAACGGGATGGTCATGCTGGGTTCGGTTCTTGAAAACGAAACAGAATTTGGCAGGTTGATGAAGCAGCCCGATGAAGTGGGAGGCGCTCAAACGCAATCGACGTACATCGTGGTGGCGGATGCTGACGCTGCTTACACCCGCGCAAAAGCTGCTGGAGCCAGAATCGCCATGGAGATCAGAGACGAAGACTATGGCGGTCAAGGTTTCAGTTGCTATGACCTTGAGGGGCATCTCTGGAGCTTTGGCAGCTACGATCCGTGGTCACATCCGTAAATTTACTGCCACGACCGGCCGTTGACAACATGAGGAGTCAAATCATTTGTTGAAAAATACCCAAATCAAAGGCCCTGCTTCGTATTTCCCGTCGATTGAAAAAACATACGGCGAGCCTATATCTCACTGGATGGCAATTTTGAAGCAAGCCGGTGCACTGAAGCACATGGAGCTGGTCAGCCTGCTCAAGACAACGCACAAATTGGGACACGGGCATGCCAACGCATTGGTAGCGCATTTCCTCGCCAAAAGCTAGGTCTCTTGCGTATGCTACGAATTCAATAGCACTCTGCGCAATCAATACGCCGGCTAACTGCTCAAAAGGCTAAAAATTACTTCATGAGGCCCTGCTTAGCCAACCAGCCTTGGATCAAGTCCGCCACCTGCCCAGAAATCTTGTCCATCATGATCATGTGGCTGTTGCCTTTGATGCCCATCTTCGGCAAATCCATCGTGTCGACCACGCCGCCTTGTTTTGCTAAAGCTTCGGTGAATCGCAACACGGGTGGTTGCACGGCGTTTTTCCACGTTGGGTTTTGGTCTAAGAAATCGCCCCATACGATTAAATGCGGCACAGCTTTCATCGCAGTGATATCCACTTGTGCTGCGTTTAAACCACCGCTAGGCTCTACGGCCACCACGGCTTTGATGAGATTGGGAAACTTGCGCGCCGCTTCAAAAGCAAACGTGCTGCCTTGGCTGTGAACCAAGATCACGCAGGGGCAGGCGCGCTGCACGTAAGCGTCATACGAGGCTTGCGTGGGCGCATTGTTGGTGGCCCAGCGCGGCACGAATTGTTTGGCGAATTGATCGAAGGCTTGCAGCGGGAATTGTGAACCGGACAAGGCCACGCGCTTGGCGGGATCGGCGTTGTAGCTATCTACCGCCCCAATGCGAAACAGCTCCCAGCCTTCTTTCTTCGCACGGAAGAAGGGCTCGCTCGCAAAAATCTCGGGGTAGCGCGCCCAGCTTGCGCGGCCACGCTCAGTCGCGTCGCTCACATATACGTCATGGCCATTCTTGAGGAAAGCCATTTGCCAGCCTTCGCCGCCATCGGGCTTGGTCTCAAACGTCACGCCAGTCAGGCCGCCGCCATGCCACATCAGCAAGGGGAATTTCGCCTTTGGCTGCGCGAGCTTCACATACTGCACATACATCTGCTCGACTTCAAACTCGCCATTCGGATTGACCTTGATGGGCGGCGAGCTGGGCGTAAAACGCAGCTCTTTCTCGGGTAAGCCAGAGAGCACAGCTTGCTTGCCACCGATGTGAAAACTGCCGACTTCGGCCACTTGTAGGCCGCTTGTGCCACTCATGCTCGCACAGCCCGTGAGCAGCGCGACGCTGGCGGCGGCAAGCAGAGCGAGTGTGGTTTTGATGCGTTGTTTCATGTTTGTCTCCTCGTTATGCGAGCTCCATCGCAATGATGGTTTACTCTGAATTTGATAGCACTCCGCGCATATTCTGTGCAGGCAAATGCCCAAAAGAACTGATTATCCGGATAAATCAGACCCCACACCACCACCGTTCGGGCTGAGCTTGTCGAAGCCCCTGCAAGCCCTTCGACAAGCTCAGGACGAACGGAAAAAAAGGTTCTGAGGCAGATGGCTAGTCAGGTCAAAAGGCATAGAAATAAATCAATCCGCCGTGATCTTGGCAGACTTGATCACCTTGCCCCATTTCTCATACTCGGCCTGCGCATAAACCATCATCTCGCGCGGGCCGATGAAGTTGGCTTCTGCTCCTAAGCTGCTCGCGCGGTCTTTAAACGCTTGCACGGCCATGATTTTTTGCACTTCTACAGCGATGCGATCTACGGCAGCTTTCGGCGCTTGGGCATGGGTGTAGAGAGCAAACCATGCATCCACTTCAAAGCCTTTCAAGCCCGCCTCAGCGCCCGTGGGCACATTGGGCAAACTACTCAAACGGCGCGGGCCTGCAACGACCAGCGGCGTGAAGCGGCCGCTTTGGATATGCGGCATGAGCGATGGCGCAGTGGTCACCGTCATGTCAATCTGGCTGGCCAGCAAATCGGTGATCGTGGGGCCCGAGCCGCGGTACGGTATGTGCGTGATAAATGTGCCGCTGATTTGTTTGAAGAGCTCGGTGGCAATGTGTTGCACGCTGCCATTGCCCGAGCTGCCATAGTTCAGCTTGCCAGGATTTTTCTTAGCAAAGGCGATCAGCTCTTGCACAGTCTTGATACCGAGATTGGAGCGCACGACCATCACCTGCGGCGCAGAGTACACATTGGCAATCGCCTGCAAATCCTTGAGCGGGTCATAGGGTAACTTCACCAAATGCGGGCTCATGCAATGAAAGCCGGAATAGGCCATGAGCAAGGTGTGGCCATCGGGCTTGGCGTTGAGTACCACCTGCGCGCCCACTGCGCCATTGCCGCCGCCTTTGTTGTCTACTGCCACGGCTTGGCCTAGGGCTTTGGAAAGCGGATCGGAAATCGCACGCGAGGAAATATCCGCCGTGCCGCCCGGTGGCGCAGGTACGACGATGGTGAGCTGGCGCTCGGGGAAGGCTTGGGCGCGTGCCCAAGGCGCCGCTACCAACGTGGCGCTGGCCAGAGCAGTGCCAAGTACGCTGCGGCGATTGAAATCAGAATGCATCGAAAGTCTCCAAATATGAACAAGTACTTACTCAATTTGATCAAAGACTCGGCTTCAAAGCACTCCATGAAAACGCCATGCACCCCTCTTGATTCACGATGTCTCGCGTCTCATTGCGTGTGACAATGCACTCGCACCATCGCCAATCACGACCCGAGCATCTTTATTCCGCC
The DNA here is from genome assembly GCA_043755865.1 of Variovorax sp. GTDB lineage: Bacteria > Pseudomonadota > Gammaproteobacteria > Burkholderiales > Burkholderiaceae_C > JANMDU01. The sequence continues at coordinate 9,029 of JAYUSD010000026.1, read as the reverse complement.
ATGAAACCCTCCGAGCGCAGCTTTGCGCGCCGCCTTGATCTCACCACGCTGCAATTGTTTGCCGCCGTGTGCGAGCACGGCAGCATTGGCAAGGCCTCCGATAAAGAATTCATTGCGGCCTCTGCCGTGAGCAAGCGCCTCTCCGATTTGGAAACTGCTGCTGGCACAGCCCTGCTCTACCGCCATGCGCGCGGCGTGAGCCCGACGCCTGCGGGCGAGGCTTTTTTGCACCACGCGCGCGCCGTGCTCAGCAGCTTGGATCGCATGCAGGGCGATTTGGGCGAATACGCAGCGGGCATCAAAGGCCATGTACGAATTCACGCGAATATTTCTGCCATTGTTGAATTTTTGCCGGAAGATATTGGCGCGTTTGCCAAGCTGCATCCGCATGTCAAGATTGATCTGCAAGAGCATCTCAGTAGTGATGTGATCAGAGCGGTGCACGACGGTGCAGCAGATGTGGGCATTTGCAATGAGCAGGCTGATTTGAAAGGCTTAAAGCAGCAAATTTACCGGCAAGACAAACTCGTGCTCGTTGTGCCGCGTAAACATGTGCTCTCGCGCCGCAAGCACATCGGCTTCGTCGAATCGCTTGATTTTGATCATGTTGGCCTTCATAGCAACAGTGCCCTGTATCTCGCGCAGCGGCGCGCTGCGGCTGAGGTGGGCAAGCAATTGCAGCTTCGCATTCAAGTCACTTCGCTAGATGCCATGTGCCGCATGATTCACAACGGCTTAGGTGTGGGCGTGATGCCTGATCGCGCGTTTGAGCTGGTCGGCTCGGTGGGCGATTTGGTGGCTGTGCCGCTGACCGATCCTTGGTCAGCGAGAGATTTGCTCATCGTTGCCCGCGATTTTGAAACCTTGCCTGCGCCTGCACGGCTGCTCGTTGAACACTTACTTAAAATCTAACTACTCAAGGAATTCGAAAATGCCCAGCACCGCTACAGCTCGCACACTCTACGACAAAATTTGGGACGAACATGTCGTTCACACGGAAGAAGATGGCACAGCCATTCTTTATATTGACCGCCATTTGGTGCATGAAGTGACCAGCCCGCAAGCGTTTGAAGGCTTGCGCCAAGCCGGCCGCAAAGTCTGGCGCGTCTCATCGATTGTGGCCACTGCCGATCACAACACGCCCACCACAGGCTGGGAGCTGGGCTACGACGGCATTGCCGATCTGGTGAGCAAAGAGCAAATCACCACCCTAGATGCCAACATCAAAGAATTCGGCGCAGCGGCTTATCACCCGTTTCTCTCCAAAGGCCAAGGCATCGTGCATGTGATGGGACCTGAGCAAGGCGCCACGCTGCCGGGCATGACGGTGGTGTGCGGCGATTCGCACACCAGCACACACGGCGCGTTCGGCGCGCTCGCGCATGGCATCGGCACGAGCGAGGTGGAGCATGTGATGGCCACGAATTGCCTACAGCAAAAGAAGATGAAAAACATGCTGATTGCTGTAGATGGCGAGCTGCAAAAAGGCGTGACACCGAAAGACGTGGTGCTGGCAATCATCGGCAAAATTGGCACAGCGGGCGGCACAGGCCACTGCATCGAATTCGGCGGCAGCGTCTTCCGCGCGATGAGCATGGAAGGCCGCATGACGGTGTGCAACATGGCGATTGAAGGTGGCGCGCGCGCAGGGCTGGTAGCCGTGGATGAGAAAACGATTGAGTATGTGCAAGGCCGCCCGATGTCGCCGACGGGTGTTGTCATGCAACAAGCCATCGCCTACTGGCGCACTTTGGTGAGCGATGCAGATGCTTGCTTTGACACCACGATCACGATTGATGCCACACAGATTCAGCCGCAAGTGACTTGGGGCACATCGCCCGAGATGGTGCTTGGGGTGGATGGCCGCGTGCCTGATCCAGATAAAGAAAAAGATTCAACCAAGCGCAAGGATATCGAACGCGCTTTGGCTTACATGGGCCTCGATCCCAATAAAGCCATCACCGACATCACAGTCGACAAAGTTTTCATCGGCTCTTGCACCAACAGCCGCATCGAAGACATGCGCGAAGCAGCAGCCACGGTAAAGCGCCTTGGCCAAAAAGTGGCAAAAAATGTGCGCCTCGCGCTCGTTGTACCCGGCTCAGGTCTTGTGAAAGAGCAAGCTGAGCGCGAAGGCTTGCATGAAATTTTTATCGCTGCCGGCTTTGAATGGCGCGAGCCTGGCTGCAGCATGTGCCTCGCGATGAATGCAGACCGCCTAGAGCCCGGCGAGCGCTGCGCATCGACGAGCAACCGCAACTTTGAAGGCCGCCAAGGCGCAGGTGGTCGTACGCATTTGGTATCGCCTGCGATGGCGGCAGCGGCGGCGGTGCATGGGCATTTCGTCGACATTCGGCGATTTGTTTAGAGAAGTCTAGGTAACGCGAAAAACGCTAAAAGAACGCGAAAAGCGCGAAAACCTGAACTGCTTTTTACCTCTACAACACGTCAAACCGAACCCATTTAATTTTTGTACTTTTTAGCGTTTTTTGTATCCTTTTTGCGATTTTCGCGTTACCTAGCATCAACAACTTTCACCATGAATAAATTCACCATCCACAAAGGCCTAGTTGCCCCAATAGACCGAGAAAACGTCGATACCGATGCGATCATTTCTAAGCAGTTCTTAAAGCGCATCAGCAAAAGCGGCTTCGGCGACAACCTGTTTGATGCCGAGCGCTTCCTCGATGTGGGCGAGCCGTATTCGAAGCTTGCCGATCGCAAGATCAACCCGAATTTTGTGCTCAACCAAAGCAGATATCAAGGCTCAAGCATCATGCTTTGCCGCAAAAATTTCGGCTGCGGCTCAAGCCGAGAGCATGCGCCTTGGGCGATTGAGCAATATGGCTTTCGCGCTTTGATTGCGCCGAGCTTTGCCGATATTTTCTTTAACAACTGCTTTAAAAACGGCTTGCTGCCAATAGTTTTGCCCGAAACCGTCGTGGCCAAGCTCTTCGATGAAGTCAACGCCTTCCCCGGCTACCAACTCACGATTGATCTCGACAAACAAGTCGTGCTCAAAGGTACAAATGACACAGCAAGCGAAGTCATTCCCTTTGAAGTCAACGCCTTCCGCAAATATTGTTTGCTCAATGGCTTCGACGACATTGGCCTCACATTGCGCCAGAGCGATAAGATCAAAGCGTTTGAGGCCGAGCGCTTGGCAACAAAGCCTTGGCTTGCTGCAACCCTCTAATTTTTAAGCGTTTTAGTCCTCTCGCCGGCATAGCATATGCGCAAAGTGCTCACTTTTTTATAGTATCTACACATCATGAAAATCGCAATCCTCCCCGGTGATGGCATCGGCACAGAAATCGTGGCTGAGGCTGTCAAGGTCTTGCATGCGCTTGATTTGAAATTTGAAATGGAAAACGCGCTGGTGGGCGGCGCAGCTTTTGAGGCGCATGGCCATCCGCTGCCAGATGCCACGCTCAAGCTCGCAAAAGAAGCCGACGCGATTTTGTTTGGCGCTGTGGGCGATTGGAAATACGACAAGCTGGATCGCCCCCTGCGCCCCGAACAAGCGATTCTGGGTTTGCGGAAAAATCTAGGTCTGTTTGCCAACTTCCGGCCAGCGATTTGTTACGAGCAATTGGTCGATGCATCGAGCTTGAAGCCTGAGATCATCTCTGGCCTCGACATTCTTATCATCCGCGAGCTCACGGGCGATATCTATTTCGGCCAGCCGCGTGGCCGCCGTGTGGCTACTGATGGGCATTTCCCGGGCGCTCAGGAAGCGTTTGACACGATGCGCTACAGCGTCCCTGAGATCGAGCGCATTGCGCATGTCGCTTTTCAAGCAGCCATGAAACGCAATAAAAAAGTCACGAGCGTTGATAAAGCCAATGTGCTGGAGACTTTCCAATTATGGAAAGACACCGTCACTGAAGTCGGCAAGCAATACCCCGACGTCGCGCTGGATCACATGTATGTTGACAACGCTGCGATGCAACTTGTGAAAGCGCCCAAGGCATTTGACGTGATCGTCACGGGCAATATGTTTGGCGACATCCTGTCGGACGAAGCCAGCATGCTCACCGGCTCAATTGGCATGCTGCCTTCAGCGAGCTTGAACAGCAGCAACCAAGGCTTGTATGAGCCCAGCCACGGCAGCGCGCCCGACATCGCCGGCAAAGGCATTGCCAATCCACTGGCCACGATTCTCAGCGCCGCGATGATGCTGCGCTTCTCTCTCAACCAACCAGAGGCGGCTCTGCGGATTGAAGACGCGGTGAAAAAAGTGCTTTCCCAAGGCTTGCGCACGGGCGACATCTACACCGAAACAAAAAACAGCAATGCGCACGTGCTTGTGAAAGTCAGCACTGTGCAAATGGGCGATGCGGTTGTCAAAGCCCTTGGTTGATCGCGTGAAAGCCTCACACCGGATATTGCGCGGTTTTACTTTGATCGAGATGATGGCCGTGTTGGCGGTCATCGCAATTCTTGCCATGATTGCGATTCCCTCGCAGATGGATCGCATCGTCAAAGAGCAAGTGATTGAAGGCATCAAGCTCGCAGAAATTGCTACCAAACGCGCAGATGCCTTTTGGCTGGCAACTGGCAAACTTGCTGAAAATAACGAAGCACTCGATCTCCCGGTAGCCGACAAAATCGTAAATTCGCGCGTGAGCAGCGTTTTGGTGGACAAAGGTGCGGTACACATCCAATTTGGCAATCAGGCCAACAGTTCTTTGCATGGCAAAGTTTTGAGCCTGCGCCCGGCTGTGGTTGATGACGCGATTGTCGTGCCCATCACATGGGTCTGCGCCGCTGGAAAAGTGCCAGAAAAGATGAGCCTCAAAGGCGAGAACCGCACTGACATCACGACAGACAAACTACCAATGCGTTGCTTTTAGGTGGATTTTTTTAAAGCGAGTGCGTTTGCAAGGCACACGCCAATAATCGCACCTATGCACTGCGCCGCTACAAAGCCCAGCGCACTCGCCGGCGCGATGCCAGCGAAACTGTCGCTAAGCATACGGCCAAACACAGCAGCAGGGTTGGCGAAGCTGGTGCTCGCGGTAAACCAATACGCTGCGCCAATGTAGCAAGCCACTAGTGCGCTTGCCTTTGCGTTCACATTGGCTGCGCCGCTGTGGATGATGACAAATAGCAAGCCGCCTGTGGCTACTGCCTCGGCGATCCACTGGCTCCAGCCTGTGAACTGGCCCGAAGCATTCCAGCCGCCGCGTAGCTTAGCGCTGGTTTGCAAAATACTCATATCAAACATCGCATGCGCTAAAAACGCACCGCATGCTGCGCCAAGAAGCTGCGCCGCGATAAATGTGAATACTATAAATACAGTAGCACTCTGCGCATATTCTATGCCGGCTACATGTCGATTTCGATCAAAAAAAAGCGCCCAGATCGTCACCAGCGGATTGAAATGCGCCCCGCTGATCGGCCCAAGCGTTTCAATCAATACATACAGTGCAAACACGGTGGCCAGCGTGTTTGCCAGCAGCGCCACGGCCACATTGCCGCCCGAGAGCCGCTCGGCCATGATGCCTGAGCCGATCACGGCGCAGAGCAGCGCGGCTGTGCCAATGAATTCTGCGAAGGCCTTTTGAGGGAGGCTGTGGCCGCTCACGCTGCGCCTCCAGCGCCACCACCTGATGCACAGCAGCCTGGTTTGAACATGGAGAGCAGTTGATCAAGGTAAGACGCCGTTGCAGGATAACGGCTGCCTGCATACAAGCCAATCTGCGCAGGCTGTGGCAAAGCCATTGAACTTGCGCGATACGTGCCAAACACATGATCCCAAATCAGCAAACTGCTGCCAAAGTTGAACTGCCCAGCCCGCACATCCGCATCGTGATGCCACTGGTGGCTGCGGGGTGTTGCAAAAATCTTATCGAGCCACGGATTGCGCACATTCAAATTCGCATGCTGCATCATGAGCACTGGCTGCGTGATGGCCAAATAAGCCCACATCACATCCGCAGGAATACCCATCAGCAGCATCGGCAACACGCTGAGGACAAAATTGATCGCGTAATTCAGCGGGTGAAAGCGGAAATTGTTGATCGCTGTGAAGCGCTGCGGGCTGTGGTGCAGGGCATGCAGCCACCACAGCGCGGGCAGCGCGTGGTGCAAGCGATGCGCTACGTATTTGAGCAACTCCAGCAGCAACACAGCGAGCAGCACTTGCAGCGCAAAAGGCGCGTCTTGCGGAAACAGCGTTGAGATAGGAGAAAGCTGCGCAGCAATCGCTACGGCAGCCGCTGCACCAAACGCTTTGAGCAGCGGATCAATTGCACCTAACAAAATCGCCATGCTGGTGAGATCTGTTTTCGTATCGGCATGCCGCGCATTCCATGCATCCTGCAAGGGAATCCAGCGCTGGAGCAGCCAAGCAAACAGCAGAGTCCACACACTTCCTACGGTGATAACAAGCTCCAGCGAAACCCCATACTTGTAGGCCGCCATAAATGCGAGGCCGTTTAACGTGAGCACGGCGGGGAGAAAATATTTCGATAAGATGCGCGCCTTTTTGCAATCACATGCTGCGCTTTCGAAAGACATCTCATCAGCCATTGGATAGCTCCTTAGCGCTTTGCTGCAAACTTAACTTCGCTAATTTTTCTACTGGCAGATTCACCAGAAGCTCCAAGCGTCTGCGCATCGCGATCAGGGTTTGTCGAAAGGCTTCGAGCTTTTGCGCATCGCTGCCATCGCCTTCGCTCGGATCAGGATAACCCCAATGCGCTGTGGCGGGCTGGCCGGGCCAGTAGGGGCAGACCTCGCCAGCGGCGTTGTCGCACACCGTGATGATGAGATTCATCTTCGGTGCATCAGGCGTGGCAAATTCATCCCAGTTTTTGCTGCGCAGACCAGTCGTGTCGAAGCCGTGATCGCGCAAGATTTGCAAGCCGAGCGCATTCGGGCTGCCACCTTCTCTTGGGCTGCTGCCTGCGGAGTAGGCTTTGAAACGGCCTTTGCCGATAGCGTTCAGCAGCACTTCTGCAAGAATACTGCGCGCGGAATTGTGAGTGCAGAGAAAAAGTACATTGAGAGGGATTGAAACAGTCATTGGATCAGCCTTTTATAGAATAAAACAAGGGTTAGACCTCATAGAATATACGTAGTGTGCTATCTAAATCATAGTGATTACGTTGATCAGCAGCAGCTCGATTTAGAAGGTGCAGTAGTGGCTAAAGCCGCACCTGCGCCGCAACTACTGGCTGCTGCCGTCGACGCATTCACCAGCGCAGGCTTGACAACAATATCTTTCAGAGAAATTTTTGCTTTCGCGACAGACACTTGAGTGGGAGCAACAGTCGGTGCGCAGCATGCGCCACCGCTGCTCTGCGCATCTTCAGATTCCACACCATACGTGGTGGCCTCGCCCATCGTCACAAAGCTCTCCCACGCAATGCCTTGCGGGTCATGCACCCAGCCTTTGTCGCTCTTAGCGTAGCAGCAAGTCGTCTCGCCGAGATCGCTCATCGCCATGCCCGCAGATTGCAAACTTGCTGTCATCGCATGCAGCTCAGCAGCTTCATCCATCTGAAAGCCTAGATGATCCAAGCCCGCTTGGCCCACTTTTGCGGCCCGCTCAGAAATGGCGAAGTTGATGCGCGGATCATCGAGCATCCATTTGGCGTAATCTGTTTTCAGCACCGTAGGCGCTTGGCCAAAAAGCGTGTTGTAGAACTGTGTGGATTGCTCAATGGAATCTACAGAGATATGGACGTGAAAGCGTTTCATGATGAATTCCCCTTTTAAAATTTAAACGAAATTGGCAGTTAGCCGTCATAGAACCTGCGCGAATTGCTCATTAATTGATAGTGATCAACAGCATGCACCCGTTGGATCGGCAGCGCAGCAGTTCTCACTCAAAAAGCCGAGCAGCGCCGTCATCCGCGAGAAATCCGCGCGATAAATCAAGCTGCGCCCTTGTTGCTCAACGCGTGCAAGCTGCGCATGAGCGAGCTCTTTCAGGTGAAACGACAAGCTTGATGCCGGCATATCCAGCATCGCAGCCAACACGCCGGGCGTAAGCCCAGCCGCACCCGCCTGCACGAGAGCGCGAAACACCCGCAAGCGCTGGGCTTGCGCGAGCGCAGTCAGCGCTCTTACTGCATCCGCCTCCAGGAGCGAAGGAGAAGAAGTTAGAGAGTCAACACCTCGCTTCGGTTTAAAAGTTTTTTGAGTCGCTGTCGTTTTCATAGTTCTATCATAATCGAAATATAGAAACAATTCAAAGCAGAACACAAAGCAACACAAAAACTTCATGTGACTGTCATGCATTCGTCACACAGATTGTTCAAGATGCCTAGGTTTACACATCACATCAGCTTAGCAACAAGGACTTCTCGCCATGGCAAAAGATTTCTCTCAGATGGAAGACTCCAACCCATCTTCCAACCCTTCCATTCACGACGTATCCGACCCAGCACGCCGCCTTTTTATGCGAGGCGGTGTGGCGCTTGCTGCGGGCGGCTTATTCAGCGGCCTAGCCGGCTGCGCAGCCGGCGCTGCGAATTTAGCAAGCGGCCCACTGGTCGGCTTCAAAAGCGTACCTATCTCCACCAAAGATGGCATCACCGTGCCCGAAGGTTATGGCGCGCAAGTCTTCGCGCCTTGGGGCGATTCTGTGGGCCTCGCCGGCAACATGCCCGTCTTCAAATACGACGCAACCAACACTGCCGCTGAGCAAGAAGCGCAAATCGGCATGCACCATGATGGCATCCATTTCTACCCGCTCGGCACAGGCCAAGAGCGCAACAAAAATGGCCTGCTCGTGATGAACCACGAATACACTGACGATGGCCTCTTGCACGCCGATGGCATGAAAACATGGAGCGCAGAGAAAGTGAAAAAAGCGCAAGCCGCGCATGGCGCAACGGTGATTGAAGTGCGCGAGACAGCAGGCAACTGGGAAGTCGTGCGGCCATCCCGCTTTGCCCGCCGCTTCACTGGCAACACGCCGATGACAATCGCTGGCCCTGCCGCTGGCCACGCCATGATGAAAACCACCGCTGACGCAGCCGGCACGCGCGTGCTGGGCACGCTTAACAATTGCG
>JAYUSD010000025.1:0-12846 GCA_043755865.1 Variovorax sp. | reverse complement strand
CTTCGGCGCCCATGTTGCCGCCGTATTTCGAGAACGCGTGACGCACCTCAGCCACGGTGCGAACGCGGTTATCGGTCATGCAATCGACAATAATCGCAGCACCTGCAATGCCGTAGCCCTCATAACGAATCTCTTCGTAATGCACGCCTTCTAAATTGCCGGTGGCTTTGTCGATGTTGCGCTTGATGGTATCCGCGGGCATGTTGGCTGCTTTGGCTTTATCAACTGCCAAGCGCAGGCGCGGGTTGACGGCTAAATCACCGCCGCCTTGGCGAGCCGCCACCATGATCTCGCGGATCACCCGCGTCCAAATCTTTCCGCGCTTTTCATCCTGCCGCCCTTTGCGGTGTTGAATGTTTGCCCATTTGCTGTGGCCTGCCATGACTCTCTTTCCTTCTCACTTAACACATTTCATTTTGCTTTTAATGGGTTGCCATCCGGATCGCCATCAACGCGCCCTGGGTATTTGGCTGATGCAAAGCGAATCACAAGCGTAGCAAATGCCAGAAGCAGTATCGCTGCCGAAACGACCAAAATACCTGTGTCAAGCTTGTGATGCGCACTGATATCTTCTATCAGCAAGCGCGTCAGTGCCGTAATGGCGATGTAGATCAGAAAGCGCACTGGCAAGTGATTGGTGCGGAAATAGATGCCGACCATGGCGCCAATCTCCAAATAAATGAAGAGCAACAAAATATCATTGATACCGGCACTCCCTTTTGCGACCATGCCGAGGAAAGCAGCTGCAGCGGCCCAAACGGTGGTTGCGCCAATGGCGAAAAGCGCCAAATAATGAAACGTGGCTACCAACGCGCGACCGACTTTGTCCACCGTGCCGCCCAGTTTTTCACCAAATACTTCGATCGGATATTTCATAAATATTGCCTTGTTAAGTTGTTTAATTGTGGCCGCTAGGTTCACCGGCAGGGTTAGCACTGTGCATCGCTTGCACCAATGCGAGTACTATATCTCTCTAATCGTGCACCAAAAAAACTCATACTTTCGAATGGCCTTGGCTCTGTGCTTGTGCACAGCGCTGTGGTTTGCATTGGGCGGTGCGGTGAAGGTGTTTATCGCTAAAAGCAGTGGCAAAACCATTGAGATGGTTGTCTGTTCGGGCGCGGGCGTCAAAAAGATTTATGTCACGGTGTCTGGCGCTGAGCCGGCCAGTCATGAAGTGTCTCTCAAACATTGCAGCAACACGCCGATGGCGCTCGCTACAAAAGAATGGAGCACGCTAGAGCATCTGGCCTATGTCGCTCCCAATACTGCCAGTGTTTTGCACATTGCAACAAGCGCGCCAATCCATCGGAACTGGTTGCGCGATGGCAGACCACCGCCAGGGCGAGCCCCACCTGCGCTTTTCACAGCTTAATTCAGCAGAGCCTTTGCTCGCGCATGCGTGCAAACGTGCCTTTGAATAGCTCACTTCGCTTGTGATCAGCAGCTTTGCTGCACAAATTTATTCGTTTTCGCGTACTGCGTGTATCGTGCGTACCGCGAAAAACTTTTGTATTTTTAGGAATTTTTATGAAGCTCTCGTCTATCTCCATGTCTCGCCTGCTTACCGTGCTCGCAGCTTCCGTTGCAGCACTCGCTTTGGTGTCTGGCTGCGCAAACACACCATCTCCACCGGCTCAACAAGTCAGCATTCTTGAGCCTGCGAACAACGCCACAGTCGGCACCACATTCAAAGTCCGATTTGGTGTGAAAGGCTTGGAAGTCGCCCCTGCCGGCGATATCGTTGCCAACAGCGGCCACCATCATCTGCTGATCAATTTAGATTCGATGCCAGCCGGAGAATCGATTCCCTTCAGCGATAAGCACATGCATTTCGGCAAAGGCCAAACGGAAGCTGAAGTCAAGCTCGCTCCAGGCGTATACAAACTCACGGCTCAATTTGCCAACGGCGCGCATCAGTCTTATGGCAAGAGCCTGAGCGATGTCATCACGGTCACAGTCAAGTAAAGGCAACATCATGAAAAAACTACAAACGGCACTGCTTGGCATCTGCATGGGCCTGCTCGCTGCTTCTGCGCAAGCCAATCTCGCTTTAGCGGATAAAAACGCTTGCCTCAATTGCCACTCCGTTGAGAAAAAAATGGTTGGCCCCGCATTCAAAGACGTCGCTGCAAAATACAAAGATCGCAAAGACGCGAGTGCGTATATCAGCGAAAAAATGGTTAAAGGCGGCACAGGTGTGTGGGGCGCGATCCCCATGCCGCCGATGGCTCAGCTCAAAGCTGATGAAGTGCAAGCCATGACCAAATGGATTTTGGAATTGAAATAAATCAAAACGCCGCCGCTCGATAGGCGTTCATCCTTGTCGGATGAACGCCTATTTTTTTACAATCTTTCTTGACAGAGATGTTTGCTGATATTCTCAAAGCCATGATCAATCCAAATTGTTGCGCCTCGGCATACCGCAGCGCTCGCCTAGGGGATTTACCCATGACATTGAAATCTATATTTGTGTCGCTTTGCATTATTGCTGCCAGCTCACAAGGTTTGGCTCAAACAACCGCAACAAGCTTGCAGTTACCGCCCGCAAGCTTGGCGCCTGAGGTGTACTTCGTCAACTTGAACGATGGCGACAAAATTCGTTCGCCTTTTCGGATTGTTTTTGGTCTGACCCGGCTGGGCATCGCACCTGCCAATGTCGATTTGCCCTCTACAGGTCATCATCATTTGCTGATCAACACCCCATTGCCCAGAGATCTCAATAAGCCGATACCGTTCTCAGACAACTATCGCCATTTCGGAGGTGGCCAGTCAGAGACGGTGGTCTCGCTGCCACCAGGAAAACATACATTGCAACTGGTTTTGGCTGATCACAAACACCGCCCGTACATCAAGACCAGCTCGGGCGAGAACGTTGTCGTATTCAGTAAGCGAATCAATGTTGAAGTGCTGAAATAGCTTGATGACGCCATGCATTGGCTGCATTGCGCCTTTGGCATGTGCTCCAAGTGTTGTGGGTGGTAAATAATAACGTCGGTGCAGCCAGCATTCAATCTTGCTGGCTGAAAGCGTTTTAAACTCAGGTGATCTAATTCATTGAGACGCATCATGGCAGACCCCTTTCTCGTTGCACAAAATAACTCCACAGAAGTCTTGCTACGGCCAGACAAAGCCAATCGACATGGTTTGATCACGGGCGCAACTGGCACAGGAAAAACCGTGACATTGCAAACTATGGCTGAGGGCTTTAGCCGTATCGGTGTGCCGGTGTTCATGGCTGACGTCAAGGGAGACCTTACTGGCATCTCTCAGGCCGGGAAAATTGGCGAGAAGTTGGGCAAGGTCTTGGCAGAGCGCGGTTTAACTGCGCCTGAGTCTGCTGCATTTCCCGTCACGCTTTGGGATGTATTTGGCAAACAAGGCCACCCTGTGCGCGCCACGATTTCAGATCTCGGACCGCTGCTGCTCGCGCGTATGCTGAATTTGAACGAGACGCAAGCGGGCGTGCTTCAACTCGTCTTCAAGATTGCAGACGATCAAGGCTTGCTGCTGCTGGACATGAAAGATTTGCGGGCGATGTGTCAGAGCGTGGGAGAGAACGCGCGGGATTTCACCACGGAATACGGCAATATTTCTGCCGCATCCATTGGCGCAATTCAACGCGGCTTGATGCAAATTGAAGAGCAAAGCGGTAGCAATGACAGCCCCTCGGCTGCTGAGAGCAGCAGCCACTCCCCCGAGGAGACGCGGGCTAGCTCGGGGCGGCCCAGCGCATCGCCCACGGCATTCTTCAGCGAGCCCATGCTCAACATCGCCGACCTCATGCAAACCGACAGCAGTGGCAAAGGTATTGTGAACATTCTCGCCGCCGACAAGCTGCTCACCGCCCCACGCCTGTATGCCACCTTCCTGCTGTGGCTGTTAAGTGAACTTTTTGAAGCTCTGCCTGAAGTTGGCGATATCGACAAACCAAAATTGGTTTTCTTCTTCGACGAAGCGCATTTGCTTTTCAACGATGCGCCCAAACCGCTGCTTGAGCGCATTGAGCTGGTGGTGCGCCTTGTGCGCTCTAAAGGCGTAGGCGTGTATTTCGTCACGCAAAATCCGCTGGATATTCCCGACAGCGTGCTCGCGCAATTGGGCAATCGTGTGCAACACGCGCTGCGAGCGTTTACGCCACGCGATCAAAAAGCCGTGAAATCTGCGGCTGAGACGATGCGACAAAACCCTGGCCTCGATATTGAAACGGCGATCACTGAGCTCGCCGTGGGCGAAGCGTTGATCAGCTTCTTGGACGAAAAAGGTCGCCCGGGCATCACCGAGCGTGTGTATGTGATCCCACCCGGCAGCCAAATTGGCATCATCACGCCTGAGCAGCGCCAAGCATTGATCGCCAACTCCGTCGTAGCTGGTGTGTATGAAAAAACGCTAGACCGAGAATCTGCCTACGAGATCATCAAAGGCCGCACCAGCGCCAACATGGCAACACAATCCGATGCCATGCAAAAAGGCAAAGAGATTGCCAATGAAGCCGGCAAAGAAGCTTTAGATGCCGCAGGCAACGAGGCCTCAGGCGGCTGGCTCGGCGGCTTGGGCAATATTCTTGGCGGCGGTGCGAAACGCACGCGTGCCAGCGCTGGCGAACAACTCTTCAAATCAGCCGCCAGCTCCATTGGGCGCGAAGTAGGCAGGCAGATTATTCGCGGTGTGCTCGGTGGGATTTTGGGCAGACGCAGGTAGTCGCAGATAGTCGCAGATAGTCGTAAGATTTTGCACAAAATTTTAAGCTTTTTAGGGCTTTTTCACCCGTTGGTATTCAATAGTTTGCTATCATTTTTATAGTTTGATGCACTGCTTATTGGCCGGAGTCGCCGCTGCGGCTTATCTGCCGCAAGCAACATTAAACCCGTGAGCTACCGCGCTCTTGCATTCGCAGCGTTAACTCTTTGCTGCATAGCATCAGCCGGTTGCCCAGCGCCGAAGCTCTGGCCAAGCCCAACCGAGACGCTATGGCTGCTACGCTGATAGATGCTTTTGGCTGCCCCTGCGCATCCAGCACCACAACACCCACCGCCCATTGCTCAGATGCCACCAATCCGGTGTGGACGCAGTAGCCTTTTTCGCGAGTTTGCCGCACGAGATGCCAAATCGCCTCATCCGTGCAGCGCGGATATTGCTGCGACCGAAACGTGCGCGTGCGATCCATCGTTGCATTGATATAAGCATCAGAATGTGCAGCCAGCAATGCGCAACTGCCCGCACCTACGCCCAGCGGCCAACGGTCGCCCGGCTTGACCAATTGATTGCGAACCGGATAGCCGCCCTCATCGCGCGACAAGCAGATCGTCTCGCCATCGTGCAGCAACGTGAAAAACACCGTGTCGCCCGTCTCTAGCGCGAGCGTTTGCAACATAGGTGCAGCCAAGGTTTGCAACTCATAGCCGGGCTCTGCAGCCACGCCTGTCGCAAAGGCTTCTGGGCCTAAGCGATAGCGGCCTGAATCGGCATCTTGGAGCACGAAGCCCTCTTCTGCCAAGGTTTTGGTCAAGCGCATGGCGGTCACACGATTGAGCTCCAGCCTTCGCGCAATGTCGCCAATTTTTAGGCCAGCATCCCCCACTCGCGTCAGCAGCCGCAGAACAGACAAACCACGCCGCAGAGTTTGGGCGCCTGTGGTTGGCGCAGCTTCCGGCGTTGTATTGATCAATGCATTCATAGATTAACGACGTTCATATAGTGAACATGTATTGCGATAAATCTTAATTTTACGCGCGATATCGCGGGTTTTTGATTCAATATTCAAGTGTCAAATCAACTTTGTAGCATATTATGAACATATCTAAGCCATCACCGCACAATCCTCACATCATCGGCTGGGGCCACACCCCATTCGGCAAACTGGATTTGCTGAGCGTAGAAGACCTCATCAAACAAGCGGCAAAAGAGGCACTGGAAAGCGCCCAATTGCCCGCGCAAGATGTTGATGGCATCTTTGTGGGCCATTTCAATGCTGGCTTTGTGCAACAAGATTTCAGCGCGTCCTTGGTTGCGATGGCTATCCCAGAATTGCGCCACGTGCCAGCCATGCGTGTAGAAAACGCCTGCGCCACAGGCTCAGCAGCGGTTTGGGCCGCGTTGGATGCTGTGGCCTCAGGTCGGGTACAAAATGCCTTGGTGATTGGGGTGGAGAAGATGAACACCCTGCCGGCTGCTGCCATCGGCGAGACCTTGCTCAAATGCTCGTATGTAAAAGAAGAAGGGCAAACGCCGCAAGGCTTCGCAGGCGTGTTTGGGCAAATTGCGAGCGCCTACTTTGAACGTTTCGGCGATCAATCCGATGCACTAGCGAGCATCTCTGCAAAAAACCATGCCAACGGCATGCGCAACTCCTATGCCCACATGCGGCGAGATTTAGGCTTTGATTTTTGCCGTAACGCCTCAGAGAAAAATCCTTTTGTTGCTGGCCCGCTCAAGCGCTCCGATTGTTCTTTGGTCTCTGATGGCGCAGCTGCGCTCGTCATCTCTTCCAGTAAACGAGGCGCAGTCGGCCACGCCATCAAATGGCGAGCAAGAGCGCAGGTCAACGATTATTTGGCCATGTCGCGGCGCAACCCCACGCGTTTTGAGGCCGCCGCTATCGCTTGGCAAAAAAGCTTGGCCGATGCTGGCATTTCATTGGATGAATTGGATTTTGTGGAAACGCACGATTGTTTCACGATGGCTGAATTGCTCCAATACGAAGCCATGGGTTTGGCACCGCATGGTCAAGGCGCTAGAGTGATTTTGGACGGGCACACATTGCGCGATGGCAAGTTGCCCGTTAATCCCTCAGGCGGGCTCAAATCGCGCGGGCATCCGATTGGCGCAACCGGTGTTTCGCAGTTGGTGATGGCCGCCATGCAATTGAGCGGCCAAGCGGGCGACATGCAATTGCCTGTTGCCGATACCGGCGCTGTGTTCAACATGGGCGGTGCCGCCGTCACCAACTACGTCAGCATCTTGGAGCGCGCATGAGCAACCTTCCCACCAGCAATTTAGCCAACTTGCTCAAACAAACCGCACAGCTTTTTCCTAAGCATGCGGGGGTGATTAAAAATGATGTGCAATGGGATTGGCAGACGATCAACCAGCGCGTGGATGCAATGGTTTTAGCGCTGCGCAAGCTTGGCATCGGCCATGGCGACAAAATTCTTGTGCATGCGCGCAATAGCCTGCAAATGTTTGAATCTTGCTGGGTTGCCTTTCGGCTTGGTGCGGTCTGGGTGCCCACCAACTATCGCCTCACGCCCCCGGAGGTGGCTTACCTTGGCACTTCTAGCGGCGCTAAAGTGATGATCACGGATGATGTGTTCCCCGCACATATTGATGAAGTGCTGAGAGCATCAACGCACTTGCAGCACGTCATCGTTGTTGGCAAACCAAGAGCGAGTGAATTGGCTTATGAGGATTTGGTAGGTGCGTATATGGGGCAATCCGCCGCCACCGCCACGGTAGACGCCAATGATCCCCTTTGGCTCTTCTTCACCTCAGGCACGACAGGCAAGCCCAAAGCAGGCATCTTGACGCACGGGCAAATGAGCTTTGTGGTGACCAACCATTTGGCCGATCTCATTCCAGGCACAACAGAAAAAGATTGCTCTATTGCTGTTGCGCCTTTGTCGCATGGCGCGGGCATTCATGCGTTGCTCAATGTGGCGCGCGGTGCGGCCACTGTCCTGCTTCCCAGCGAAAAACTCGAAGCAGAAGTCTTTTGGCAATTGGTTGAAAAGCACAAAATTAGTAACTTGTTCACCGTGCCCACCATAGTCAAGGTATTGGTTGAGCACCCCAGCGTCGATCAATACGACCACTCTAGCCTGCGCTACATGATCTATGCCGGCGCGCCCATGTATCGTGCAGATCAAAAGCTTGCGTTGCAAAAACTAGGCAACGTCTTGGTTCAGTATTTTGGGCTCGGTGAGGTCACGGGCTGCATTACGCTGCTGCCAGCGCATATGCACAGCGCTGACGATTCAGATCCACAGGCGCACATCGGCTCTTGCGGTTTTGCTCGCACAGGCATGGAAATTGCCATCCTTAATGAGCAAATGCAGTCCGTGGCAACGGGCGACATCGGCGAGATTTGCTGCCGAGGTAATGCCGTTTTTGCGGGCTACCACGCCAATTCAGAAGCCACCGAAAAAGCCTTTCGCGGCGGCTGGTTTCACACCGGCGACTTAGGGCGACTAGATACAAGAGGCCTGCTTTACATCACAGGCCGCGAATCTGATATGTATATTTCTGGCGGCTCAAATGTTTACCCTCGCGAGGTGGAAGAAGTTTTGTTGCAGCATGCCGGTGTTTCTGAAGTGGCTATTCTCGGGATGCCTGATGAAAAATGGGGCGAAGTCGGCGTTGCAGTCGTCGTCAAAAATGCATCGCATCCCTTGCTAGACGATCAAGCGCTGCTTGCGCATTTAGAAGGCCGTTGCGCAAAATACCGCTGGCCGCGCAGCTTTGTTTTTTGGGACGTGATGCCTAAATCAGGCTACGGAAAAATTGTCAAGAAAGACATTAGACTGATGTTGATGGAAAAAGAATAAGTCCTTCAAAAAGTTTTCGTTCTTCATTCCGGATGCTGCTTAAAAAGCGGCATCTTTTCTCCGCACTCTTTACAAAAGAGAAGCGACACCAGGATACGAGCACCATGCAACCCACGGCACAAACAACCACAGCCAGACCGCGAACGCTAATTCACCCCGGAAAATCCATTCCTAGCCGCATTTTGCACCGCCACTGCAAAACAGGCCGGCATTTTCGCCTCAGCCTGCAACCCGGGCAAAGCCTGCACGAGGCGCTGGTCTTGCCTTTGCAAGCCATTGGCGTTCGCAGTGCATCGACCACCTTGTTGGGCGGTCAGATGAATCAGCTTTTGTATTGCGTTGCACCGCCCGATGCATCCGGCCAAGCTGTGATTTGCTACACCGCGCCGATTGATGCAGGGCGAGCACACTTTATCTTTGGCAATGCGACTGTAGGCCGAGATACGCAGGACCGCCCGATCGTGCACTGCCACGCGGCATTTCGCACCGCAACGGGCGCCATCAAAGGCGGGCACATCATCACGCAGCAAACCATTATTGGCCCTCATCCCATCACGGTTTTAGTCACCGCCTTCAGCGAGTTTGATCTTCAAGTTTGCTACGACCCAGAGACGAACATCTCTCTGATTCAACCCCGCGAGGCTTACTAACATGACACACCATCTGATTGAAACTGGCGTGATGGGGCGCGTCGCTTATGCGCGCATTGCGCCCAACGAGGATTTGGTGCTGGGCGTAGAGAAGTTTTGCTTGGCTGAAGGCTTTCGCAACGCTTTTGTGCGGGGCGCATTGGGCAGCTTGGTAGATGGTTGCCTGCACACTGCCGATGGAAAGTTTCTTGTCATCAAAGGCCCTGCAGTAGAAATCGTGAGCCTCGCTGGCGAGGTGCGCAGCACGGGTGATGGCTCGATACGCGCCGCGCTCAGCGGTGTGATTGCCGACACGCAAGGCAATGTTTATGGCGGCCCTTTTGTCGCGGGCGCCAACCCTATTTGCATGACGTTTGAAGTGACTTTGGAAGAATGGCTGCCAGAGCCGGCAAAGACCAATGCTGACCCGCAGCAATCCGCATCGCAATAGTCCTCTCGTGCGCAGCACAAAGTTAAACAACAACCAAAAGGCTTTGAGCCAGCCCACGCATGCCAAGTATGGGTTGAGGTGGCGAGATGAAGAGCCAATTTTCAGGACATACGATGCATCACCGCCTCACTCAATTCCTCTGCGCTGTAGTTTGTGCAACAGCGCTAGTGACTCAGCCCCAAGCTTTAGCCAACGATATTTTGGTGGGGCAAATCAATGCGCAAAGCGGCGGCGCGGCTGGCTTGGGGTTGCCCATGTCACTGGGGGCGCAGGTCTATATCGACAGCATCAATGCCAAAGGCGGCATCAAAGGTCAGAAAATTCGGTTGATCAATTTAGATGATGAATTTCAAGAAAAGAAAACCTTTGAACTGGCTACCCAATTGGTGAGTGAGGCAAACATCGTTGCGTTGATCAATACGCTAGGCGCGCCCAATATTGACAATTTGATCAGCAATGGATTTTTAGAGAAACACCAGCTTCCGGTGATCGGCCCGTTGACCAACTCGACCACGGCAAGGCAACGCAACAGCCCTTACGTCTTTTTCCTCCGCGCAGGGCTGAAGCAGGAAGTCGATGCCATGGTTAAGCAAGTCGGCATTTTGGGTTTTAAGAAAGTCGGCATCTTCTACCAAAACGACACGTCGGGCCTTGACGGGCTGAAGATGATTCAGGATGCGCTTGCTGCCAAGGGCATCACGCCAGTGGCTGCGGCCAGCTACGAAAGAAAAACGTTTAGCGCCGATGCTGCCAGCGAAGTTTTTCGCACTGCCAAGCCAGATGTGATTTTGACGATCAGCATCGCGCCGGCCACCATTGCCCTCATCCGAAATTTAGGACGCAGTATCAGCTCAGGCGCGATGGTGATTGCCAACAGTGGTAACAGCCCTGACGTTATTTTGAAGGCGCTTGGCACAGAACTGGCCAGAGGCTTGGCCATTGTGCAAGTGATGCCCAGTGAATCCAACACGGCCAATGCGATTGCCAAAGAATTTCAAGAAAACTTCAAACGCTATGCGCCTGCGGGCTCAAAACCCAATGCCATCAGTTTAGAAGGCTATATATCTGCCAAGATTCTGTGTACAGCGCTGCTAAAAATCAAAGGCGAGCCGACTCGGCAAGCTTTATTGCAAGCTTTGGCGTCTTTAACGCGGCTCGATTTGGGCGGCTATGTCGTGAGTTTTGATAAAACCAAGCGCCAAGGCTCTACTTACGCTGAAGTTGCGGTGATCACGGGTGGCGGTAAGTTATCGCGCTGAAGATGTTGATTGGAAGATACGGCAGGCGTGCGCCGGTCTGCTGAGCACGCATTAAACTCACACAAAGCACAATCGTAAAGACTGCTATATACAAAAAATGCGGAATGCTTATTCGCATAAGCCAACAACAAAAAAGTAGTTTGCGATTGTGAGGGTGTCAGGCACAGTCCGTCTCCATGACTGATCTCGCATTTATTTTGAGTGGTTTCTTCGTCGGCTTTATCGTCGGCCTCACGGGTGTGGGCGGGGGCTCGCTGATGACGCCAATTTTGATTTTCGGCTTTGGGATCAAGCCCATCCTCGCTGTGGGCACGGATTTGCTGTTTGCAGCATTCACCAAGCTCGGCGGCACGGTCAATCTTGCGCTGGCCCGCCGGGTGGACTGGAAAATCGTCGGCACATTGAGCCTCGGCTCAGTTCCCGCTGCTCTGCTCACCGTAGGCGCATTGCACTACTTTGGCGCAGCGCAAGAAGCTGTGCAGAAGGTGATGACAACGACGCTTGGCTTTGCATTGCTACTGACCGCCGCCGCCACGCTTTACAAAGCCGTCAAAGGCACGCAGCAGCCACAGCGCGAGATCAGCGCAGAAGCGCTCATTGAGGCCACCAAGCCACGCCACGCAGCGCTACCGATTCTCTTCGGCGCAATGATCGGTGTGCTCGTGAGCCTCACCTCGGTGGGCGCAGGTGCAATCGGCGTCACAGCTTTGATGCTGCTTTACCCCGCCCTGCCGCTCAACCGCATCGTGGCCGCAGACGTGGCCTATGCCGTGCCGCTGACGTTGGTGGCTGGCTTGGGTCATGCAAGCATCGGCTCGGTCGATTGGCCGCTTCTCGCCAAGCTGCTCGCTGGCTCACTGCCCGGCATTTGGCTGGGCACAAGACTAGGCAACCATGTGCCCGATCGCGCGATTCGCTCCATTCTTTCGCTGCTTCTGGCCTATGCGGGCTTCAAGTTGCTGACCATTTAAGTTTGATTTATGTATCAATACAACGACTTTGATAAAAACTTTGTCAAACTGCGCGCGGCGCAATACCGCGATCAGCTTGAGCGCCGCTTAGATGGCCGCCTCCCGGAAGAAGAATTCCGCCCGCTGCGCCTGCAAAACGGCTGGTATGTGCAACGCTATGCGCCGATGCTGCGCGTGGCTGTGCCGTATGGCGAACTCAATTCTGCGCAGCTTCGCGTGCTTGCTCAAATCGCAAGTGAATTTGATCAGCCGAGCGAAGAAGTGTTTCAAACCGCCGTCACGGGGCAAGCACGTCTGGGTGGCAAAGGCATTGAACTCACAAAAGGCTATGGTCACTTCACGACCCGCCAAAACATTCAGTACAACTGGATTCCTTTGGAGAAATCTGCCGATGTGATGGATCTACTGGCCAGCGTGAATATGCATGGCATTCAAACCAGCGGCAATTGCATCCGCAATATCACCAGCGATGGCTTGGCCGGCATTGCGCCTGATGAGATTGCTGATCCACGCCCTTTTTGTGAAATATTGCGTCAGTGGAGCACGCTGCATCCTGAGTTTGCATTTTTGCCACGTAAATTCAAGATTGCTGTCACGGGAGCGGAAGAAGACCGCGCCGCCACCGACTGGCACGATGTGGGCCTGAAATTGATCAAAGCGGGGGAGGACGATGCCGCAAACGGCGTTGCTCGCGGTGATCTTGGCTTCAAAGTGCTGGTCGGTGGCGGCATGGGTCGCACGCCTGTGATCGCATCCACGGTTCGTGAATTTTTGCCGTGGAATCAGATTCTTAACTACTTGGAAGCCATCGTACGCGTGTACAACTTGTTTGGCCGTCGTGATAACAAATACAAAGCGCGTATCAAAATCTTGGTAAAAGCTGAAGGGCAAAAATTTTTTGATGCCGTCGATGCAGAGTATCAAAACATTGTCACGCAAGATGGCGCGCCACACACCATCCCGCAAGCTGAATTAGACCGAGTTTCAAAGCAT
>JAYUSD010000024.1:0-5256 GCA_043755865.1 Variovorax sp. | reverse complement strand
CTCAGTAAAGCGCAACAACTGGGTAAAGATTTCTTTGCGCCCCGAGCCCCGCAGTGGGACGACTCGGCCACTTTCCCTTTCGCTAACTACGACAACTTGCGCGAAGCGGGCATCCTTCGCATGTGTGTGCCCGAAGCGAATGGCGGCTTGGGTGCAGATTACGCCACCTACATGATGACGGGTGCAGAAATTGGCCGCTATTGCGGCGCCACCGCACTCACGCTCAACATGCACATTTGCTCGACGATGTGGACGGGCGTACTTTCAGACGGCATCGCCATGACGGCAGATCAACAGGCCGAGCACCATGCCCGCCGCCCGCTGCATTTCAAGCGGATCGTAGAGCAGGGCGCACTTTACGCGCAACCGTTCAGTGAAGGCACAGCCGCAGCCGCTGGCCGCGCACCGTTTGGCACATCAGCGCGCAAGAGCGTGCAAGGCGGCGTGAGTGGCTGGGTGATCAATGGTCGCAAAATCTGGGCTTCTCTTTCGGGCGCGGCCAACTATTACGGCATCCTTTGCACCGAAGATATTGAAGGTAAAAATCCCGATCCAAAAGACACGCTGTACATCGCGGTGCCCGCTGTGAAAAATGGAAAACCTAGCGAAGGCCTCACCATCAGCGGCGATTGGAATCCGATGGGCATGCGCGGCACGGTGAGCCGCAATCTCACGTTCAAAGATGTCTTCGTGGCCGATGATGAGCAGCTCATGCCGCGCGGCGTGTATTTCAAAGCCGCGCAAACCTGGCCTGCGATGTTTTTCACGCTCTCGCCCACCTATCTGGGCATTGCGAATGCGGCCTACGATTTCACGGTGAAGTATCTGCGCGGAGAAGTAGAGGGCGAGCCGCCGGTCAAGCGCCGCCAATATCCAACGAAGCAAATTGCGGTGGCGCAGATGCGCATTCAGCTGGAGAACATGCGAAGTATTTTTCTGCGTGCTATTCAAGAGGCTAAGCCCAACCCGAGCAAAGACGAGAAACTGCGCCTGTATGCCGCGCATTACAGCGTGATGGAAGGCGCGAACGATATTGCGCGGCTTGCCATTCGCACTTGCGGCGGCCAAAGCATGATGAAGCATCTGCCGCTGGAGCGTTTGTATCGCGACAGCCGCTGCGGATCGCTCATGTTGCCGTGGACTGCTGAGCTCGTGATGGATCGGATGGGGCGGGAGGCTTTGTATGAGCCTGGGGAAAAAGATGAACTCTAGAGAGCTTGGCGTGCTTAGGGCCTGTGGGAGCCGTAACCCATACCCTTTTCGGGCGGGCTCATGCTTCCTTCTCGCGAGCATGGCGACACCCGTCGCCTTCAACGACGAGAAGAAAACGATGCTCGTTTTCAGACGCTGCGATGCAAAAATCGCCCGCCCGAAAATGGTATGGGTTACGGCTCCCACAGGCCGGTGGTTGGCGAGGGAAGATCGAATCTCAGCACGCAAACAGTGTTCGCAGTCGCCAACATTGGGGCGCGAAGATCTTCCGCACACCAAACAGGCCGCGAGGGTTGGGGTTGCTGCGGCTGCCGATTTTCGCAGCACAGGCTAAATAAACGCGAAGCGTTTTGGTTCTCTTATCCGCGGCAGGTGCCGCTAATCCCGCGCAGGGTACATGAGGCAGACGCAGCAATCCCAACCCTCGTAGCCGGTCGATCCAAAAGGAAGCACTCCGAGCACTACAAAAACAATAGCACCCTACGCAATAAATACGCCGGCAAACAAGCCAAAATGATCCTAAAGCCAAGCCAAAGCAGTAGAAAACTTCACCCGCTTCATGCTAAAAAATGCTTTTACATTTCGCACCTTCGTGTCCTGCGTGAACAGCCGCTGCGCTAATGCTAAATACGCTGGCATGTCTCGCACTTGCGCAATCAAGATGAGATCAGGCCCGGGGCTGACGCGATAGCATTGCTGCACGGAGGCTTCTTGAGACGCGCGCATTTCAAACGCAGCAAGCATGTGTTCCGTTTGCTCAGTCAGGGTCACTTCAATAATGGCCGTGAGCCCCGCGCCGATCACAGCTTTGAGTCGGTCTGCATCGAGAACGGCCACCTGCCGCTCAATCAGCCCCAAATCATGCAAACGCTTAACGCGGCGCAGGCAGGTGGGCGGCGAGACATGCACCATCGTCGCAAGTGCTTGGTTGCTCGGCGACGCATCGGTTTGCAAGGCTTGGAGCAGGCGAATGTCGGTTTCGTCAAATTCTTGCATGGTATTTTTCGGAAAATTAAATTCTGAATTCTTTTAAATTTAGAAATTAAATTTCTGTTTCTTGAAAAAATGAAATTTTATTTCAATTTATTTAATTAATCAATCAGATATTTTTTAAGCAGAGACCTAGCATGCACGTTGTAGATATTTCTAACAGGAGCATCCCATGTGCGGTATCGTCGCCTCAGTTTCCCAGCGCAACATCGTCCCCATCCTCGTCCAAGGCCTGCAGCGCTTGGAATATCGCGGATATGACTCGTGCGGCGTGGCCGTGCACAGCGGTGGCCTGAAAAGGGCGCGCACCACCTCTCGCGTGGCCGAGCTGCAAGCGCAGATCGATACGGATGCTGCGCAAGGCAAGCCCTTTGAAGGCAACACAGGCATCGCCCACACCCGCTGGGCCACGCACGGCGCACCCGCTGTACATAACGCGCACCCGCATTTCAGCCCAGGCGCCAATGCGAAAGAGGAGGCGGCAGGCCGTGTCGCCTTGGTGCACAACGGCATCATTGAAAACCACGATGCGTTGCGCAAACAGCTGCAAGCCAAAGGCTATGTGTTTGTGAGTCAGACGGATACAGAAGTTATCGCGCATTTGCTTGATTCCTTGTATGACGGTGATATTTTTGAAGCTCTAAAAGCGACGATTGCGCAGCTTCATGGCGCATACGCTTTGGCCGTGATCCATAAAGACGAGCCGCATCGCATCGCTGGCGCACGTTCTGGCTCGCCGCTCATCCTAGGTGTGGGAAGTGTGGGTGGTGAAAATTTCTTGGCGTCTGATGCCATGGCGCTTGCCGGCGTGACCGACCAAATCATCTATCTTGAAGAAGGCGATGTGGTTGATCTACAAATCGGCAAATACTGGATAGCCGGCAAAGACGGCAAGATGCTGTCCGCAGAGCAGCGCCCCGTAAAAACAGTACATGCCCACAGTGGCGCAGCCGAGCTCGGACCCTACCAACATTACATGCAGAAAGAAATATTTGAGCAACCGCGTGCGATTGCCGACACGTTGGAAGGCTTGGTCGGCATCTCGCCAGAGCTGTTTGAGGATTCCAATAATCACCGTGCTGGTGAAGGCGCCTACGCCACATTCAAAGCCATCGACAACGTTTTAATCCTCGCCTGTGGCACGAGCTTTATCAGCGGCTCGGTAGCCAAATACTGGCTCGAATCGATTGCCAAAATTCCCTGCAATGTAGAGATCGCCAGCGAATACCGCTACCGTGATTCCGTGCCCAATCCACGCACCCTTGTCGTCACCATCAGCCAATCGGGCGAGACGGCGGACACACTCGCCGCGCTCAAGCACGCCGTAAGCCTTGGCATGCCGCACACGCTCACAATTTGCAACGTCGCCACCAGCGCCATGGTGCGCGAATGCAAGCATGCTTACATCACCCGCGCCGGCGTGGAGATTGGCGTGGCTTCTACCAAAGCCTTTACCACCCAACTCGCCGGCCTCTTCTTGCTCACGCTGGCTATTGCGCAAACCAAAGGCTTGCTCTCAGACGCCCAAGAAGCAAAATACTTGGGTGAGATGCGGCATCTACCCGTGGCCCTGCAAGCCGTGCTCGCGCTGGAGCCGCAAATCATCGCTTGGGCTGAAGATTTTGGTAAAAAAGAAAACGCTTTGTTCTTAGGCCGTGGCCTGCATTGGCCGATTGCGATGGAAGGAGCACTCAAGCTCAAGGAAATCAGCTACATCCACGCTGAAGCCTATGCTGCAGGCGAGCTCAAACACGGCCCGCTCGCACTCGTTACCAGCGAGATGCCGATTGTTACCGTCGCCCCCAACGATACGCTGCTCGAAAAACTCAAAAGCAATATGCAAGAAGTGCGCGCAAGAGGCGGCGTGCTCTACGTACTTGCTGATTCAGACACACATATCGAACCAGGAGAAGGCCTACACGTCATCCGCATGCCAGAGCACTACGGCGCTCTGTCGCCCATCCTCCACGTCGTGCCGCTGCAATTGCTCGCATATCACACAGCGCTGGCGAAGGGGACGGATGTGGATAAGCCACGAAATCTCGCAAAGAGTGTGACCGTTGAATAAAGGTTTTCATTGGTAAAGTGGCGCGATTATGGCGCGATTATGGCGCGATTATGGCGCTATTGTGGCGCGATTGTGGCGCGATTGTGGCGCGATTCTAAGAATTGCGCCATAATCGCGCCATGAATACGGAAAATCGCGCCACCGATGCATCGCCAGTTGAAGGGCGATTGCTGCGCAGCTTAACGAAGGCTTATGCGGGTTTGACATTGGCGCAGCTACTCACCCTGCATAAAAAAGTGACCCGCCGCACTGCGCAGCGCACGCTAAGCCATTTATTAGAAGCTGGGTTGGTCAGAGCGCAAGGTGAGGCGCGAGCTCGGCGGTACTTCTTGGCGGGAGCGATGGGTACCGATGGCGCGGCACCCGCGCCAAACGATGACGAAGCAATCCGCGATGCCTTCCCCTCAGATATTGTTTTATCCGCTGACAGCAGCGAGATACTCGCTTATATAGATCGCCCTGTGCAGGCACGTAAGCCTGTGGGCTATCAAGCCGATTTTTTAAACAGCTATGTGCCCAACAAGACGGCCTATTTGCCGCTCGCCTTGCGTCGCCAATTACTTAAATTGGGCACGACAGCGCAAGCCGATGCACCTGCGGGCACGTACGGCCGTGAGATATTGGGTAGGTTGCTGATTGACCTGTCTTGGGCTTCAAGCCATTTGGAAGGCAACACCTATTCGCGGCTTGATACGCGAGCGCTGATCGAACAAGGTCAAGTCGCGCAGGGTAAAGCTGCGCTAGAAACACAAATGATCTTGAACCATAAATCAGCCATTGAGCTGATGGTGAGCAATTTAGATCAAGCGCAGTTCAACCGCTTCACGCTGATGAACTTGCACAGCGCCTTGGCAGAAAACTTGCTGCCCAATCCC
Organism: Variovorax sp.; assembly: GCA_043755865.1. Lineage (GTDB taxonomy): Bacteria > Pseudomonadota > Gammaproteobacteria > Burkholderiales > Burkholderiaceae_C > JANMDU01. Next base: position 111 of record JAYUSD010000024.1, on the reverse strand, counting down.
GCCGATGAAGGCCGCATCAGGCAGCATGCCGTCGATATTGGTCGCAGCGTGTATCGCCCCATGGCCGGCGAGCGGCAGATCAATACTGCATTCGATGTGATGCTTGGCAAG
>JAYUSD010000023.1:0-32098 GCA_043755865.1 Variovorax sp. | reverse complement strand
CCCTACGCGCCTTGCCCAGCACAGCGCATCTATCAATCAAGGAAAAAGCGGACAATCTATTTGCTACTAAACCGGACAAGTCTATTTACTGCTGACAGTCATCGACGCGCGCCCGCTTTACTCCACCTTCGCACCCGCCTTGAACCATTCGCCCACCAATGCGCGCTCCGCATCTGTGATCTGTGTAGAGTTGTTCATCGGCATTTGCTTGGTAACGACGACTTGCTGGTAAATAGCTTGCGCATGCAGCTTGATCTGCTGAGGGTGATCCAAGCGCACATTTTTCATTTGTACTTGTGCGTTGTGGCATTGGAGGCAACGTGCTTGCAACACCGTTTGCAGCTCTGCGAAGCTTTTATCAGGTGCTTTTAAGCCAGTAGCCGGCGTGTTTATTGCGTGAGGCGCTATTGATTTAGTAGTATCTGATGCAACGGGGCGCAACGCAAAAATGACGCTTGCCAAGATCACTACGCCCACCGCAGCCCAAGGCCACGGGTTGCTCGCACGGCCCAAATGATAGCCATGGCGCTGCACAAAAAATTGGCGGATCAATGCTCCGCCGACCATCATGGCAAAGAGGATCAACCAGTTGTGCGCATGCGTGTACATGAAACTGTAATGGTTTGACAGCATTGCAAAGATCACAGGCAGCGTGAAATACGTGTTGTGAACGCTGCGTTGCTTGCCGCGTTTGCCATGAATGGCGAGCGAGGCTGAATCATATTTCGCGCCGCCACTGTTTGACGCCATCATGGCTTCCACAACTTTTTTCTGCCCCGGAATAATCCAGAAAAAGACATTGGCGCTCATCGCTGTGGCAATCGCCGCGCCTACCAGCAAAAAGGCAGCCCTGCCCGCAAACCATTGGCACGCCAGCCAACACATGAAAGCGATCACACCCATCATCAAAATGCCCACGATCAGCTCGCCATGCTTGCGAAAGCCAAAGGCTTGGCAAATCAAGTCGTAGACCATCCAAAACACAACGAGGAATGCCAGCGCCACGCTGATCGCTGCGCCCGGCTGCCAATCCATGAGCGATTTGTCGATCAGGTACGTGCTAGCGTTGTAGAGATAGAGCACCGTGAAAAGCGCAAAGCCGGTGAGCCAAGTGGAGTAGCTCTCCCAATAAAACCAATGCAGGCGCGTGTGGATTTTCTTTGGGGCAACAAGGTATTTTTGCGGGTTGTAAAAACCACCGCCATGCACCGCCCAAATCGCGCCATCGACGCCCTTTTCCAGTAAGTCAGGCGACTTAGGTTTTTCCAGATTGTTGTCTAGAAAAACAAAATAAAACGATGAGCCAATCCAAGCAATGGCGGTGATGACATGCACCCAACGCAACAGCAGGTTGGCCCAGTCAAGCAAATATGCTTCCATGGGATCTCCTACTGTTCACCACTGCGGGCGCTGTAAACAGAACTGGCCGCGAACTAAAAGTAGCTCCGCTGCGGCACATCTTCATTGTATACAAGTGATCGCGGCAGCTGCATTGGCTGGTATTTCTTGGCCACTGCCCGACTTGACTTAAATTGATTAGCTTGGCGCTTGTGTCGCCACAAGCGCCGCAGCCGCGCGCAACTTGTCTTTCTTGCTCACACGCTTGCCCTTGATGCCCCCGTTGATATCTAACCCTGTGGGCACAAGCGGCGCATCCATTGGCTGAGGCGAATCGCTGGGCTCAAAGCCTTCGATTTCCTCCAACTCAGCGGCCACACCTTCGCGTTTGCAAATCAGCTGCCAATGCTCCTGCGCATCAACGCTCACAAAGCTCACCGCCAGCCCGGCCAATCCAGCGCGGCCCGTGCGGCCAATGCGATGCGTGTAATCGGTGGCTGAGCGCGGCAAATCGAAATTGACCACCACGGGCAGCTCTTTGATATCCAAGCCCCTTGAGGCCAGATCAGTGGCGACCACCACGTCAATTCGCCCCGCCTTAATGTCTTGCACCACTTGGATGCGCTTGCCCTGCGTAAGCTGACCATGCAGAGGCTCGGCTTTGAGGCCGGCAGAGCGTAGCTTCATCGCTACTTTTTCTGCATCGTATTGGCGAGCCACGAAGACGAGCGCGCGCTCCCAATCGTTTTCTATGAAGAGTTTTTTGAAAAGCTGAGTGCGCCGCCCGGCATCGACGGCGATGGCTCGCTCTTCGATTTGCGGCTTCTCCTCAACAGTTGCTGCAATTTCTATGCGCACAGGCTCATGCAGCAAGGCCACGGCTAAGATTTCAATCTCGGCAGAAAAAGTCGCAGAGAAAAATAGGTTTTGACGCTTCTCAGGCAAAAGCGCGAGGATGCGCTGCAGCTCGTCATTGAAGCCCAATTCCAGCAAACGATCAGCTTCATCGAGCACGAAGTGGCGAATCGATTTGAAGCTCAGCGCGCGTTGATCGGCCAAATCCAGCAAGCGCCCTGGCGTGGCGATCAAAATGTCAATGCCGTCCCGCAAGGCCACCATTTGCGGCTCAATATCCACGCCGCCAAAAGCGGCCAGCAGCTTGATTTTGCGAGGTAAGAATTTGGCAAATTTGCGCGTCATCTCATCGACCTGAACAGCCAGCTCACGCGTCGGCACGAGAATCAGGCAACGCGGCTTGCCGGCCTGCGCAGCGTCTAAACCAACGAGATGTTGCAAGATCGGAAAGGCATAAGCTGCTGTCTTGCCCGAGCCCGTTTGCGCAGAGGCCAACACATCGCGCCCTTGCAACACAGCGGGAATCGCTGCAAGCTGCACAGGCGTGGCGCTCGCGAACTCTTCGCCCTGCAAGGCGCGATGAAACGAGGCTAAGACGGCGGGCTCAAAGCCGAGATTTGAAAAAGGCATGCGAGGAGTTTACGACGGAAGGTTTTTAGAGCTTGCGAAATTGCAAAAGCTGCGCTGCCACGCTCGCTGCAATCACCTCAGGCTCTTTGCCTGCAACACCCGGCAACCCAATCGGGCAAGTCACATGCGCCAGCTCATCGGCAGAGAATCCACGCTCTTCCAACCGATGCCGAAATGTCGCCCACTTGGTTTTACTGCCAATCAGGCCGATGAAAGGCAGATCGTTTTTCTCTCTGTGCCGCTTCAAGCAAGCAGCCACCACATCCAAATCCTCCGCATGCGAAAAGCTCATGATCAGCACATGGCTGTGCGCAGCGAGATCGTTCACGGCAGCTTGTACAGGCGCTGAATGCTCAGCGCGCACATTGGCGGCAAGCAGATCAGGAAAAATCTCATCGCGGCTGTCAATCCAATGCACATCGCACGGCAGCGCGTTGAGCGCATTCACAATCGCCTTGCCCACATGCCCACCGCCAAACAAGGCAATATTTAAGCGTTTTAAGCCATTAGCCGGCATGGAATATGCGCGAAGCGCTACTAATTTAATAGCGTCACTGGCCGCAACGCCTACAAACTTCAGCCACACAACACCCCCGCAGCATTGCCCCAGCGATGGCCCAAGCGCATAGCGCCGCGTTTCCTCAGCCACAACAAACGGCGTAACACAGAGCAGCGAGCGAGCATGCGAAATCGCATCAAACTCCAATCGCCCGCCGCCCACAGTGCCTTCAACATGGTCAGCAGTCACCAGCATCCACGCCCCCACCTCTCGCGGGCTGCTTCCCTCAAAGCGCTCGATGCACACCCAGATACAGGACAACTTTTCCCAGCTCCCAGCAGCACTCATGCGGCATCCCGTAGCAGCAAAAGCTCGGGCAATTCAAAGCGCTTGAAATCTCGATCAAACGTAACCAATCTCAATCGATACACCTTGGCAAGCGCCGCCAGATAAACGTCCGTTGACATTCGATTAGGCAATTGAGGCCAACTGTTATACATAGAGCTCATCATGGCATCCACCGTGCTGGCTGTCTCTGCGATAAAGCCAACTTGAGGCAGCAGCACGTAGCGTTCATACATTGCAAAACTTTCATTCAAGCTCACGTTTTGACCATAGGCAGCGCTCGTGTTGCACAGCAATCGCACCATCCCCAGCATCGTGGTGCGGCAAAAGTGCATTTTGGGCTCGATTTGATCCTGTGTCAGTTGGCTGGTCTCCACAGCGAATTGCGACAGCGTCGTTTGCCAATACGAGCGCGCTAAGGCATGATGCTCGTGCTTAGGCTGCGCGAGCGCGAGCCACACATTCACATCCGGCAAATCCCCGCGTACGCGACTCCAAGCTGCTGGTAAACCAGCTAGGCCGTCCCTGACTTCGTTCATGATCGCTTAAATTCAGGGCCAAGGTCACCGCTCGAACTGCCGTATTTCACGACATTCATGTGATCCTCAAGTTCGAGCGCATCCAGTAAATCTTGAGCCCCACCGCCCCGCAGACTCTCAGGATCAACAGTCAACTCGTACTCCGGCCCCAGAGTAGGAAGCTCAGGCACAGGAAGGGGCACGCGCTTGAATGGCACCGCAGGCTGCTGCATCCCCCGCTCAATCAACGCCAACACATGGTCACGCAAACTCGTGCCCTGCATAGCTGCGCTTGCCTTCAAGCTTCGAAAAAGAGGATCAGGGAAATCAATACTGGTACGCATATTTGCATTTTTATGCAAAAGCGCAGATTTGTCAATATCCGTTAATTCATGCCGCAAAGCGCGGTCAGCATCATTTCTATTTCCTCATTCACGGGGCTTCTAATGCCTGAGTTAAAGTCAGCGCCTAACTCAAAATGCTTAGCAATTCCATCTCTATTCGGTCGGCCCATCTCGACGCTATCCCCACCGATTCTTCCGCTGCAAAAAAAGAATTGCGCCACGTCAGTGCGCTGATGCAGCTTGAGCAAAAGGAAGACGCAGCCCAATTCAAACTCAAAAACGCCAGCGCAAGCATCAAGGAACGCCAGCGGCGCGGCCTGTCTTGGTATCCCATCACGATCACCAAAGAAGACATCGGCTTTGGCGGCAAAGTGGTGCTTGAGCTTGAGCGGCCCGCAGATCAGCAGGGCCTGCACTTGTTTCAGGTGGGCGCGAATGCTTGCCTATTCAGCAATGCGCCGGGCTACTCGCCTGCCGACCGGCCTGAGTTGAGTGGCGTAATCACCAGTGTGCAGCGCAACAAGCTGCTGATTGCAACCAACAAAGAGGAGTTGCCCGAATGGGTGCTCGGCAGCCGCAAGCTGGGAAGCAATAAGTTAGAACAAGCTAAGTTAGGCATTGATCTCACTTTCGACGAGGTGAGCTACCGCGAGATGGAATACGCCCTGAGCGCAGTGATAGGCGCTCATGGAAACCGATTAGCTGAGCTGCGCGACGTGCTGCTGGGCGCAAAGCAGGCCAGCTACCGCGAGCACAAAGCCGATGATCTGTTCTACCCCAGCCCACTCAACGATTCGCAGCAAGCGGCAGTGCGCCACGTGATCACGGCCGAGGACGTAGCCATCATTCACGGCCCACCCGGCACGGGCAAAACCACCACGCTGGTGCAAGCTATTCTTGAGACCATCCGACGCGAGCGGCGCGTATTGGTGTGTGCACCTTCAAACACTGCCGTGGATCTGATCACTGAAAAGCTGGCCGAGCGCGGTGTCAACGTGATCCGCATCGGCAACCCTAGCCGCGTGTCAGATCTGCTGCTAAAGCACACGCTGGATGCGCGCGTGATGGCGCATCCGAGCTACGCCAAAATGCGCGCAATGCGCCAAACCGCCGCCCAGCATCGCGAGACGGCCAGCGAACTTGCCAGCAAACATGCCCGCGATTTTGGCTTCGAAGGGCGACAGCAGCGCCGGTTATTGAAGGAAGAAGCGCGAACGCTCACTCAGTCAGCAGACGATCTGGAGCGCTTCATCAATGAGGATGTCGTCGAATCGGTGCAGGTCATCACGAGCACGCTCGTTGGCGCGAGCAACCGCAACATTCGCCACCTCAGCTTTGAGACCGTCTTTATCGACGAAGCCGCTCAAGCTTTAGAGCCGGGCTGCTGGATTCCGATTGCGAAGGCTGAGCGCGTGATTTTGGCTGGCGATCATCACCAGCTCCCGCCCACCGTAAAAAGCGAAAAAGCGGCAAGAGAAGGCCTGCGCGAGACTTTGTTTGAAAAGTGCATCAAGCGTCAGCCGGCCACGGCCCGAATGCTCAACCTTCAGTACCGCATGCACGAGCAAATCATGGCATTCAGCTCAGAGCAGTTTTATGGCGGCCAATTGGAAGCGCATAGCAGCGTACGGCGCGGTTGTCTTGAGGCTTACGACGAGAGTTTCGCGCCCGATCTACCGGTGGAATTCATCGACACAGCTGGCCTTGGGTTTTTAGAGATCACCATACCTGAGAGCCGCTCCACGGCCAACCCCGACGAGGCAGATTTACTGCTTAAGCGCCTTACCCAGCTTTTGGAGCCTTACCAACAAGTTGACAAAGATGACGGGGAGCATCAAGTCCAACGCGCGCTGACCATCGGCGTGATCGCCCCCTACCGCGCCCAAATCAACTATTTGAAAGACGCCATCGAGCAAAACGACGCTCTCAACGCCCTGCTGCATAGTCGCTTGCTCAGCGTAGGCACCGTCGATTCGTTTCAAGGCCAAGAGCGCGACATCATTGCTATATCCCTCACACGCAGCAACAAGCAAGGCGAAATCGGCTTCCTCTCCGACATCCGCCGAATGAACGTAGGCATGACCCGCGCGCGCCGAAAATTGCTACTCGTCGGTGACTCATCGACGCTGAGCTCAAATCCGTTTTTTATGGATTTGCTGTCCTATGTGAGGCGCATTGGTGGCTACCGCACAGCCAAGAAAATCGCTGATGCCGCAGGATTGGGTTGAGTCATTGACATGCTGGCACACCGCATCAACCGTCACGCACATATCCAATTTATCGCAAGGCAAATCAACGCTTGTGTAGTTCTACACAGGGGATGATCCGGCGGATAGTTTTATATGCCTTAGCTAAGAAAAATTGAAAATGAAGTGCCCTATAAAACCAGCCTACACCGCTGGTCTCTATCTAAATCGTAGCGGTTAAAGCTTACGCATTTCATATGCTCGCTAAGCTGCGCAATCGCGTTGCCAATCAACGAGATGTTTTTTTGATGTCGGTTGTTTCCAAATAACAAGTCCGAAAACCGCCAGCAAAACATAGATCACTCACTTAAAGTGCAGTCCTTTAACACTGGAAAAGGACTGTATGCGGTACATTTTTTTGCATGGCTCGTTTCATGCGGCTTGGAATTGGCATCAGGTGCTCCCGCTGCTTGAGCACGCCGGCCACGAAGGCATCGCCATGGATTTACCTGCACATGGCTTGAATCGCGCATCTGCGTGCCAAGCCAGCTTGCAAGCTTGTGTGGATTCGCTGCTGACTATCGTAGATGCGCATGACCAGCCCGTTATCTTGGTGGCTCATAGCCGCAATGGCATTGTGATCTCTGAAGCTGCGCAGCAGCGCCCCGAGAAAATCAAAGGCTAGATTTACTTGGCTGCCTATTTGGTGCCGCATGGGAAATGCATGATGGACTATGCAATTGAAGATACAGAATCGCTGGTCATGCAAAACGTGCTGCCGCGCACAGGGCAAAAGAAAATTGCGCAACTCATCCGCTTGTTTCGCCAACCCTTATGGCGAACCCTATTACCGCGTGGGGCACAATGGGGTCATGGGGCACAATGGGGTCAGGTCTTTCGTTATCACACTAAGACTCTTCATTTTGATCCGCACATAAGAGCGCATTTACTCCAATGCACTTTTCAATAGTCAACATTGAACTGCTACTTTCATAGCCAAGGATTGATCAGTTGAACGCCTGTTCCCACGAAGTCACGGGTGTTGCGCGTGGCGAGCTTGTAGCCGTGAACGAGTGCGGTGGCTGCAATAGCTGCATCGGGGAAATCAATGTCGTTACCAGCGGCGCGTGCGCTGGCTGTGACTTCTGCGATTCGGTAACTCACTGCCAAATCGACCTCTAGCAAGCGCCCTTCAAATGCGGGTAACACTTGGGAGGCGATGATTTTGGTCAATCCATCGCGGCGCTTGCCTGCGGGTAGCAAAGCAGCTCCTGTGAGCATTTCAGCGGCAGACACCACGCTCAGGTAGGCAGAGGTCGGCTGCAACGCGGCAAGCCATGCAATGAGCCGCTCGTCTGGCGCAGGCTTCATGCCTTCTGAGACGACATTCGTGTCCAAAACAATCATGCTTAGCCTTCAAAATTCTCGCCTTTGAATGGACGCTTAGCTTTTATAGGCAACCAATCTTTGCTGCCCAACAAGGCATCAATGTCTTTGCCGGCTTGGCGAAGTTGATCTAGCCATGGCGCAGCTGGCGCAACGGCTTTTTCAAGAATATCGCGCACCTCAGCTTCTGCGCTGCGCCCATGCACCTGCGCTCGGAATTTCAACGCGGTGTGAATCGGCTCAGGAATTTTTCTGACGGTTAAGGTGTGCATTGAAGCTCCAAATTGCTAGCAAAATGCTTAATTGCCAGCACATTATAGAGCTCATTCGACAATGATCACCGCATAACTCCCGCACCAATCGCGCTAGCTTCATACCATTCTTTTTGGTGAATGATACGGGCGATGAAGTTGATATCTGTGGCTTCGTAGCGTTTATGAAAAATCAAATAACCACTCGCTCCGAATGCAACAATCGATTTGCGTACGTTTGATCTGCCCTCCAGCGGCGAGCCGCTTTGGGGGTGCGCTTGGATGTACTCCAGTGCTTCGATAATCGCCGCATTGCCTCGGTCTGCAACATCCAGATCGAATTGCGCTAAGAATTCATAGAGCCTTTGCAGATCCACTCTCGCTGCAGCAGAGAGCTTTATGCTCGCCATGATGGAAGCTGGGCGCTGCGATTTTGTTTAAGATTCTTGGCCCACTCTTTCACATCGTCAAGATCAATATGCAAGCCACTGGCTTCGAAATTAGCAATTTCGGTATCCACGCTTCTCAACACAGCAAGTTCTGCCTCCTCTTGCACCAGGTAGCGCTCAATGGCTTCTTTCATGAGGTAGTGCGATGAGCGATGCTTTGCCTCGGCTAAGCTTTTCAATCGCTGACGGTAGGTATCGTCTAATTTGAGCGTCACTGTGGGTGAGCGGGGTTTATTCAAAGCTGCCGTCATGGTGTCACCTTTTACGTCACTGGTATCACCATTGTACCTACGCAGCGCCTTTGAGGCATGCTGCAGGCGAAGCTGCCCAAGCGATATGCTGATTTTCCTCAATCCTGATCAGGTGCTTTTCAACGCCTCACATGCCATCAAAATCCGCTCTGGTGTGGCCGGGGCTTTAAAGGCGACGCGCTTTTTGTGGTCTGCGCTGGCGCTGACTGCGTCGCGCACTGCAAAGTAGCTTGAAAGGGCGAGCATGAGAGGTGGCTCGCCTACTGCTTTGCTGCGGAAGGGCGTGGGCTTTAGGTTTTGGTTGTCGAACAGCTTCACGTTGAAATGCTCGGGCACATCGCTGGCTACGGGAATTTTGTAGGTGCTGGGGCCGTGAGTTAGGAATTTACCTCTGCCACTAAAGCCGTCTTTCGTGGGCTTGCCCTTCAGATCCCAGACGCATTCTTCCATCGTGAGCCAGCCCATGCCTTGGATGTAGGCGCCTTCGATTTGGCCGATGTCGATAGCGGGGTTGATGCTCTGGCCCGCGTCGTGCACGATGTCAACCGCTTTGAGCCAGAGCTCGCCAGTGCGCGTGTCGATCTCTACTTCGCTGACTGCTGCGCCGTAGCAGAAGTAATAGAAAGCGTGGCCCATCAAGGTGTCGATGTCGTAGCCGATCTCGGGCGTCATGTAAAAGCCCGCGACTGAGAGGCCAACGCGATCTAGCCACGCCTTTTTGATCAGCGCAGGCCATTCCACACTGTTTTCTGCATCAAATGAGCCATTAGCCGGCATAGAAACTGCGCGTCCTGCTATGAATTTAATAGCAGATGCATCGCATTTCAACATGCGGGCAGCCACGGGCGCGAGGCGCGCGCGCATCTGGTCGCAAGCATTCATGATAGCCGCGCCATTGATGTCTGCACCGCTCGACGCTGAAGTTGCAGAAGCATTGGGTACTTTCTGCGTGTCGGTGGCCGTGACGCGCACCATGCTTGCGGCGATGCCTAAGCCATCTGCGCAAACTTGCTGCATCTTGGTGTTGAGGCCCTGCCCCATTTCTGTGCCGCCGTGGTTGACGCTGACTGAGCCGTCCATGTAAATGTTGAGCAGCGCGCCGCCTTGATTGAGCATGGTGGCTGTGAAGCTGATGCCGAATTTGAGGGGCACGAGGGATACGCCACGCTTGCGGGTTTTATTTGCTGCGTTGAATGCGTTGACGGCGATGCGGCGCTCACGGTATTTCGATTCGGCTTCTACTTGCGCGATCAATTTATCGCCGACCCAATCTTCGATTTTTTGGCCATATTGCGTCGTCATCGTTTGCGCATCGCCGGATACGGCTGGCTCTTGATACAAATTGATCTTGCGCACATCGAGCGCATCTTTGCCCAGCGTCTGCGCGATTTCTTCGATCACAGTTTCAATGCCAAACATGCCCTGCGGCCCGCCGAAGCCGCGGAAGGCTGTGGCGCTTTGCGTGTGGGTTTTGCAGCGGTGGCTGATGATATTTAAATTCGGCAAATAGTAGCAATTGTCGATATGCAAGACGGCGCGATTGTTCACCGGGCCTGAGTAATCCATCGAATAGCCGCAGCGCGAAGCGAGCATGAAATCGACGCCGAGAATGCGGCCTTCATCGTCGAAGCCCACGGTGTAATCATGGCGAAAATCATGGCGTTTGCCAGTGATCATCATGTCGTCATCGCGGTTAACGCGCAGCTTGATGGGCTTTTGCAATTTATGCGCAGCGAGCGCAGCAGACTGCGAAAAGATCGAGGCATTGCCCTCTTTGCCGCCAAAGCCGCCGCCCATGCGGCGGCAGATCACTTCAACGTCTTTGGTGGTGAGTTTTAAAGCGGCAGCTGCTTCGCGCTGGTTGCCATCGGGATGCTGAGTTGACACATACAAAGTCAGTTGATTGTCTTCACGCGGCACGGCATACGTGATCTGACCTTCGAGGTAAAACTGTTCTTGCTGGCCGCAATAGGTGGAGCCGCTTAAGGTGTGAGGCGCTGCAGCGATGGCTTCCGCAGGCTTGCCTCGCGTGATTCCCTTGGCGGGCATGATGAATGATTGCGCCTCTAACGCTTCTTCAATCGTCAAAATCGCGGGCAGTTCTTTAACGAGCACTTTGGCATGCTTGGCTGCTTCGCGGGCATAGAGCATATCTTTGGCCACGACGACTGCGACGGCTTGGCCTAAAAACTCTACCTTGCCAGCTGCCAAAAACGGATCGTCATGAACGATCGGGCCGCAATTGTTTTCGCCGGGAATGTCGCGTGCGGTATACACCGCGACCACGCCATGCATCGAGAGAATCGCCGCGCGATCAATGCCATCGCCGATCAGTTCGCCATGCGCCACTGGCGACATGATGATCGCGGCGTAAAGCGTGCCGCGCAGCTCGGGGATGTCGTCGGTGTAAACCGCTGCTCCTGTGACGTGCAAATGCGCGGATTCGTGAACGAGATTTGTGCCTTGCTGTGCAGCAGAGCTTGTTGATGCCCCTTCGGTAGAGGGTGATGCCCCTTTGGTAGCGGGCAGCAATTCTTTGAGCGTGGTTGGAGCATTCATTACGCAGCTTCCTTCATAGCTGGGTTGGCAGATTCCACAAATTCGAGCACGAGATTGCGGGCAACCAAGGAGCGATAAGCCCAAGTTGCACGCAAGCCATCCCGCGCTGGGAAGCTGGCCGTGATCGCCACATCAATCTCGCTGGCTTTTACATCGAATGGCGATTTACCTTCGAGCACAGCCTCAATCTTTGGCGCGCGGCACGGCGCGGGCGCCATGCCGTTGTAGGCGAGCTTCACGTTCTTGAGTTTGCCGTTCAAAAGTTCAAAGCTCATCGCCGCGCAAGTGGCTGAGATGTCTTGATCGAAGCGCTTGCTGATTTTGTGGGCTTTGAATTGGCTGCCGGCTTTTGGTTTGGGCAACTCAATCGCAGTGATAAATTCGCCAAGCTGCATTACATTGGTTTTCATGCCCGTGTAAAAAGCATCGAGTGCCACGACGCGCTTCTTATCGCCTTTGCGCAAATGCAGCGTTGCACCCAGCGCCATCAAGCAAGGCATGGTGTCGCCAATCGGCGATCCATTCGCGATATTGCCAGCGAGTGAGGCAGTGGAGCGAATCGGCGGCGAGCCAAAGCGGCGTAGCACTTCCGCGAAATCCGGGTATGCGTCGCTCACCAAATTCATGACTTGTTCAAGCGGCACGGCTGCGCCGATCATCCACGCACTGCTTGTTTCCTTAACAGCCATCAATTCAGATACGTTGCCCAGATAGCAAATATTCTCAGGCCGCGCAAACTGCTTGTTGACTTGCAAGCCAATCTCCGTGCTGCCGGCGAGCAGCGTGGCTTGCGGATAGTCTTTTAAATATTGCGCCACTTCTTCAACCGTGGAAGGCGACACAAACTCACTGCCTTTTTTCGTGCGCACTACAGGCTGAATCACGATCTGACCTTCCAGCCCCAGCGTGGGCTGCTTGTCGCGCTCAATCTCTTTGAGCAAAGCCACATCCTTCGCAACTTCAATCTTCAATTCAGCCGCAGGCCGCTGGCAAGCCTTCAAAGTAGCATCAATGATTGGCTTGTAGCCTGTGCAGCGGCAGAGATTGCCACTGAGTGCATCGTTCACCTGCGCGCGACTCGGGCAAGCATTAGTCTGCACCATACCCGTCAGCGCCATCACGATGCCCGGCGTGCAAAAGCCGCATTGAGAGCCAAAGCAATCGACCATTTCTTTTTGAATCGGGTGCAGCGTGCCATCAGGCTTCTTCAAGCTCTCGACAGTTTTGAGTGATTTGCCATCGAGCGAAGGCAAGAGCTGCATGCAGGAATTCACAGGCACGTATTCGACGCCTGAACCGCTGCTATTGAGTTGCCCTACGAGCACAACGCAAGCCCCGCAATCCCCCTCAGCGCAGCCCTCTTTAGTCCCCTTGCGATCCAAGCCCTCACGCAAAAAATCGAGCACAGTCGTCGTGCGGCGCTTGCCTTGGGCTTCTACGATTTGGCCATCGAGGACAAAGCGAACGGTATTGGTGACTTGGCTCATGAATTCGTTACCTCTGTTGCGATGTCGTATTTTATTTGCATAAGCGTATACAACTTATACGACTTTCAATATATCAACCCGATTTTGCCCGCCGGCAAGCCTCAGAGCAATACTTCACGCTTTCCCAATTCTTTTCCCAACTTTTGCGCCAAGTCATTTCCTTGCCGCAGACCACGCAAGGCTTGGTCGGCAAGTAGGATTTGTTGCCTTTGAAGTTTCCGCTGGATTGTTTTTTGTTTGGCATACGATGCAGTTTGCCAGAATACTAGTCTGTTGGTTTGATGGCGAATAGCCAGTGCATCTTAACAAAGATATTTATAAATAATGTCTTTTCGATATAATCTTTGTTATGCCTAAATCTCCTGCTGCCTTATCACACATGCCTCCCGCAGCAGCCGCTGGCCTGCGCAAGCTCGGCGCAGATTTGGCGGTAGCGCGGCTGCGGCGCAAAGAATCATTGGCCTCGTGGGCTGCGCGTATCGGCACCTCTGTGCCCACACTGATGCGCATGGAAGCGGGCGAGGCAGGCGTGGGCATCGGTCTGTATGCCACCGCGCTTTGGCTCATGGGGCGCAGCGCGGCTCTCTCAGATTTAGCCGCGCCTGAGCATGATCGGGGCGCCTTGGAGCTTGATGTCAGGGCTGCCGTGCAACTTGGCAAAGGGCGAGCGCTAGCATCAGCAGCTTCTCAACTTGCACGAGGCAAAGCCAAAGAGCGGCGCACACCATGAGCACATCTGCGCCATTCGATGCACTCAGCCTATGGTTTCTGGGCGATCCAGCATCGCCTCGGCTCGTGGGCGATTTGCAGCTTATGGCAGTTGGCAAAGGCGTATCTCTTCGCTATGCCCCAAGTTGGCTTGCGCAAGGCTTCGCATTGAGCGAAGATTTGCCGTTGATTGACACTGAGCATTTGCCGCGCGCCAAGCAAGTAGCAGCAGGCGCAGTCGACGATGCGCGGCCAGATCATTGGGGTGAGCGCGTGATTCAGTTCATTGATCGGCCGCCTCGCCTCTCTCTCATGGAGTATTTGTATTTCGCGGGCGATGATCGCTTCGGCGCTTTAGGTGTATCTACCTCCAGCGAAACATACACACAGCGATTGCATAGCCCGTTGCCGCGCTTGGCCGATGCGCAAACTTTGAGCGACGTGGCGGCCAAAATCATCGCCAAAGAGCCCATCACAGCTATAGAGCAACAGATGATGTCAGCCGGCGGCAGCTTTGGCGGTGCCAAGCCCAAGGCCTTGATTGAGATTGATGGTGAGCAATGGGTAATCAAGTTCTTCAACGGCGAGCTGATTGATGTGCCTTTGATTGAGCATGCCTCGATGACGTTAGCAGCTATTGCCGACATCCGAGTGGCGCAGACGCAGCCGCTGCGCTTGGCGGGCGAGCATGCATTGCTCGTCAAGCGCTTTGACCGCGCAGCAGGCCAGCGCATTCATTGCATCTCGGCTGGCACGGCGCTTTATGCAGAATCTGCGAGTAGCGAAACGTCCGATTTGAGCTACCCCGCGCTCGCGCAATTCCTACGCCGCGCTGGGGTATCAAAAGATGGCATTAACCAGCAAGACATGCACGAGCTGTTTCGCCGCATGGTGTTCAACATCTTGATTGACAACACCGACGATCACGAGAAAAACCACGCGCTCCTTGTCACAGAACCCACCCGCTTTGGCCGACTTCGTCTATCCCCGGCATACGACGTGTTGCCCACCAATTCTGGCCAAGGCCGACAAGAATTCGGCGTGGGTTTGAATGGCAACGAGTCGAGCTTGGACAATGCGGTGAGCCAATGTCAACTATTTGGCTTATCTGCCTCAGAAGCCAAAGCTCAAATGACTCGCGTGGTGGATGTGGTGAATGGCTGGCAAGCGCATTTTGCAACCTGTGGTGTTAGCAAAGCCGATATCGAAAGTTTGGCCGAGCGGCTGGACGGCGATATTGCACGACAAAGGCGAGAGTACCGCGCGGCATGATGCGGCTGGATCTCATTAGTTTGAGGTATTGACTTTTACGTCACCGCATCAGACCATAGACCCACTGGTCAAGGAACAAAAATGACAATCTCTAAAATTTTACAAAACCTAGCTTGCTTTTTCATCACAGCCGCATCGCTGTGTTCGATTGCAGTGGCTCAAGACACAATCAAGCCTGCTCAGCCTGAACAGTCCAAGCCACCACATATTCACGTCGTTTATTTCGGTGGCAACGATTGCCCGCCATGTGTCGCTTTTCGAGGTTTGGAGTTTCCTAAACTACAAAAAAGCGCAGTATTTTCCAAACTTGAGTGGACTTTTGTGACCAAAACAATTCGATCACCCGTTCCATCTGCATTTTTTCTGCCAGATCGCATTAAACCCATGCGCGATAAATTGCTTGATGCAACTGGAGGCATAGGTGGTTCAGCACAAGTTGTCATTTTGGTCAACAACGAGGTGTATGACGTTTTCTCTGGCTCTAACGATGCAAAGTTTTATGAGCAAGTTGTGGCATCTGTACTCAACAACGAACCTTATCCAACTGAACGATGCCTCAAGAGAACCGCTAGGCGCGAATGTGGCAAGAAAGCTTGAACTAGCTCAGCGTATTGAAATAATGATGCGTGTCAGTGCGGTAATAGCCGCGCCGCAATTCCATAGGCGTGTCGCGATACGTGTAGGCCACGCGCTCGACGAAGAGTAACGGCGTGTCTTGCTTCACTTTTAATAGCAAACTCTGCTCTATTGTTGCCGGCAAGGCGCGAATTTTCTCATCGGCTCTGAGCATACGCACGTTGTATTCGGTTTCGAAGAGCGCGTAGCTCGGGCCGGGATAGTTGGCCAGTTGCTCGGCAGTTAGCCCTTTGAAGGCGGCGGCGGGCAGCCAGATGTCTTCCAAAATCGTGGGCACGCCTTTGAAGCCGAGCACGCGGCGGATTTGCAGCACGGCGTCTCCTGTGCGCAAGCCCAGCAGTTTGGCGATTTCTGCACTCGCACGGCTCTTTTTGCACTCCAAGATTTGCCGCTCTGCTGGGCCTTCGCTGCCGGGTGCGCCACTATCAGGCACCAGCTTGAGAAAGCGAAATTGAACCTGCTGCTCTTCATGCGTGGCGACGAAAGTGCCTTTGCCTTGACGACGATTAACGAGATTCTCGGTGGCCAACTCGTCCACCGCTTTGCGCACTGTGCCTTGGCTGACTTGGTATCGCGCAGCTAGCTCCATCTCGCTGGGGATCGCGTCACCCGGCTTCCACTCGCCCGCCTGCAAGCTCTGCAAGATCAGGGTTTTGATCTGGCTGTAGAGCGGCGTGAAGAGCGGCGTTAGGGTGGGCGCATCGTGTGCGTCCGGGGAAATAGCCATAGCTTGCAGTCATCCTTGAATTTCGCTGAGTTTATCTTATATAAGACATAAGACAAAATGTTCAGATGATCTAATCGAGGGTAAACTCTCGGGGTCTTTTGAAGCTAGTTTGACCGCTGAGCCACACTGCTTCAATGCAACGATTTCATCTTCATTTATCAGGAGCCTCCCATGAGCAAAAAACCCGTTCGCGTAGCCGTCACCGGCGCTGCTGGCCAGATTGGCTATGCCTTGTTGTTCCGTATCGCCTCTGGCGAAATGCTGGGCAAAGATCAGCCTGTGATTTTGCAATTGCTTGAAATCCCCGATGAGAAAGCACAAAACGCACTCAAGGGCGTGATGATGGAATTGGAAGATTGCGCCTTCCCGCTGCTCGCTGGCATGGAAGCGCATTCCGATCCGATGACTGCATTTAAAGATACCGATTACGCCTTGCTCGTGGGCTCGCGCCCACGCGGCCCCGGCATGGAGCGCGCAGAGCTGCTCTCGATCAACGGCGCGATTTTTACGGCACAAGGCAAGGCTTTGAATGCAGTCGCTTCACGCAATGTGCGTGTGCTCGTGGTGGGCAATCCGGCCAACACCAATGCCTACATCGCCATGAAGAGCGCCCCCGATCTGCCGCGCAAGAATTTCACCGCCATGCTGCGCCTCGATCACAACCGCGCTGCCTCGCAAATCGCAGCGAAAACGGGCAAAGCAGTGGGAAGCATTGAGAAACTCTGCGTCTGGGGCAACCACTCGCCCACCATGTATGCGGACTATCGTTTCGCACATGTGGCTGGCGCATCCATCAAAGACATGATCAACGATCAAGAGTGGAACGCGAATACCTTCTTGCCAACGGTGGGCAAACGCGGCGCAGCCATCATCGCCGCGCGCGGCCTGTCTTCAGCCGCATCGGCCGCCAACGCAGCCATTGACCACATGCGCGATTGGGCGATTGGCACGCATGGCAAATGGGTCACGATGGGCATCCCATCGAATGGCGAATACGGCATTCCAAAAGACGTGATGTTTGGCTTCCCGGTGACGTGCGAAGGCGGCGAATACAAGATCGTTGAAGGCCTTGCCATCGACGCATTCAGCCAAGAGCGCATTAACTTGACGCTCAAAGAATTAACCGACGAGCAAGCTGGCGTGGCTCATTTGGTGTAATCGGATTCAAAACTAGGTAACGCGAAAAGCGCGAAAGTGATTCGAAAAACGCAAAAAAAGAATCAAGAATTTGATTTCGCGCTTTTCGCGTCCTTTTAGTGTTTTTCGCGTTACCTAGTCTCACGCCATAGCTCCCATGACCCATCCCCGCGAAGTACTACTCGGCTCTCAGGCAGCAGCATTCCAGCTGCCTGTGGTCGATCATTACTGCGGTGTGGAAGCACGCATGAAAAAGTCCCTCGTGCTGCAAGCTGAGCTCATCCAAGAGTTCGGCGCTTGTGTGATGGACGTGACCCTCGATTGCGAAGACGGCGCACCCGTGGGCGAAGAAGTTTTTCATGCCAATTTGGTGCTAAATACGCTGCTAGCCGGCATAGAATATGCGCAGAGCGCTATTAAAATAATAGTACCAAGAATAGGCGTGCGTGTGCATGCGGTTGACCACGCAGCGTTTCACGAGGACGTAAGCATCATCGTGGGCGGCGCAGCGCAGCATCTGGCTTATGTGATGATTCCCAAAGTGGAAAGCGCAACGGATGTAGATGCCGCAGCACAAGCGATTGACGCGGCCGGTGGCACAAAGCTTCCCATTCATGTGCTCATCGAATCCAGCGCAGCCATCTCAAAAGCATTTGAAATTGCTGCGCATCCACGCGTGCAAAGCATCAGCTTTGGTCTGATGGATTTCGTGTCCAGCCATGGGGGCGCAATTCCTGCCAGCGCCATGACCGCAGACGGTCAGTTCACACATCCACTTGTCGTGCGCGCGAAGCTAGAAATCGCTGCGGCTTGCCATGCGCATGGCAAGGTGCCCAGCCATTGCGTCGTCACGGAGTTTACAGACATTGCCAAGTTGCAACATGCCGCTACGCAAGCCAGTCAACAGCTTGGCTACACCCGCATGTGGAGCATTCATCCAGCTCAGGTGCGGCCGATTTTGCAGGCCATGTCTGCGCAAATACAAGACATCCAAATTGCTACTAAAATCGTAGCGCTTGGCGCAGATAATCATTGGGCGCCAGCGAGTTTTGATGGCCATTTGCATGATCGCGCCAGCTACCGCTATTATTGGCAGCTGCTGGAGCGCGCTTTTGCAACGGGCCGCCTCAATTTAGAGCACCTGCCCTCCAGTCTGCGTGAGTTTTTCACGCCAGCTTCCGCCATATCCACCGTAGAAAGCGCTGCATCATGAGACTCAATTCCCTTCGCTTGTTGGCCTTCCTCACAGTCGCCTTGCTGGCCATTCCTGCCGCCTATGCGCAAACGCAGCCCAAGCAGAAAGCCACCGGCAACGCCGCAGATCGCGAAAAATTCAAGCAAGAAATTGCTGCAAAGCAAGACAATGCCTTACCGGCCGAGCTCTTGGCCATAGCGGAGCGCGTGCAAACGGGCCGTATCCCCTGCGAACTAGGACACAACGTCGGCATATTGGCAGACGAAAAGTCCCCCGGGTACTTCACCATCACCACGGGCAGCCAGCGCTTTCGTGCCATCCCCGTGCTCACCACCACCGGCGCTATTCGGCTAGAAGACAAAGCCCGTGGCGGCGTGTGGCTGCAGTTGGCCAACAAATCCATGCTGCTTGATGAGAAAAATGGCAAGCGCTTGGCAGACGAATGCATGGGCGCGGCGCAAAAACTAGTCGCCGAGGCTATGCGCTCCGCGCCACCCTCCAGCCTGCTGGGCTCGCCGGCAGGCACCGTGCCCAATGCAGAGCCGTTACCGCAAGTTGCATCCAGCGAAAGCGCCGCTCCCGCAGTTGCACCCACGGCCACAGCTTTACCCGCACCGGCTCCACTCAATCTCAGCATCCCATCACGCTGAGCACATTGCGTGCCCATCACACTACAACTTTGATAGCATGCCGCGCAATATATATGCCGGCTACACGCCGATTTATCTTTAAATTTCATTGATTTTTTCTCCACAGGAGTTCGTACCATGGCATCCGCCTTCCTTACCACCTACCAAGCCCACGTCGCCGAGCGCGCGGCTCTTGGCATCAGCCCCCTGCCCTTGTCAGCCAAACTCACCGGCGAACTGATCGAGCAACTGAAAAATCCAACAGTCGGTGAAGGCACTGCCTTGGTCGAGATGATTGCGCATCGCGTGCCAGCTGGCGTGGACGATGCCGCAAAAGTCAAAGCCTCCTATCTCGCCGCTGTTGCTTTGGGCAAAGAGCCCTCTAGCCTGATCAGCCGCGAGAAAGCCACCGAGCTGCTCGGCACGATGCTTGGCGGCTACAATCTCACGCCATTGATTGAGCTGCTCGATGACGCAGCTTGCGGCGCAGTAGCCGCACAAGGTTTGAAGAAAACACTGCTCATGTTCGATCAGTTTCACGACGTCAAAGAAAAAGCCGATAAAGGCAATGCCCACGCCAAAGCCGTGATGCAAAGCTGGGCTGATGCGGAGTGGTTTACCTCGCGAGCCGAAGTGCCTAAAAGCATCAAGCTCATGATTTTCAAAGTGCCCGGCGAGACGAATACTGACGACCTGTCTCCCGCGCCCGATGCATGGAGCCGGCCCGATATTCCGCTGCACGCGCTCGCGATGCTTAAAAACAAACGCGATGGCGCGCCTTTCGTGCCAGAAGATGATGGCAAGCGCGGCCCTGTGAAGCTGATCAACGATTTAGTCGCCAAAGCCAAAGCAGCAGGCGCAGTTGTCGCTTATGTGGGCGATGTGGTCGGCACAGGCTCATCCCGCAAATCAGCCACCAACAGCGTGCTCTGGTGGACGGGCGACGACATTCCCTTCATCCCCAACAAACGCAACGGCGGCGTCTGCCTCGGCGCAAAAATAGCCCCGATTTTCTACAACACCATGGAAGATTCCGGCGCTTTGCCCATTGAGCTCGATGTGAGCCAAATGAATCTCGGCGATGAAGTTGAGTTGCGTCCCTACGATGGCAAAGCGCTTAAAAACGGCGCGGTCGTCGCTGAATTCACGCTGAAAAGTGATGTGCTGTTTGACGAAGTGCGCGCTGGCGGCCGCATTCCGCTGATCATCGGCCGTGGCCTCACAGGCAAGGCGCGCGAGGCTTTGGGTCTTCCACCCTCCACTCTGTTCCGCTTGCCCGCGCCGCCTACGTCCAAAGCCAAAGGCTTCACGCTCGCTCAAAAAATGGTTGGCCGCGCATGTGGCTTGCCTGAAGTTGATGGACAACAAAAAGGCATTCTGCCCGGCACGTATTGCGAGCCAAAAATGACAAGTGTCGGCTCACAAGACACCACCGGCCCGATGACGCGCGATGAGCTCAAAGACCTCGCCTGCCTCGGCTTCAGCTCCGATCTCGTCATGCAATCCTTCTGCCACACCGCCGCTTACCCCAAGCCAGTCGATGTGAAGATGCACCACGAGTTGCCCAACTTCATCAGCAATCGCGGCGGCATTAGCCTCAAGCCCGGCGACGGCATCATCCACTCATGGCTCAACCGCATGCTCCTGCCCGATACCGTGGGCACCGGCGGCGACAGCCACACCCGCTTCCCCATCGGCATCAGCTTCCCCGCAGGCTCAGGGCTGGTGGCTTTCGGTGCGGCCACAGGCGTGATGCCGCTCGATATGCCAGAGAGCGTCTTGGTGCGCTTCAAAGGCAAGATGCAGCCCGGCGTCACGCTGCGCGATCTTGTGCACGCGATTCCGCTGTACGCCATCAAAGCCGGCCATTTGACAGTCGCGAAAACCGGCAAGATCAATATCTTCTCTGGCCGCATTTTAGAAATCGAAGGTTTGCCAGATCTCAAGGTCGAGCAAGCGTTTGAATTGAGTGATGCATCGGCTGAGCGGTCGGCCGCCGGATGCACGATTGCTTTAAATAAAGAGCCGATCATCGAATACATCAACAGCAACATCGTCTTGCTGAAAAACATGATCGCCCAAGGCTACCAAGACGCCCGCACGATTGCCCGCCGCATCAAAGAAATGGAAAAGTGGCTCGCCAATCCGCAGCTCTTGAAAGGCGATGCCGACGCAGAGTACGCCGCCATCATCGAGATCGATTTGGCCGAGATCACCGAGCCTATCGTCTGCTGCCCCAACGATCCTGATGACGCAAAAACACTCAGTGATGTAGCCGGCAACAAGATCGATGAAGTCTTCATCGGAAGCTGCATGACCAACATCGGCCACTTCCGCGCTGCCTCCAAACTCTTGGAAGGCAAGCGAGACATTCCCGTCAAACTCTGGATGGCCCCGCCCACCAAGATGGACGCGCAGCAACTCACAGAAGAAGGCCACTATGGCGTCTTCGGCAACGCAGGCGCCCGCATGGAAATGCCAGGCTGCAGCCTCTGCATGGGCAACCAAGCCCAAGTCAAAGAAGGCGCGACAGTGATGAGCACGTCAACGCGCAACTTCCCCAACCGCCTAGGCAAAAACACCTTCGTCTATTTAGGCAGCGCAGAGCTTGCAGCCATCTGCTCCAAGCTAGGCCGCATCCCCACCAAGGCAGAATACCTCGCCGACATCGGCGTGATCAACCAAGACAGCAGCAAGATCTACAAGTACCTCAACTTCGACCAGATTGCTGAATACAAAGAAGCGGCGGATGCTGTTGTGATGTAATTCTGCGCAAGAGTCTGCAACGATTACTATTATTTCAATAGCACTCTGCGCATATTCTATGCCGGCGATCTGCCACTAATTCCGCCATATCTGTGCTCCTAGTGGCAGTTCATTGAGTTCTGCGCGCGCTTCTCTCCAGCTCGGATAGTGCTGATCGAGAAGCGCCACGAATCGCTCACCATGCGTGGGTTCGATCAAGTGAATCATCTCGTGCACGATCACGTATTCGATGAGATCTTTGGGCTTTCTCACGAGCTCAGTATTCAGGCGAATGGTTTGCTCACGGTGATTGCAGCTGCCCCATTTGGTTTTCATGCGTTGGAGAAAATAGGCAATCACTTCAACGCCCAGCTTTTTCTCCCATTTCCACAGCAGCTGGGGCACAGTCTCATGTAGCAGCGAGCGATGCCATTCCTGCATGATCTCTTCGCGTTTGTAAAAATCGCTGTTTGGCCGCAAGCTGAGCGTGATCTTGCGATGACTGAGTTGCACGGCAGGCTTGGCTTCCTTGTAGTTGACAGAGAGCAAATAGCGTCGCCCCCAAACATAATGGCTCTCGCGTTCGATGAACTCGCGCGGTGTCTCACGCGCTTGTGCTTTGAGCGTGGCCTGTTGCTGGCGAATCCAGCTGAGCTTGGTGGCAGCGTAGGCGCGAGCCACCTCAGGGCGCGTCTGCTTGGGCGATACGAGCGTGATTCGCCCATCAGGTGGATGCACCGAGAGATGCACATTTTTCACATCGCGGCGCGTCCAAGCGATCACGACATCACCTAGCTTGATCGTCTGTGCCATCAATAGCCCGGCTGGTTTTTCACCAATTCAAACACGGCCCGCGTGGCTTCGCGGTTGCCATCGAAAAGCGGAAACAAGGCATTGAGCACCTGCGCCTCACGCGCTTGATTGCCGCGCCATCCGGCAGGTGCTTGCTCGCGGATCACGTTGTCGATACTAAGAGCCAGCGCCAAGCGCTTGCCTCCAAAATCCCCGCTGCTATTTGACACTTGATTTGGATTCGCCTCAGCAAGTATTTTGGCAAGATTGTTGTAAAGCACCGACGCTTCGCGCTTGCCATGCAGTTGCGCAGGCAAAGCCTCATTGGTTTGCTTGGCAGCAAGTTGCGTCACCAAAGCCTCTGCGTTGCGCAAAAATTCTTCATAGGCCGCAGCATCCGCGCGGCTTTGCTTGATCAAATCAGCCAGCAGCTTCGACATCTTTTCATAAAACGCAGGATCAGTGAGCTGATCGCGAATGATCGTCTTGCGGATGTTGTTGATGATGCCCTCAGCAATCGCTTTGTTGGAGAGCTTGCCTTTTTCATTCAGGCGCTTGGCAATCGCATCATGAATGCCGGTTTCGATGATCAATTCAGTCAGCGATAGCTCGCCCAGCTCGCCCAAATTTGCCGCCGGATCCGCTTGCACATAGGTATTGAGCAGATGCCGCATATCTGCCTCATAAGGCTTGATATCCAGCTCCTCGCCCGAATGCTTTTTGATGGCGGAGCGAATCTCGCTGTAGAAAGCCACATCGTTTTGCAAGGCCACAATGGCAGCCGCGCTGTAGCCGGCTTCATCGAGATTTTGAGCAATCGCAGCAAAGGCTCTTACGAAGGTGGCAGCGGCTTTGTAAAACGTGATTCGCAGCGCCTCGGTTTCCCCAAGCGCATTCGCGCTCGCGGCATCGCCGCAAAAATAGTGCAGGTATTGCTCCATCGTGCGGGGCAGCGCCACAGGCTCGCACAAATAGCGCAGCGACTCCATTGCGGCATCCAGCTGCTTGCGGCCTTCTTCCAGCCAGTTTTTCAGCTGAATGTTGTTGCTGCCTTGCCCATCGTCTTCGGTATCGAGCTCATCGGAGCTGTAAATCGCAATCGCTTCCTGCACATCGCCAAACAGCTTTTTATAGTCCACGATATAGCCAAAGGTTTTATCGTCTCCATCCAGCCGATTGGTGCGGCAGATCGCTTGAAAGAGGTTGTGGCCGCGCAGCTCATTGTCGAGATAAATATAGCTGCAGCTCGGTGCATCAAAGCCTGTGAGCAGCTTGCTTACCACGATCAACAGCTTTAGATTGGCAGGCTCTTCAATGAAGCGGCGCTTCATCTCAGTTTCATATTTTTCTGTGGTGGCAAAGCCAGTCAAGACATGCTGCGAGTAAGTGTCAAATTTATAGCGCTCATCGCTGTTGGGTGCTTCACGAGAGATCGTGTTGTGATTCGGCTCATACGATGTGATGATGCCGCAATACGCGCCAAAGTGGGTGTGCTGAAACAGCCTGAAATAGTGGCAAGCATCGTAGATCGAAGAAGTCACCAAAATCGCTGTGCCGCGATCATTGTTTAGGCGCGGCTTGAGTGCAAAATCGCCAATGATATCGGCGATGATCTCGCGCTTACGCCCCTCGGCGCTCATCAGCTCTTCCATCGTGGCCCAGCGTTTGCGCACCAGAGCTTTTTGAAAATTGTTTAAGTTCTTGGTCTTGTGTTCAAACCATTCGTCGATTCGCTGTTGTGAAGTCAGCCGCTGCGGCACATCTCGCGCATCGTATTTCAGATCGAGCACCACTTTATCCGCCACAGCTTCGTGGAATTTATAGGTATGAATGGTGGTGCCAAACACATCCCGCGTCATCTTCTTGTCTGCGCGTAATAGCGGCGTGCCCGTGAAGCCGATGAAAAGCGCCTCGCCCAGCCAGCGTTTCATTTGGCTGTTCATATCGCCGCCCTGCGTGCGATGGCATTCATCGACGAAGACGTAAAAATTGCCCATGATGCGCGGCGGCTCGCCTTTCAGATCGGCCACATCAAATTTATGAATCAAAGCGCAAAGCAAGCGCGGGGCTGCAGCCGTAAGCTTGGCCACAAACTCCGCGCGCGAGGTGATGCGCGGCGAGGCAGATTCCGCGCCAATCACGCCTGCATTGCGCATCACGCCTTCAATCTGCTTATCCAGCTCATCGCGATCCGTCACGATCAAGATGCGTGCCTGCGGATCATGCTCCAGCAGCCATTTGGCCAGCAGGACCATCAAGATACTTTTGCCGCTTCCTTGCGTGTGCCAGATTACGCCGCCCTCGCGCTTGGCGATGCGCTCCTGCGCTTTTTTCAGCCCAATGTACTGATGCTGCCGTGGCACTTTCTTGCGCCCGCCATCAAAAATCATGCAATGCCGCATCAAATCAAGCAGCCTAGCCTTGTTGCACATCTGCGCCAGCGGCCTGTCGAGCAGCGCGCCTTCTGCGGGGCTTGTGCCATCAAGCAAAGGTGCTTCATCTTTCCATTCCACAAAGAATTGCGCCTCGGTGGTGGCTGTGCCATAGCGCAAGCCTTGTGAATCGCTGCCCGCTATCAACAATTGCACCGCGCTAAAAAAGCCTTGGTTAAACAGCTCTTCTTGATTGGTGCAAAGCTGATGAACCCCATCGACCACATCCACCGAGCTGCGCTTGAGCTCAATCACCGCAACGGCCAAGCCATTGAGATACAGCACGATATCTGGCCGCCTTTGGTGGCCGCCCTTCAGCGTCACTTCCTCAGCCAAAGCAAAATCATTGTTCTCCGCATGCTCCCAGTCAATCAGATGCACCGTCTCATACTGTTGCCCTGCCGCAATCTGCACCGGCACGCCATAGCGCAGCAATTGATAGGTGCGCAAATTGGCTTGATACAGCGTGATGCCCGTGCAATCGGCGGCGATTTCCAGCTTCTGGAGCACTGCAGAAATATGGGCTGGCGAATAGCCGCGCGCCGCCAAATGCTTGCTTAGCAACGCCGTCTCAATGGCACGATTGCCCTCCCGCTTGCTCCAGTCATCCAGATAGCGATAGCCTAAGCAATCAGGCCGTGTCTTGTCTGTAAACAGGGCAATCACACGATCTTGCGTGTTGCGCTCAGAGCGAGCGGGTGTGGTCATCGATCCTCCTCCATCACTTCCCAAGAGCCGCCTTTTGCGGGCCCCACGCGGCGGATGCATCCTGCCTCTCGCAGCACCTTCAAATGTTTTTCTACCCCACTCGTGGAACGCATGCCCACTGCTGCTGCCAAAGCTGCTGTGCTGATCTGCGGATGGTGGCGCATGGCCTGTATCAGCGCCAAGCGGGTTGCCGTGGTTTTTTCACCCCACTTTTCACCCCACTTTTCACCCCTCTTCAGAGGCTCAGCCTGCGCAGCCGGCGCAAATTCAAACGTCACCCAAAGCCCGCCATCCTCAAGCTGCATCAGTGGCGCTTGCAGTCCTGCATCCAAACAAGAGCGCACCATGCCCTCAATCCCGCGCCCCCAAGATTCAATCTGCCCCGCGCGAAAGAATGCATTCGCCACATCGGGGTTAAAAGGCGCAGAAGCATGCTTAGCCAGTAGCCGCTCAACAGTCCACTCTGGGATCAAGCGCCCCGCATTCCAAATCATCAGCTTATCGGGATACACGCTGATCTGAATCGGCGCGCCGCTGGTGTAATCCTTGTGCACCACCGCATTGAGCACAGCCTCGCGCAGCGCCGGCAGGGGCACAGGCCATGTCTCTACCCGCTGCAAGCCCTCATAGCTGATCAGCGCCTTCATGTATTTGGCTTGCAGCAGCTCAATGATTTTATTCACCTGCACCAAGAGCGGCCCAGTGATCTCATCTTGATACTTAAGATCGGCATTGCTTTCAAAAAAGCCAATCTTCACAAAAGCGCCGGTAAACCAACGCCCCGGATCGGCATGAAAAAGGAGCGCCGCCGCTCGCTTGCAAGCGCCATCTTGAGCCAAATGCAAGCGCTCCAGCAGCGCCGCATCAGTCTCTTGCAGCGCGGCCTCTGGCAGCCGCTGGCTACGCACCGCCTGCTGGCGAAAGAGCGCAAGCGCCCCCGCATCCAAATCGCTCACCTTGAGGCCAGGCAGCGCCACGCCATCCCAATGCAAGCCTTGTTTTTTGAGCAAAAAATGCGCCAGCGCCGCGCCCTTCAATTCTTGCTTCGTGCTGCCGCTGCGAAAGTGATATTCCCCTTTGTAGCTGATCGGGCTCGGATACGGCTCCACGCGAATCTTTAGCAGCTCTTTGCCATCCACGAGCAGCAAATTCACATCCACCATGATGCCCAACACGTCGCGCACTTTATTGGGAATCTCCTCCAGCAGCCGCTCAGCATTGGCCACGCCGATAGCTTGGCCTTTGTCATTGCGCCCAATCACCAGCGAGCCGCCTTCCGCATTGGCAAAACCACACACCCAGCACAAATAATCATCGCGCCAAGATTCTTTCCATTCGGTGTGTTGGTTTTCTTTCATGCCAATCGAATTCTGCCAGTCAGCAGCTCTTGCATCATGGCTTGCTTGAGCGCTTGGGTTTTGCTGCGACGGGATTGAAGCGCATCAAGCTCGGCATCCATGTCGGAGAGGCTGGTGGCGATGGCGGTTTGTTCGGCTGAGTTTGGTAAATTGAACTCAAGGCATTCAATGCTACTGGGCATCAAGTTGTTAATGCTTGATCCAGCGAGAGCGTTATTGATGCAATCTCGATAATGATTGGTTTGGAAAAGATAGAAAACAAAAGTCGAATTCGCATTATTCTCTGTCGTGCGAAAACAGCCCATAAAAGCACCGAAGGTGTATGCGTATCCATTTTCCGTAGTGAACAAGCCTGCCTTGCCGACAAGAGCTTTGCTGCCATTTGCCATGCAAATCAGGATGTCGTCGCGTTGAAGAATTTGGTGTGCTGCAACTCTCTCTGCGTTAACAAACTGAACTTCGCTTGTAACTACGCTCGCGTTCTGCACATTATTTGAGCGAAGAAGCCGTTTCGTTGCCGATGTGTCGTGAGTGGATAAGTCGCTATCGCCCTTGTAACTTACACCGCGAAGGCATTTGCCGAGATCTCCCAACCGTTTCGCCTCCCACTCCCCGCTGAACCCCGGTAGGCGGGTTTGGCCGGTGAGGAGTTGTTGCATGGCGGCTTTTTTGAGATGGCGCTTCTTGGCAATCAACCGATCCAGCCAGCCCAGCAACGCATCCACATCACTCAACGCCGCAGCGATGGCGCGTTGTTCGGGCTGAGGAGGTACTAAAGCGAGCACTCGTTGAAGATTCTGCTGACCGATATTCGCTCGAACGGCACCTTGCCCCATTGGAATAATCTGCGACCGAATTTGATTTGAGCGAAATGCGTAGCCGCAATACTCCGGATCGAGGGTGTTGCCAATTGGTCTTCCACGAATAACAAAACCGCCAAAGATCACGTGCATTTCGCCGAGATAGACTGCTGCAAGCCCTACTTCCGAATCAGTTTCGGATGTTCTATTGAACACCATGTCGCCGCGTCGAACAGAGTACGTTGATGCCACAGAACTAGAAACTTCAACGTGACCAGTAATTTCATCGCCGTAAATGTGTGAGTGATTTATCGGTTCTAAGACGTTGATGAAGCGAATGCCTTTGCCATATGCTTTTTTATCCGCGTTGATACCGTTTGCAAAAGAAAATAGCTTTCCGAAGGGCACTATTGCCCAATCCTACGGAATCACTCCCACCTCAGTCCGCATGTACCCCGCCCGCAATTCCGTGCTCATAGCGCACCCACCTGCGACACAGCAGCCCTAGCGCCGTCAAACGGCGCTAAACACTCAAATTTCAAGCCAAATCGGCTACTCGCCGGCATAGAATATGCGTAGAGTGCTATCAAATCAGGAGTTATCTCACGCTTCACGCGATTCTCCTAGGGCCACCCCAATGCTCAAAGGCCGCGTCGCAAGATGGGCGGTGAGGCTTTGTAATTGACGGATTGCGTTTTGATTGAGTTTGTGCAGCCGGTCTGCTTGGCTCAAGCCCATGTGGATGAATTCGGCGTTGAGGCTTTCTAGGTTGGCGAGCACCAAGAGCTGAGTAACATCCGCTTCATCGCGCATATTGCCTTTTTGATCAGGATGGGCATCGCGCCATTGCTTGGCCGTCTGGCCAAACAGCGCCACATTAAGCACATCAGCCTCGCTGGCGTAGGTGAATCTGGCTTGCTCTGGCGTAATGGCTGCTGGAATGAGATGCGTTTTGATGGCATCGGTGTGGATGCGGTAATTGAGCTTGGAGAGCGAGCGGCTTAAATTCCAATCCAGCGAGAGTCGGCGGCTTTCGTCGCTCTTGAGGCGCTGGAATTCTTTGATGAGATAGAGCTTGAACTCCACTGATACCCAGCTTGCAAACTCCAAAGCAATGTCTTTATGGGCAAAAGTGCCTCCATATCGGCCTGCTTTTGAGATCAGG
The DNA here is from genome assembly GCA_043755865.1 of Variovorax sp. Taxonomy (GTDB): domain Bacteria; phylum Pseudomonadota; class Gammaproteobacteria; order Burkholderiales; family Burkholderiaceae_C; genus JANMDU01. The sequence goes on along the minus strand of JAYUSD010000023.1, from coordinate 2,696 downwards.
CCCACAGCTTGTGTGGCCTCGATCCAGCGCTTCGGGGTCAATGCAAAGCTATTGAGCCCAGCTTGAAATCTAAACCCATCGAATTCGATGGCATTGAATTGGGGATTGTTCAATCGCTCCCAAAGCCCGAGGAATTCAACCGTAGCGCGGTTACGCAGCCAGTTTTGAATGATGTAGTCTGTACGCTCAATATCGCGGTGGCGGGCAATGTCGGTGAGGGAGATGTAATCATCTTCTGTCTGCGAGAGGATCGTTACCGCCGTGCCTTGCACATGGATGGTAGATTTTGTGTCTTTACTCATACGGTTGCCCCCATGCGCTTGAGATGTGCATTCACCTTGGCTGATAGCGCATCCACCTCGCTGATCAGCTCAGGCAACGGCGCAGCGTATCGCTCGGCGAGCTCGCGCAGGCGGCTGGTGAGGGTTTGCGAGACGCGAGACAGCTCGGCTTGCACCACAGTGCCTAGGCTGGCCATCCATTTATCGTCGATCACCAAAGCTTTGATATCAGCCACGGAGAGATGCGGATACTTCTCATAGGCGAGTTTGTCGAGCGCGGCATCTTGCTCTTTGGCTGTGCGCCTGAGCGCGGCTTGGCTTGCTGTGAGATCTTGCCAGCTCTTCAGAATGGCGAGTTCGTCTTTAGCCTCTTTGGTGAGTTTCTCGCTTTTGATTTCTTTCAAGCGGGCGTTGATGTGGGCGGCATCGATTTTGTCGAGAGCGCCAAGGTAGCCCTCATCCTCGCTGCCGCCATGCTCCTCTTCTAGCTCGGCGAGGCTGGCGCTGGCTGCATCGAGCGCGGCTTCGCTGGCATCTAGGGCTGTTTGCTGCTTGGCAAAGTAGCGCGCCACGATGAGGGCTTTGGGCACGAGGGCGCAGGCCCAGCCTTTGTCTTTTTGCTTGCCTTTCTTATCCGTCTCAATGATGCGAGCGGGCTCGGCCAGCCAGCCATCGGCTGCTACAAAATAACAATCGTCTTGCATGGTGGCGGCCCAATAATCCATCAGATGCTGATAGATATCGTAGGCATCGAGCAGCGGAGCCGATTCATAGGCCGCGAGCAGCTCTTCGGCGATGGCGTGGATCAGCGCTTTGGGATGGCCGCCTTTTTTGAAGGCTTGCAGGCGCACGGTAGTGGCTTGGCGCCAATGCGCAAAGCCGGTGGTGGCTTGGGCTTGAAACGCTTGAAATTCTTTGTGGCTCAGGATGGCTGGCTTGACTTCGGGCAGCGCGAGCTTGAGGCGCACATAGCCTGCGCGGCCCGCTGATTCAAACAAGCTTTTGCGCAGGCCGGGCAACACTTGCCAATACGGGGCGAGGCGGCTATTTGAAGCATCCAAATCGCGCTCAGGGATACCGCCGAGCAGATGGCCATCAATGTCTTGCAGATCTTCGGGCTCGGTGCTGTCGATATAGCGGGGCAGATTCAGATTGAAATCGTTTTTAGGATCGGCGATTTCGCTAGAGGAGACCATGCGGGCATAGCGCGGCGCATCCAGCTGCTTGGCAAACGTATCCACGATGCGATGAATATCTTGCTCGCGCAGGCGATTCTTGTTGCCATCTTTGATGAAGCCTTTGGCTGCATCAATCATGAAAATGCCTTTGCGAGCGGCAGCGTTTTCTTTATCGAGCACCAAAATGCAGGCGGGGATGCCTGTGCCATAAAACAAATTGGCCGGCAGGCCGATGATGCCTTTGAGGATGCCAGAGCGCACGAGCTGCTGGCGAATCTGGCCTTCTGCATTGCCGCGAAACAAAACGCCATGCGGCATAATACAAGCCGCTTTGCCGCTGCTCTTCATGCTACGAATGATGTGGAGCAAAAAAGCATAGTCGCCCTGCTTGGGCGGCGGCGTGCCCCATGCAAATCTTTGATACGGATCGGCATCCGGCGTGAGCCCGTTCGTCCAAGTTTTCACGGAAAAGGGTGGATTGGCCACGACGTAATCGTAGGTGCGCAGTTGCTGGCCGTCTTTGAATTTAGGCTCGGCCAGCGTGTTGCCGCTCAAAATATTGGCAGTGGGGAAATCATGCAGGATCATGTTCATGCGGGCGAGGCCTGCGGTGGTCACGTCCATTTCTTGGCCTTCTAGCGTGATCCGCTTGCCCGCTTGCTCGGCAATTTTTAGCAGCAGCGAGCCCGAGCCGCATGTTGGATCGTAAGCCGTGGTGGCGGCTTTGGTATTCTGCGGGCCAATGCCGATCACCTGCGCGATCACGCGGCTCACCTCGGAGGGTGTGTAAAACTGGCCTTTGCTTTTGCCGCTTTCGGTAGCGAAATGGCGCATGAGGTATTCATAGGCATCGCCCAAGATATCGTCATGATCGGCGCGGTTGTCTGAGAAATCGAGCTCAGGCTTTTGGAAAATGCTGATCAAATTGGTGAGGCGATCCACCTTGGCTTGGCCTTCGCCCAGCTTATTCGGATCGTTGAAATCCGGAAAATCGCTGCGGGCTAGGCGCTCATTGGCATTAATCAGCGGCTGGATGATATGCGTGTTGATCTTGTCGCCGATATCGCTCTTGCCTTTGAGCGCGATCATGCCGGCAAAGCTTGCGCCCGGCGGGATGATCACAGGCGGAGCAAAGGCCGTGCTGTTGCCGTATTTATCAGAAATGTATTTGATGAACAGCATGAACAGGACGTAATCCTTGTATTGACTGGCGTCCATGCCGCCGCGGAGTTCGTCG
>JAYUSD010000022.1:0-13304 GCA_043755865.1 Variovorax sp. | reverse complement strand
CGCGCGCAGCGCCTCAAGCGAGCCCTGCACCGAAGCAGCTGTGTACAGCACCGCACCCAGAACAATAAAACGCAGCGTTGGCGAATACAGCAGCGCCCTGAAATTACCCGCCACCGTCATGTGCTGGTTGATAGCAACTGCAAACACCGGAATCAGCATCATCACGCTTTGCACAATTGAAATCGTGATCAACCACGACGGCACCGGCCCGCCAATCAGATGATGGCCGCCAACCTGGCTGTAGAAGAATGCTGTTGCCCAAAAGCCCAACAACGACAGGTTGTAGGAATAAATTGGCTTGCCAATGACTTTGGGAATGAAATAGTAAGCCGCAGCCAGCCCCAACGGCGTGAAGAACAGCCACAGTACGTTGTGGCCATACCACCAGTTCACGCTGGCTTGCTGCACGCCAAAATGCAGATCGGGAAAGTTGCCTACCAAAAACAACACGGGAAACCACAGTAATCCCGCCGCGATGTACCAGACCGACACATACAAGTGCTTGACCTTGCGCCGCAGCAACGTGAGCCAGAGTGGAAAGCCAACCAGCGCGCCGCCAATCACCAGCAAGATATCAATTTTCCACGGAAACTCTAGCCACTCCAGCCCATCGGAATAACCCATACCGATCGCGACAAGCCCAGCTGTGACGCCAATGCTCCACAGAGCGCCACCGGCGATTGCATACTTTGCGCCGACCAGCTCCGTTTTAAGTAAACGTGGAATCATCCAAAGCGCCACGCCAATGCCTGCGAGCGAACACCAGCCATAAGCCACCATGTTCAGATGAATGGGCCGGATGCGGCCAAACGTCAGCCACTCGTAGCGCACCCACCAGTCGGGTTCGTGCATTTTGATTGACGATATCAACCCGGCGATGAATGCCAAAAGTAACCAAACGACTGCCAAGCTCAAGCAAATGCCCACGACGAGCGCTGTTGAATGATCCGCCCGATGGCGCGAATCAGCTTCGCCCGCCGTCATGTTTGATGCGGCTTCCTGCGGATCCATGGCCTGCTGTAGTTTGGTTTTTTGCGCTGGCGTGGCGGCCGGGTCTTCCGTCACGCCCAGCTCATTGGGCGCGAATATCTCAGTTGCTGCTGCCCTGCCGTCTCCAAACAGGCCGTTAGACATCGACCAGATGAAGATAAAAAGCGCCACGATCGATAGCAAAAATGTGCCGAGCAGAATGCCTACCGTGAAATCCATCGACTTGTTGCCTCAAGAAGTAAGCATGCATCTTGCGCTTCACCTGATGAAGAGCCTGTAGGCGGCAACGCTGTGGATCCGTAGGCTAAGAGCGATATGTTGGATTTGATCGCGGAAAAAAAAAGCCTAGTTCCGAAGAACTAGGCTTTGAACTGGATCCAGTGGCTTTGCAGCCAACAAGGACCCGAGGAGACAACTTGTGTGATGACTCAATAACGTGATTGTCGCCTTGCGGCTGACAACTTGAATTGGCATCTGCCTCTAAACAGCTGAGTGCGAACTCCCAGATTGCAAGTGCAAGTCAATCAAAGTAAATTCAGCGCGAAAATTAACGTTTTTTTGCGACAGCTTTGGAGCTGTTCACGGCGGTTTGGGTTGCAGCAGCAAGGTTTTGCTCAGCCAAATCAGAAGCTTGCTTCACTGCTTTTTGCACTGCGTCGTATGCATTACCAGCAGCAGCCACAGCGCTTTTCATCATCGCCACAGCAGACTCCGAGCCAGCCGGAGCATTTTTGGAAACGCTATCAACAAGACCAGCGAACTGCTTTTGAGCAGCAGCGGTTTGCGCTTCTACCGCGGATGTGAATTCAGCGCCAGTGCCAGAGGCGATGTCATAAAGGTGGCGGCTGTAAGCCATGCTCTTTTCAGCCAATGGCTGGAGCAACGAGGCTTGCAAAGCCATCAACTCTTGCGCGTCTTTCACGCTGAGAGCAGCTTTCGTGCCTTCAGCGGCTTCAGCCAATGCAGCTTTGCCAGCGGTGAGGTTCAGCTCAACGAGCTTTTCCACGCCAGAAAACGCTTTGTTGGTCAGACCAAACATGGTTTCGAAATTGGCTTTTTGTGCGGCGAGAACTTGTTCAACGGTCATCATGGTGTGTACTCCTAGGGTTGATAAATAAGATTTTGCTGCGGTGCAACATAAATAGAAGTATAGGGTAATCCCGTGACGGTAGCAAGTCATATTTGCTGCGGTGCAGCAAAATAACGCGGATTAGAAGTGCTTTTCTAAATCTCACTTTAAGAGCCTGTTTGCTGCGGCAGCAAAAAGGCGCCGTTTGCAGCGGATTTTAAAGTGTTTTAGGCACTTTGCCGGCATAGAATCTACGTGAGATGCTATCAGTTTTATAGTAATTCTCCTGTTTATATGCAAGCCTTCTACGCCGATCAATTCGTCCTCCCGTTGCCCGAAGGCCATCGGTTTCCGATGCCGAAATACAAAATGCTGCGTGATTGGTTGACCGGGCATTTGCCACAGGTACAGATGCAGATCGCACCGGCTGCGACCGATGGCGAGCTGGCTTTGGTGCACACGCCGGCCTATATTCGCGCAATTTCGATGGGCGAGGAAGCGGGCGGGCTTGATCCTAAGATCATGCGGGAAATTGGGTTCCCGTGGAGCGAAGCGATGGCAGAAAGAGCGCGGCGCTCGGTGGGGGCGAGTGTGGCGGCAGCTCGGGTGAGCTTGGGGCTGAGCTCGGGGCTGAGCTTGGCGCCAGGTGTGCAGCCACAGGGGATTGCCGCAAATCTCGCCGGCGGCACGCATCACAGCTATGCCGACAAAGGCGGTGGCTTTTGCGTGTTTAATGATTTCGCGGTCACGGCGCGGCTGATGCAAAGCGAATGGGCACGTGTGCATGGCAGCGCGAGGCCATTGCATGTAGCGATCATTGATTTGGATGTGCATCAAGGCAACGGCACAGCGCGGATTTTTCAAAACGATCCAAGTGTTTTCACGCTATCGATGCACGGCGCAAAAAATTTTCCGTTTCGCAAAGAGGCCAGCGATTTGGATGTCGATTTACCGGATGGCTGCGGCGATGATGAATATTTGCACGCGCTTGATCACGCGCTCGATGAGTTGGAGCGGCGTTTTTTCTCACCGTATCCTCCCGGCCTCATTTTGTATCTTGCAGGCGCAGACCCGCACGAAGGCGATAGGCTCGGGCGCTTGAAGCTCACCTATGATGGCCTAGAAGCGCGAGATCGGCGCGTGATGAATTGGGCTTGGCAGCGCCGCATTCCGATGGCGTTTGCGATGGGCGGTGGCTATGGTACGGATTTACAAACGACGCTGAAGGTGCAGCAGGGCACGTACAAAGTGGCGGTGCAATATTGGCAGCGCTGGCAGCAATAGCAACAAGTAGACACCGATGTCGGATGAAGTTGATTAGTCTTGCTGCTGGCTTGCCATCTCAAACATCTAACGCCTACAAAAATCTAACTAATAGCCTCATTACTCTGCCGAGACTGGAGCGAAATTGACTCGTCGCAACTCCACTAGCCGTTGCTGTCCTTGTTTGTCAGTCAGAACTCGACCTTCTACGAGTTCATATCCCATGAGAGCAAACACGCGGCCCGCCAGAAAAATAGGCCGCGCGTTGCCGTACCAATCTACACACGACGCACGGCAACCGTCCGCCCGCCCTGTGCCAGGCTGCGTGGGTAGGTTGCCGATTTCTTTGAGCTGGAGTTGGTTGTTACCTAAGTACAGCATGGCGGCGGGCTCCTCCCACAACTGTCGGTGAGTGCCTTGACCAGCGCCGCGTATGGGTAGCCCAACGATGCCGCGACTCTCACCGTCAGGTTTGTAGAAAAAACCATGACTGCGAGTTTCGCCTTGGGATGCGCCGGTGCGCTGGTAGCGGCCAGCAATCGCTGGCAACGCGCTGAGGCGCACGCTGCTGAAATGTAGATCTCTGCCGTCAGTACCAATGGCGATGGCGTGCTGGCCGAGAGCATCAATCCGGTCGACGAAATGGGGTAGAGGCAGAGAGGTAGCAGTCCCGCTGCGTTTGTCTACAGCAATTAAATTGCGGTTGATAGGCCCGGTGGGGCGTCTCCAACCGCTACCTGCACCATATAGCAGGTGTTCGCCCACAAACCTGTTTTGAATGCTACCTTGGCCGGGTTCGGGCACGCGACGGTAAGCACTGTCTGGTGCTTTACCTTGGCCGTCGCCGAATTCTCGCACTGGCAATCGCATCAGCGCCATATTCCCGCCATTTTGCTCGCTGCGCCACATGCTGTCACCTGCACCATTGGCTTTTAACAACACGTTCAAGTAGCCATCTTTGTCTTCCAAGAAAGAAAACTGATCAATGGGACTACCTTGGGTTTTGATAGCACTCGGTGCTGAGCCATCGAGCGGGAGGCGGAACAAGGCTGCAGGCATGGGCTCCGCAGGCAACTGATTGCGTTTGTAGCTCAGAGTCCAAACATAGACCGCTTGAGACGACACGTAAAAGACCCGACCGTAGCCGCCAAGCGCCGCACTCGATTGGCAAGTTAGTTCGGGCTGTGCAAGGTCGCAACTGACAATCGTGTGCATCACCACACCCCCATCATCCAGCGTCAGCGGGTCGTCAGTGCGATAGATGCGGGTGGGTTGACCAATTGTTTTGAAATCGGCAGCAGTTGCACCCTGCTGCCAACGGCGCAAACCGGGTAGTTTGGCCAGTGGGTTGGCATCGTAGAAGCCGATTGAAATCGGCGTGTAGAAGATCAATCGGCTGCCGATCAGGCGGCTGGCATAGTTACGCGAGGAATAGTAATCATTAGATTTGAGGTGGTAGGTTTGGCGGTAGGTCAGTTGCCCTTGATCGCTGATGTTAAAAAGACCTACTTCAGTGCCACCTCGTCGGTAGCTGTAGCCAATGACTGCTACGGTATTTCCAGAGACTAGCATTTCGTCATACCAAGCCCCTGATGGCTCAACGTCAGGACCAAAGGCGTTGATGGTTGACACAGGCTCCATCGTGTGTCTGTCAACATTGACGCTAAACAATCGCCCGCGCCGCAAGATAATTAAGTGCTTGCCGTGTACTTTGACAATGCCGCCTTCGTCCACTCCAGCCGTTTGAGAGTTAGTGATGGATTCGCTAGCAGCAGCAGGCGCTGCCGCCGGTGCGTGGGCTGGAGGAGGCGCTAGCGCTGGCCGGAATGTCTTGCCGGGGTTTTCTGCCTCCCATTTAAGGCGCGCTGCCTCTTGGCGTTGTCGGGCTTCCTCTTGCCGCTGTCGCTGCAACTCCTGTAGCCTCTGCCGCTCAGCAGCAAATGGCTCAAAGTAGGTCAAAAACTCTGCCTCACTTGCGAATGCACGCAACGTTTTTTCTGGCACACGCAAGTCTTGCGCTGAAACCGCGCCGAGTGCAACAATGCACAGCGCAATGCACAGCGCAAGTTGCTCTGCAAAGCGGATGACTAACGGTTTATACATATGTACCTCTTTGCTGTGCAGCTAAGCCAAAACGGTTGCTGGAGTCAGTAAGTTTTCGGAATTTTGAATAAAAAGTATCGCACAAGTGGGATGGACGGATTTATTGCGACTGCACTGAGCACTCCGAGCAATTTTGAATTGTGTGTAGAGGGGTGGGTGTAAAACTGTCTTTTTAGCCAGCTATTGCGATTCAAGCCACTACAATCGCTCCCATGTCAGAAAAGATACCGACTCAATATTCCGAAGGCTCGATCCGTGTTTTGAAGGGGCTGGAGCCCGTCAAGCAGCGGCCGGGCATGTATACGCGCACGGACAATCCGCTGCACATTATTCAAGAGGTGTTGGATAACTCGGCTGATGAAGCCTTGGCTGGACATGGCAAGCGGCTCAAGGTGGAGTTGCATTCAGATGGCTCGGTCAGCGTGCATGACGATGGGCGGGGGATTCCGTTTGGGCTGCATCCTGAGGAGAAGGTGGCGGTGCTGGAGATCGTGTTTACTCGGCTGCATGCGGGGGGTAAGTTTGACAAGAATAGCGGCGGGGCTTATAGCTTCGCGGGTGGGCTGCATGGCGTGGGCGTTAGCGTGACGAATGCGCTGTCGAAGCGGCTGGAGGTGACGAGCCATCGCGAGGGGATGGTGGCAAAGCTTGTTTTTTCTGGCGGCGATGTGATTGAGAAATTGCATTTGCGCAAGCAGATTGAAGGGGATCGCAAATCCGGCACTTCTGTGCGCGCTTGGCCGGATGCGAAGTATTTTGAAAGCTCAGCTTTGCCGCATGCTGAGCTCGTGCATCTGCTGCGCTCAAAAGCTGTGCTGATGCCGGGCGTCACCGTCTCGCTCGTGGATGAGAAGAAAAAAGACACGCAGACTTGGCAATACAAAGGCGGCCTGCGCGACTATTTGGAGCAAAGCTTGTCTGCGGATGCCGTGATTCCGCTGTGGGAAGGCGACGGCTTTGCCGAGAACAACGACACCTTTGCCGAAGGCGAGGGCGCGGCTTGGTGTGTGGCGTTTACCGAAGGGGGCAATGCCGTTCGTGAGAGCTATGTAAATTTGATCCCGACGAGCGCGGGCGGCACGCATGACTCTGGCCTGCGCGATGGGCTGTTTACCGCTGTGAAGAGCTTTGTGGATTTGCATTCGCTGCTGCCCAAGGGTGTCAAACTCATGCCTGAAGATGTATTCGCGCGGGCATCGTATGTGCTCTCAGCAAAGGTGCTTGATCCGCAATTTCAGGGGCAGATCAAAGAGCGGCTTAATTCTCGTGACGCGGTGAGATTGGTCAGCAGCTTCGTGCGCCCCGCGATGGAGCTGTGGCTCAATCAACATGTGGATTACGGCAAACGCTTGGCCGAGTTGGCGATCAAAGCGGCGCAAACGCGCCAGCGCGCAGGCCAAAAGGTTGAGAAGCGCAAAGGCTCAGGCGTGGCTGTGTTGCCGGGCAAACTCACCGATTGCGAGAGCAAAGATTTGGCGCACAACGAAGTGTTTTTGGTGGAGGGCGATTCAGCCGGCGGCAGCGCGAAGATGGGGCGCGATAAAGAGACACAGGCGATTTTGCCGCTGCGCGGGAAAGTCTTAAATACATGGGAAGTTGAGCGAGATCGCTTGTTTGCCAACACCGAGATTCACGATATTTCTGTGGCCATTGGCGTGGATCCGCATGGGCCGGATGATTCGCCTGATATGAGTGGGTTGCGCTATGGGAAGATTTGTATTTTGAGCGACGCGGATGTGGATGGCTCACATATTCAAGTGCTTTTGCTCACGCTGTTTTACAAGCATTTTCCGAAGCTGATCGAGTCGGGCAATTTGTATGTAGCCCGCCCGCCGCTCTTTCGAGTAGACACACCTGCTCGGGGAAAAAAATCTGCGGGCAAGGTCTATGCGCTGGATGCAGGCGAGCTCACCGCGATCTTGGACAAGCTGCGCAAAGAAGGCGTGGCTGAGGGCAAATGGACGATCAGCCGCTTCAAAGGCTTGGGCGAAATGAATGCCGAGCAACTCTGGGAAACCACGCTCAACCCCGACACTCGCCGCTTGCTGCCGATTCAATACGGCAACCTGGATTTCGCGCAAACGGGCAACAGCTTCAACCAACTCATGGGTAAAGGCGAAGCCGCTGCGCGGCGCTCTCTGATGGAGCTGCATGGGGATTCGGTGGAGGTGGATGTTTGATGGCATCCGAACTCGCCGTTCTGCCGCCTGATTTGCTCTCTGGGCTTCGGGCGCTGATTGCGCAATCGCGCCAGCAGGCGCTGCGGGCTGTAGACAACATTCAAGTCATGACCTATTGGCAAGTCGGGCAGCATATTGTGGAATTCGAGCAGCAGGGCGAGAGCAGAGCTGCGTTTGGTTCGCGTTTGATGGCGCAAATTGCTCAGCAGCTGACTCATGAGTTCGGAAAAGGCTTTGATGCCACGAATTTACGTCACATGCGTGGCTTTTATCTGGCTTTTCCAATTCGCGACGCAGTGCGTCGCGAATTGAGCTGGACGCATTACCGCCTCTTGCTTCGTGTGCAAAGCCAACCAACGCGCCAATGGTACGTGAACGAATCGATCTCTCAAAACTGGAGTTCCCGTGCTCTAGAGCGGCAAATTGGCTCGATGTATTACGAGCGATTGTTGCTGAGCCAAGACAAAAAAGCAGTGACTGACGAGGCCGTGGTCAATACACAAGCTGAGAACACCGCGCGGGCGTTCGTGCGCGATCCTGTCATGCTAGAGTTTTTAGGGCTGCCGGGCATGGGCAAGTTACTCGAATCCAACCTTGAGCAGGCGCTGATGGACAAGCTGCAAGCTTTTTTGCTCGAATTAGGCAAAGGCTTCGCATTCGTCGCAAGGCAGCAGCGCATCAGCACCGAGACCAAAGATTTCTATATTGATCTGGTGTTTTACAACTACTTGCTCAAATGCTTTGTGTTGATTGACCTGAAAACAGGTGAACTGACGCATCAAGACATCGGTCAAATGGACATGTATGTGCGCATGTACGACGATCTGCGCCGAGGCGAGGGCGACAACCCCACCGTGGGTATTTTGCTGTGCGAAGACAAAGATCATTCTGTCGTGCGTTACTCGGTGCTCAATGGCAATGAGCAGCTCTTTGCCAGCCGCTACAAGCTCGTGCTTCCAACAGAGGAGCAACTGAGCATGGAGATGGACAAAGAGCGCGCCGCTTTGCAGCAAACCTTGAGTTTGCAAAAAGCAGATGAAGTGGACGGCGACGCATGAACGCACAACGCATCCGCCTGCGCCCCACGCTTTCTAGCGACATCGCATTTGTGCTTTCGCTTGAGCAGGATGCTGAGAATTTGCCATTCATCACGCCTTGGGATCGCACGCAGCATGAGGCTTCAATTCGGTTTCCAGATATGCGGCACTTTATTGTGGAAGGCGGCTCTGGGTTGGAGGCTGTGGGGTTTTTGATATTGATTGGATGCCGTAATCCGCATCAGTCGATTGAATTGAAGCGCATGGTGATTCAGTCTAAAGGGCAGGGATTAGGCCGGGCGGCGCTGCGCGTGGCCAAGCGGGTGGCGTTTGATGATTTGGGGGCGCATCGCTTTTGGCTGGATGTGAAATCGCGCAATGTGCGGGCCAAGGCGTTGTATGACGGGGAAGGTTTTGTGCTGGAGGGCACGCTGCGCGAGGCGGTCAGGATCGAGCAGAGGGCGAGCAGTTTGCCTTCAGGCCGGGGATCGCAAGCAGGGGCGGATTTTGATTCGCTGCATGTGCTGTCGATGCTGAAAACTGAATTCGTAGCCCGGCGCTTGGCGGGTTTGGAAATGCAAGAATAGACCCTATTTATGAATGAAATTGGCCTCTACCCGGCATGCAAACTGCGCGGTGTGCTATCAAAATTAAAGCGCTTGCTGTGCGGTGCTTTAAGCGCAGTTGCGCGATTTGGCATGATGGCAGTTTGTGGATCGACGCTCTTTTTGGTGGCTTTGCCCGCTCATGCCGATGTCTGGGGCTACATTGATGCGAAAGGCGTGGCGCATTTTGCGGCAGAGAAAATTGATGATCGGTATGAGCTTTTCTTCCGAGGTAACACGGGCTTTGATACCCGCGATGGTTTGGCCGCGCCAGCCAAGCCCGAGCTGGAGCTGAACACGCCGCGCCCCGTGGCGTTGCCAGCACGGCAATCCAAACTACTTGCTTTCTTTGAGGTTTCGCCCAATTTCAAAGCCGTCAAGCATCACATGCGTGAAGCCTCGCAAGCGCACAACGTGGATTTTGAGCTGCTGCAAGCGCTGATTGCCACTGAGAGCGGCTTCGATGCCAGCGCGGTCTCGCCCAAGGGCGCGGTGGGCTTAATGCAACTGATGCCGCCCACGGCGCAGCGCTACGGCGTGAGCAGCGATGCGAAAACACCGATCGAGAAAAAGCTGATCGATCCCAAAACCAACATCAAAGCCGGTACGCGCTATTTGCGCGATCTGATCAACATGTTCCCCGGCAGACTAGAGCTGGCGCTGGCCGCTTACAACGCAGGCGAAGGCGCGGTGCAGCGTTATGGCAATAAGATTCCGCCGTTCAAAGAGACGCAAAATTACGTGGTGACCGTCATGCAGATTTACAACCAGCTCAAACCACCAGCCGCTGTGGCGCGAAAGCAAGAGCAGGATCAGCGTGCGGGGCAGCTGACCCAGCCCGGCCGCGTGCGCATGGAGTTTCCCAACGCACCTGCCGCCAATGCGCCCGGTCAAATTGCAGGGCGCGGCAACATGGTGCCGCCCCTTACCGCAGCGCCCGCACCGCTCACAGCGCCGAATACGAACTCGCCGGCTGTTGACGCACCCGCCGCTGCGTTGGGTGCATCGCCCGCTAGCAACAAAATAAATTAACGGAATTTCAAAACGAACACCTCCTATGAGCGACCCGACCCTGTTTGATATCGAGCCCCCAAGCCATCCTCCCAACAGCCCGCCTGCGCCACCAATACCGGCTGCACCAAGCGATGGCGACAATGGCGACAATGGCGACAATGGCGACAGCCTGAATCTCGCCGCCTACGCACAGCGCGCCTATCTCGAGTACGCGCTCTCTGTGGTCAAGGGCCGAGCTTTGCCTGATGTCTGTGATGGCCAAAAGCCAGTGCAGCGGCGCATCATTTATTCCATGCACCGCATGGGGCTGTCGTTTGGCGGCAGCAATGGCGCAAGCGGCGCCAAGCCCGTGAAATCGGCGCGTGTGGTGGGCGATGTGCTGGGCAAATACCATCCGCATGGCGATAGCGCTGCGTATGACGCCATGGTGCGCATGGCGCAAGGTTTTTCGCAGCGCTATCCATTGGTGGATGGGCAAGGCAATTTTGGCTCGCGCGATGGTGATAGTGCAGCCGCCATGCGTTATACGGAGGCGCGCCTGTCAAAAATTGCCACGCTGCTCACTGATGAGCTCGATATGGGCACGGTGGATTTTGCGCCGAATTACGACGGCTCGGAAACTGAGCCGCGCCTGCTGCCAGCCCGCTTGCCGTTTGATTTGCTCAATGGGGCGAGTGGTATCGCGGTGGGTCTGGCTACAGAAATTCCAAGCCACAACTTATCTGAGATTGCGCAGGCCGCAGTCGCGCTCATCAAGAATGCCAAGCTCACTGATGAGGAGCTTTTCACGCTCGTACCCGGCCCAGATTTTGCCAATGGCGGCCAAATCATCAGCCCGGCAACAGACATTGCCGAGGCGTATCGCACCGGGCGCGGCTCGCTCAAAATCCGCGCCCGTTGGAAGATTGAAGAACTCGCTCGCGGGCAGTGGCAGCTCGTTGTCACAGAATTGCCGCAAGGCGTGAGCACGGCGAAGGTCTTGGAAGAGATTGAAGAGATCACCAATCCCAAGGTGAAAACGGGTAAGAAAGCGCTCAATCAAGATCAGATTCAGCTCAAAGCCAGCATGCTCGCGCTGCTGGATGTGGCGCGCGATGAGAGCAACAAAGATGCGCATGTGCGCCTCGTGTTTGAGCCGAAGACGAGCAAGATTGGGCAGCAAGAATTGATCACGGCACTCTTGGCGCACACGTCGCTAGAGAGCAGTTGCCCGATCAACCTCACCTCCATCGGGCTCGATGGCCGCCCGATGCTCAAAAGCCTGCGGGCGATGCTTGTCGAGTGGATCGAATTTCGCGCCACCACGATTGAGCGCCGCTCGCGGCATCGCTTGGAAAAGGTGTTGGAGCGCATCCATATCTTGGAAGGCCGCCAGATCGTTTTGCTCAACATTGACGAGGTGATCGCCATCATCCGCCACAGCGATGAGCCCAAGGCTGCGTTGATGGCGCGCTTCAAATTGAGTGATCGGCAAGCCGAAGACATCTTAGAAATCCGCCTGCGCCAGCTCGCTAGGCTTGAAGCCATCAAGATCGAGCAAGAGCTCAGTGAGCTAAAACAAGAGCAAGGCAAGCTAGAAGACATCATCAACTCGCCCGCCACGCTGCGCCGCTTGATGATCAAGGAAATTGAGCAAGATGCCAAAGCCTTTGGCGATCCCGCTAAAGACGCGCGCCGCACTTTGATCCAAGCCGAGAAAAAATCAGTGGCCGAGATCAAGATCGTTGATGAGCCGGTGACAGTGATCGTCTCCGCCAAAGGCTGGGTACGCGCCCGCACAGGCCATGGCCATGATGCCAACAGCTTCGCTTTCAAAGCCGGTGATGGCCTCTACGATACGTTTGAATGCCGCACAGTCGATACCTTGCTCGCTTTTGGAAGCAATGGCCGCGTGTACAGCGTCAATGTCTCCCTGCTGCCCGGCGCACGCGGCGATGGCCAACCCGTGACGACGCTCGTTGAGCTGGAAAGCGGCACGCAGCTTCTGCACTATTTCGCAGGCCCTACGAGCGCACAGCTTTTGCTCTCCAGCAGCGGCGGCTATGGCTTCATCGCCAGCGTGGAGCACATGATCTCGCGCCAAAAAGCTGGCAAAGCCTTTATCAGCGTGCAAGCAGGTGAGACAGTCTGCAAACCTTCTCCACTCGATATTTTTATACGAAATGTGGCAATAGCCGTTATAGAGCCTGCGCAGAGTGCTCCTAAATTAGTAGTGGCTACGCATGTGGCTTGCGCATCTATCGGTGGCCGAATTCTCACTTTTGAGATCACCGAGCTCAAAGCCATGCTAGGGGGCGGGCGCGGCCTGATGCTGATCGATCTGGATGCCAAAGACACACTCGCCGGCGCAGCAGCCTACAGCCGCAGCATCAAAATCTCGGGTATCGGCCGAGGCGGCAAAGAGCGCGAGGAGCAGCTAGAAATTCGCAGCCTGAACAACGCCCGAGCAGCGCGTGGACGCAAAGGCAAAGCCGCTGATTTGGGCTTCAAGCCGACGGGTGTGGTGCGGGTGGAGTAGGGTGCAGTGATGCGCTGCGCTGCAATGCCCCGCGTATTGTTTGCCGCTCTTGCGGCGGCATGTCCGATGGGTGCGCCGGTGGCTGTACAGTCTGGCCTCGTCCTATTGCAGCTTGCGGTTTTTTCTGCCAACCCAACATCTGCGATCGCTCAGAGCACAGCCATCGGATCTGTTGCGTCAAAGCCCGTAACCTCACCGATCCAAACGCAATTCAAAGCGTACAAAGTGCATTTCTTGGCCAATGGGCAGGAAGAGCTTGAGCTTGCGAGCAGCGTGAGCCCGGGCGATGTGGTGGAGTATGCGGCGCAGCATCGCAATGTGTCGCAGCGGCGGCTTTTGAATGTGGATTTTGCGATTCCCGTTCCTTGGGGTACGACGCTGTGGCAAGGCAGCGTGCAGCCAGCGCATGGCACTATCGTGTTGGCCTCGGCGAATGAAAAACCAAGCAGCAAAGATGCCAAGCGTCAAGATCAGGCCAGGGTGATTTGGCGTGTGGAGCGGCTCGATCCGGGGCAGCGTGTGGAG
>JAYUSD010000021.1:0-56373 GCA_043755865.1 Variovorax sp. | reverse complement strand
CCCAAACCAGCCCAGTCTTGCCGACAGTTCGACCTTGGTACAAAGAGTTTTACGTTTGGATGGTGATCGCCGGGCCCGTATCTGCGGTGTTGGCCTGTGCCGTGACGGCGGTGTACATTTTGCAGGGGCCAGATGCGCTGGTGTCAGAGGACTATTACAAGGAAGGCCTGGCGCTGGCCAAAGAGGTCAAGGTGGCGGAGCCCGCCATGCAACCGGCTAAAACAGGCCGCAACCACAGCGCTACGGGGGGTGAGAAACATGCCAAACCTTGACCTAGAAAAATCTAGGCGCATGAAGCGCTGGGTGCTACTCACCTGGCCATCGTTTTTGGCTGCCTGCCTGCTGGAGGCGCTGGTGTTTGCTGCTGTCGACCCAAGTGAAGTGCATTGGCCCGGTCAAACAGTGCAGCCATCACGCCAAGCGGTTTATACCGCTGCGTTTTTCAGCTTTTGGCTGATTGTGATGGCCAGTAGTAGCCTTGTGCTGTGGCTTAGCAAAACCCCTCGTGACGTCAACGACACGGCTCGTGATTCACAATCCGTTTGAGCGCCTCTGCATTTTCAATATGGATATGCCGCTGGTTAACGGTGATGATGCCATCGTCGGCGAATTTTGAAAAAGTGCGGCTGACGGTTTCCAGTGTCAGCCCTAGGTAGCTGCCGATTTCTTCGCGCGTCATGCGCAAAATCAGGTCTGAACTAGAAAACCCTCGCGCATGCAGGCGCTGCACGAGATTCAAGAAAAAGGCTGCAAGGCGCTCTTCGGCTCGCATTTTGCCCAGCAGCAACATGACGCCGTTTTCACGCACGATTTCGCGGCTCATGATCTTGTGGACGTGATGCTGCAGCCCTTTGATCTCCCGGGCGATCTCTTCAATACGCTCAAACGGCAGAGCGCAAACTTCGGTGTCTTCAAGGGCAATCGCATCGCAGGAGTGCAGGTCGGTGGCGATGCCATCGAGCCCAAGGATTTCGCCCGCCATTTGAAAGCCAGTGACTTGGCTCTGCCCGTCTTCGGCCGTGACGGAGGTTTTAAAAAAGCCACTGCGTATGGCGTAGAGGGCTGTAAAAGTATCACCTGCCCGAAACAGTGCGCTGCCGCGCTTGACGATGGGCCGCTTGGTGACCAACTCATCGATGCGTTCCAGCTCATCAGCATTTAAGCCAATCGGCATGCACAACTCGCGCATGTTGCAGTTGGAGCAGGCGATTTTGATAAAGTGCTTGTCCAATTGAGCTCCTGAGACTTGTGGCAGAGATGTTACAGCGCCAAGCGCATGAATTGGAAGAAAAAACGTTGCGCTGGCTGACATGGTGATTTCCTGCTGTGATTTGGTTTTTTTTAGACGAACTGCGCAAGACTTGATTTGGCGCAACACATATTTAGTTTTGTACGCGCATGCTGCAAGCTAATACGAAGAGTTCTCCCAATGTCACCTTTTACGCTTGTTATCCATGTAAGCCTGCACGCCTTGAACTTGCAGGACAACGCGCCGCAATTTAATCTATGCAAGCAACACTAGCGGCCACCGCCTTGTTAATGGGTCTCGCAGGCGGTCCGCATTGTGTGGCCATGTGCGGCGCTGCCTGTGCAGGACTTGGGCGGACTGCGACCGGCCAAAGTGCACAAGCCTTGTGGGTTTTTCAGGTGGGCCGTTTGCTGGGCTATTCAGCCTTGGGCGCATTGGCTGCGGCCTCCATGCAGGGCCTAAGTTGGTTGAGCGTGCAGTCGGCAGCGTTGCGTCCAGTTTGGACGCTTCTTCATGTGGCAGCGGCTTTGCTGGGGTTGATGCTGCTTTGCCAGGCGCGACAGCCGATCTGGCTTGAAAACTCAGCCCGAAGAGTCTGGCAAAGTGTGCATTCAGTCACGGGCCAGTTAAAAGGCGGTGCGGCACTGGCACCAACTGGCTTGCTGGGTATCTTGTGGGCGTTGCTGCCTTGCGGCCTGCTGTATTCAGCGTTACTGGTGGCGGCTATGACAGGCAACGCTGCAGAGGGCGCAGGTGTGATGGCGCTGTTTGCATTGGGCAGCGGAGTATCGCTGATGGCTGGGCCTTGGCTGTGGTTGCGCCTGCGTGGGCAGGGCTCGGGCAAGTGGGCCATACGTATCGCTGGTCTAGCACTGCTGGCTAGCTCGATCTGGGCACTTTGGATGGGGCTGATGCATCACGCCGCGCCTTGGCACCTGAGTCCTTGAGTTTTTGCCGCTTGTTTCAAACGATTTTCTTCAACCCTTTTGCAAAACGCTGCGCATTGGCCACGTAGGTTTGCGCGCTAAGCATCAGTTTTTGCACGGTAGCCTCATCAAGCTGGCGCACGAGTTTTGCCGGCGAGCCCATGATCATCGAAAAGTCAGGAAACTCTTTGCCTTCAGTCACCAGAGAACCGGCGCCCACAATGCAACCTTTGCCAATTTTTGCTTTGTTCAAAATCACGGCCTGGATGCCAATCAGAGAGCCATCGCCAATCGTGCAGCCATGCAGCATCACTTGGTGGCCAATAGTGACATCGGAGCCAATCACCAAAGGCACGCCTGAATCTGCGTGCAACACGCTGCCGTCTTGCACGTTGGAATTTTTACCAATCGTAATGTGAGCCACGTCGCCTCGAATCACAGCGCCAAACCAGACGCTAGCGTTATCGCCCAGCTCCACCGCGCCCATCACATCGGCAGACTCTGCAATCCACACGTCTTTGCCTAATTTTGGCGCTGCGCCGTCAAGTTCATAAATTGCCATGATGTTTGTCTTTCAGCAATGATTTAGCTCGCAGCGCGTGAATGCTCACGAATCCACTGCGCAAATTCCTCTTCGCTTTTCTCGCTTGCGGCTAAAGCCACAACGGCATTTGTCGCATCGCTTTGCGTGGCTGTTAGCCGATAACCATTGATATAGAGAAACAAGCCGACTGCTAAAAAGGCCGCGCGTTTGTTGCCATCAATAAACGGGTGATTTTTAGCCAACCCGTAGCCATACGATGCAGCCAACTCGGCGTAATCTGGCTTGCCATAAACGGCCAAATTCTCAGGCCGCATCAGTGCTGATTCGAGCAAACCCATATCGCGGATACCGATGCCGCCGCCATGCTCAGCAAGGCTCTCATCATGTAATACAAGCAAAACTTCACGATCTACCCAGTGCCAGAAGCTGGGATCGTTGACTGGAACCGTCATTTAGCCAACTCCCGAAAGGTCTCGCGGAAGTCATGCATGAATTGCTTTCCTGCCTGCAATTGCGCTTCAGCACTGGCGCGATACGGCGTGACGCGATAGCCATCCGGCGCTTCTGTCATAAAAATCTGGTCGCCCTTCTCCACTTTCAAGCGAGCCAGTATTTCTTTGGGCAGAATCACGCCCAGCGAGTTGCCGATTTGGGTGACTTTGAGGGTTTGCATGGTGTGAGCTCCTGTTGAAGGTCATTTGGAAGCGAATTTGCACGTTATAACATTTATTATAACTTCGATTGTCATTCCTTGTTCACATGCTTGCTACCGTACTGTCCACGCCCTCTTGCACTTTGTCTCTGCGCCTCTCAGCACTGCGCGCCTTGCAATGCCCTATTCCAAAGCAAAAAGTGCTTCTTGCCGGCGAATTGTCTGCGCAAGCAGCTACTCTTTTTATAGCAGATGTTGATTTAAGCCAGACGCTGCAGACCTCAGAAAAACTGCCCGGTCAGCCCGATCAACCCGCGTTAATGCAGCATCTTGATGTGCCGCAACTCTCAGTTTTTACGCCACGCGGCTTGGCTGGCCTCGTGCATTCGGTCTGCCACATTGAATTCAATGCGATCAATCTCGCGCTTGACGCGGCTTGGCGCTTCCCCAGCATGCCGGCAAAGTATTACGCAGATTGGATCAAGGTTGCCGCAGAAGAGGCGCATCACTTCAGCCTTTTAAGAGCACAACTGCAAAGCATGGGCCACGACTACGGCGATTTCCCGGCGCATACGGGTTTGTGGGACATGGTGGAGCGCACGCAGCATGACATCGTCTCTCGTATGGCGCTTGTGCCGCGCACACTGGAGGCGCGCGGGCTGGATGCCACGCCGCCGATGCAAGCCAAGCTGCGCAAAGTGGGCACGCCCGATGCTCTAAACATCATCGGCATTCTCGACATTATTTTGCGAGATGAAGTGGGCCATGTAGGAATAGGCAATCATTGGTATCGGTGGCTGTGTGAGCGTGATGGGCTTGATCCCGTGATGCATTTTCGCAAGCTCTGCGACCAGCATGCCGCGCCACGAGTCCGTGCGCCGATCAACGAAGAAGCTCGGCGGATGGCTGGGTTTACCGATGCTGAGATTTCAGAGCTGCTCCTAAATTCGTAGCACTTCACGCAGGCTCTATGCCGGGCAGATGTGCTTTTTCTTTGAAATTTTGTAGATGAGCATGCCTTTGCGTGCGAAAACTCCTGCAAGCCGCCAGCGCTTGGGCTACACCACTTCTCACGCTCTCCGCGCTGGGCTTCGCCAGGGGCTCCCCCAATACTGTAGCTACGTGATGTACCCCAACCGCTGCCAGCGATCACGCAAATTTCGCGCGACAAATGCTTGCGGCACTACATTCTCTTTTGAAATCGCCGCAATGGCGTAGCAGAGATTTTCCGCACGCCAACTAGGCTACGGCTGTGATTGGGTTGTTTCCCGCAGCGAGGTCAAGGAGGAGCGCCAGCCGAAGGCCAGCGCGGAGGACACGAGCAGTGGGGAACATCCCAAGCGCAGGCGTGGCCGCTCTATGCAAAATGAAAAAGTAAAGAACACTACAAAATCAATAGCACCCCACGCAATAAACACGCCGGTAACCTGCTGAAATCACATCAAACTTATAATCACAGCATGACTGTATGGGCTCTTGGCATCAACCACACCACCGCGCCGCTGGATCTGCGTGGTCGCTTTGCGTTTGCGCTCGATCAAATCACGCCGGCTTTGTCGTCTCTGCGTAGCAGCCTCTCCAGCCAGCCAGAGCTCACCTTGGTGTCCACCTGCAACCGCACCGAAATTTATGGCTCAGGCGATGCAGCGCAAACAGGCCAAGTGCTTCAATGGTTGGCCAGCAGTGGCGGTGTGAGCAGTCAAGAATTGCAAAGCCATACCTACACTCTGCAAAACGAGCATGCCGCACGTCACGCTTTCCGCGTGGCCAGTGGCCTCGATTCCATGGTCTTGGGCGAGACGCAAATCTTGGGGCAGCTCAAAGATGCTGTGAATGCTGCTGAGAGCGCTGGTGCACTGGGCAGCACACTGCATCAAATGTTTCAGCGCAGCTTCGCTGTTGCCAAAGAAGTGCGCAGCAATACAGACATTGGCACGCAAAGCATCAGCATGGCCGCAGCCTCTGTGCGTTTGGCCAGCCAGCTTTTTGAAGACCTCTCTAAAATTCGCATTCTCTTTGTGGGCGCAGGCGAGATGATCGAGCTGGCCGCCACACACTTCGCCGCAAAGAATCCGCGCCAAATCGTCGTCGCCAACCGCACGCTCGAACGCGGCCAAGCGCTGATTGACCGCCTCGCGCCCGCCGCGGCCACCAGCAATACTGCTCTTCACACCATGCACTTAGGCGAGCTGCCTTCTCGGCTACATGAATTCGATGCCGTGATCAGCTGCACCGCCAGCACCTTGCCCATCATCGGCTTAGGCGCTGTGGAGCGTGCGCTCAAAGCGCGCAAACATCGCCCCATTTTCATGGTTGATCTGGCCGTGCCGCGTGATATTGAGCAAGAGGTCAAAGCGCTTGATGATGTGTATCTCTACACGGTGGACGATCTGGCCAGCGTGGTGCAAACGGCGCAGGCCAGCAGGCAAGCAGCGATGGCGCAGGCAGAGGTGATTGTGGATGCTGGCGTGCAGGATTTCTTGCGCTGGATGGCGCTCAGAAGCGAAGGCAGTACCAGCTTGATCCAGCAACTTAACGCGCAAAGCGATGCATGGCGATTGTCTGAGATCGCTCGCGCCAAGCGGTTGCTTGCCAAAGGCGAAGACATTGATACTGTGCTTGATGCACTCTCGCGCGGCGTGGCGCAAAAGTTCTTGCATCCCGCATTCAGCCAGCTCAGCGCGACCGAATCTACAGAGCGAGCCGCCGCACAAGATGCGGTGCAGCTTTTGTATTTGAAGCCAAGTTTTCCTCGAACCGAAGTGCAAACGCCTTAGGGCAGAGCGACTGCTTGAGACGTCGAATCGCGAACCCAATCGCGCGCTGGATCAGCGCCGTCATACGTTTTAAGGTGTTTTGCGTTTAAGCGTTGTGCAGCGCCAAGCGTGATGCATCATCTGTGGCCTCCTCGCCGCTGCGATTCGCGTTGATGCGCTGCACGTCAAGCGCTGCAATATCGCCTGTGATGTACACCCCATCAAAGCAACTTGCTTCAAAATTTTCAATCGCAGGATTGAGCTTACGAATGGCTTCTTTCATGCCGCTGATCTCTTGATAAATCAGCGCATCGCAACCGATGTAATCGCGAATCTCATCCATGCTGCGGCCATGCGCGATCAGCTCGGTTTGCGTGGGCATATCGATGCCGTATACGTTGGGGTAGCGCACGGGAGGCGCAGCGCTGGCCAGATACACCTTGGCTGCGCCTGCGTCGCGCGCCATTTGCACGATCTCTTGGCTTGTTGTGCCGCGCACGATCGAATCATCGACGAGCAAGACGCGGCGGCCTTTGAATTCGCTGCGAATCGCATTGAGCTTTTGGCGCACTGATTTTTTTCTCGCGCCTTGGCCGGGCATGATGAAGGTGCGGCCCACGTAGCGATTTTTCACAAAACCTTCGCGGTACGGCAGGCCGAGCAATTGCGCCAACTGCATTGCGCTCGGCCGGCTCGATTCTGGGATGGGAATCACCACATCAATTTCATCGGGCGGCACGGTGGAGATCACTCTTTTTGCCAGCGTCTCGCCCATATTCAGGCGGGCTTGATACACGCTGATGCCATCCATCTCAGAATCTGGCCGCGCGAGATAGACGTATTCAAAAATACACGGCGAAAGCTGTGATTTCTCGCTGCACATCGCGCTGTGCAATTGGCCTTGCACGTCAACAAACACGGCCTCACCGGGCGCAATGTTGCGCACAAAGGTGTGCCCCGTGCCTTCGAGCGCGACAGACTCACTAGCCACCATAAAAGTGCCATCCGCACTTTTACCGAGGCACAACGGGCGAATGCCAAACGGATCGCGGAAAGCAAGCAGGCCATGCCCCGCTATCACCGAGACCACTGCATACGAGCCCTTGATGCGCGAATGCACGCCACGCACAGCGGCAAACACGTCTTTCGGTTGCAAAGGAAGGCCACGTGTGGTCAGTTCAAGCTCATGCGCCAGCACGTTGATAAGCACTTCTGTGTCGCTGGTGGTGTTGATGTGGCGATGATCAAAATTAAACAGCTGCTCTTTGAGCACATCGACATTGGTGAGATTGCCGTTGTGGACCAATACGAGGCCAAAGGGCGCGTTCACATAAAACGGCTGCGCTTCTTCTTCACTATCGGCATTGCCCGCCGTGGGGTAGCGCACTTGGCCCAAGCCAATGTTGCCAGGCAAGCCGCGCATATTTCGCGTGCGAAACACATCGCGCACCATACCTTTGGCCTTGTGCATATAAAACTTCGTGCCCAATTGGGTGACGATGCCCGCCGCATCTTGGCCGCGATGCTGCAAAAGCAGGAGCGCGTCATAGATGAGTTGGTTGACAGGCGCTTGTGACGCTACGCCGACGATGCCGCACATATCCAAAATTCCCTTTAAGCACCAACAGGAGCACTGCGCACTCCTGAGGAGATGTATTGTCCCACCTCAACGGGCAAGATCGGCTTGACGGCACGCAAAGTCTTCGTCAAGATACTTGCGCCACTCGATTGCTTCCACCAGTCGCCTTCTTTCAAGGGCGTCATGAGCACAGCCGTGGTGGCCGCCAGCAACATCACGAAGCCGCGCAGCAGGCCAAAGAATGCGCCAAGTGTGCGATCTACCGGACGCAAGCCTACCGTGTCGATCAGTTTTTTAGCGAGCCAAGAAATCAGGCCGGCTGCGAACGCCGAGGCGATAAACGTCACCATAAAACCAGCCGCGTAGCGCAGCGCATCGGTGGCGCCGGTCATGGGCAGCATGTTGCCCACGGTGGCCGCATAGAGTTGGGCCACGATGAATGCAGCAAACCAACCCAGCACGGAGAGCACTTCATAGACCAGCCCGCGCCAAGCGCCCAGCGCCATAGACAGCAGCAACATAGCCAAGATGATCCAGTCTAGCGCGGCAAGCTGCATAAGCGTCGGGGGTGCGGGGCTGTTGTGCTGCGAGATTTTTCAGCTGCGGGCTGTCGCGCTCTTGGGCTCAGAGCGTCAAGATATTGGCTGGCAGATCCAGCGATTTGATCTTCGCAGCGGCTTTTTCTGCCTCAGCACGGGTGGCAAACGGGCCCACGCGCGCGCGGTGGCGCTTGCCTTCAGAGGTCTCAGCAATTTGCGCATAGGTTTTCAGGCCAGCGCGTTCGACTTTTTGACGTACTTCGCGCGCCTTGCTTTCGTCGGCAAACGAGCCAAACTGCACAATGAAACGCGCGCCCTCTGTTGCAGGTGATGTTGCTGCCGGTGCGTTCGCTGTGGCGGATTTTCCATCAAGCAAAGCCTGCGCTTTCGCGGCATCAGCTTTGGATTTTTCAGCAGCGGATTTTTCCTGCGCCGCCTTGTCTTGCGTCGCTTTTAAAGCGGCCGATTTTTCTGCTGTGGCCTTCATTGCTGCTGCTTTGTCCGCACTCGCTTTATCTGCTGCAGCCCTGTCTGTCAAAGCGGGTGGCGCAGGCAAATTATTTGCTACTGATTTTGTAGCACTCGGCGCAGTATTTATGCCGGCAACCGCCGATTTTTCAATTATTTTTGGTGGTGTTACAGGCGTCGGGCTCACGATTTCTTCTTTACCGCCCAAGCTACTCTTATCGTCGATCTTGGCGGCTGCCGCAGGCGTGGTAGCCGCACCGTGCACGGGCGGTGCCAGCGGCTTGACTTTGGCTTTATCAGGAATCTCAATGGGCACATCCACCAAGGCGGGGCGTGGTTGCGTCTCAAATAGCATGGGAAAGCCGACCACAGCGGTGAGCACGAGCACCAACGCACCAATCAGGCGGCGTTTGGCGCGCGTGCGCATCGTCTCTACCGTATCCATAGGTACAGCGGGCGCATCTTGCGAGGCGGTGGCATCTTGTTTGCCGAATTTAAACCAAGCCATGGATAGGTGCTTCTGTTTTGCTTTAAGAGCTTGCTGAGGAAGAAAGATGTTTGGCTTGCAGACGCGGCGTGCCGTTTTGCAGCACACCGCCCACCGTGTAAAACGAACCAAACACCACGATTCTATCGGCTGCATCTGCTGCGGCCACGGCAGCGTCCAGTGCAGCTTGTGGCGAGGTGTAAACGCTGCTGGCTGCATCGCTGCGCGTATTGAGCGCTTGCCAGCGGCTTTGCAGATCAACTCCAGCAGCGGCACGAGCTGTAGGCAAATCGGTGAAATACCAGCGATCCACAATCGGCGCGAGTTTGAGTAGCATCGGCGTGAGATCTTTATCGCGCATCGCGCCGAATACAGCATGTGTGGTCGGGTAAAAGCCCATGGCATCCAAATTGGCCGTGAGCGCAGCGACAGAATGCGGGTTGTGCGCCACATCGAGCACCAAAGCAGGCTGCCCGGGCACGATCTGAAAGCGCCCGGGCAGCTCCACAAATGCCATGCCATTGCGCACGGCCTGCGCAGTGATCGGCAGTTGCTCATTCATCGCGGCAATGGCAGCGAGCACGCCGCTGGCATTGATAAGCTGGTTTGCGCCACGAAGCGCGGGATAAGCCAGGCCGCTGAAACGCTTCGTGCGCCCTGCCCAGCCCCATTGCAACTTGTCGCCTTGAAAATTGAAATCCGTGCCCATGCGCCAAAGATCTGCTCCGATTTTTAAGGCATGATTAATCACACTTTGCGGTGGCATGGGATCGCTCACGATGGCCGGCTTGCCCGAGCGCATGATCCCGGCTTTTTCAAAGCCGATGCTCATCCGATCCGGCCCCAAAAATTCCATGTGATCCAAATCTATGCTGGTCACAATAGCGCAATCGGTATCAATGATGTTGACAGCATCCAGCCGCCCGCCCAAGCCCACTTCCAAAATCATCACATCGAGCTGCCCAGCCCTGGCTGCTCGACACATCACGAGCAGAAACGCCAGCGTGGTGAACTCGAAATACGTGAGGCTGACTTCGCCCTCATTCTCAGAGGCTTTTTGGCATCTGGCCAGCTCCACATCTGCGCAAGCCGCTATGAAATCAGCGGCCGTTGCATTCTCATTGCGAATGCGGCAACGCTCTAAAAAATGCACCAAATGTGGGCTGGTGTACACGCCGGTTTTGTAGCCCGCTTGGGTATAAACGGATTCCAGCATCGCGCACGTCGAGCCCTTGCCATTGGTGCCCGCCACCGTGATCACAGGGCATGAAATTTCCACGCCAAATGTGCTCTTGATGCGACTCCACACCACGCGCGTGCGCTCTAGCCCCATGTCAATATTTTTTGGATGCAGGCCTTCGATGTAGGCAAGCCACTGGTCTAAATCTTTCATGGCTTGATTGTCGGTGAACTTCGCGGAAAATCACGATATGAACTCGGCAATCACCCCAATCGCCAAGCTGTATGGCATCCCCAATTGCGACACAGTGAAAAAATCTCGCGCGTGGTTTGACTCGGCGGGCAGAACCTATCACTTCCATGATTTCAAAAAACAAGGTGTGCCAGAGCGCGAGCTACGGCAATGGATCGAAGCACTGGGCTGGGAAGCTTTGGTCAACAAAAAAGGCACGACTTGGCGCAAGCTCGATGCTGCGGCGCAGATGGCTGTGACTACGGAAGACTCTGCCATCGCTTTGATGCTCGCCAACTCGAGCGTGATCAAACGCCCGATCGTCATGCAAGGCCCCAAAATCACAGTGGGCTATGTGCCTGAACATTGGTGAGGCGAAGGGGTGACAATGTGTACAAATTCACAACGACTCACACCTAAAACAACGCAGCATGTGAGCCGGCTTGCATGAGCGCTATTTACGCATCACAATCACGATTTTCAACACAAGGAGTTTCATTATGGGTTTACTTGATTCGGTGGTTGGTGCGGCTTTGGGTGGCGGGCAGCAACAAGGTGGTGGTTTGGGCGGCTTGCTGGGCGGTTTGATGGGCGGACAACAAGGTGGCGCAGCGGGTGGCTTAGGCGGCAATTTGGGCGCTTTGATGCCCATCATCACTGGCATGCTGGCCAATGGCAGCCAGCAAGGCGGCTTGGGCGGCTTGATGGAAAAATTCAACCAAGCCGGCATGGGCGATCAAATGAGCTCATGGGTGGGCAAGGGGGAAAACATGCCCATCAGCGCCGATCAAATTTCCAGCGTCCTCGGCTCCGGTGCCATCGGCGATATCGCCTCTAAGCTGGGCGTCGGCCAGGGCGAAGCGGGCGGCATGTTGGCGCAGATGCTTCCCGGCATCATTGATCAGCTCACGCCGAATGGCCAAGCTCCCACAGGCGGCTTGGGCGGCGCGGGTGATCTGATGGGTATGCTGGGTAAGATGATGCAGAAGTAATTATCATTTTGATAGCACTCTACGCAGGTTTTATGCCGGCTAGAGCACTAAAAGGCTTGAATTCTTTTGGATTCAAGCCTTTTTTTGTTGGTTTGCGTTCAAAAGGTTTTGTTTTGGAAAGATCGGCCACGGCTGGGCGGTGATCAGCATGGCTCATGCGTCAGCTCAGGAACTACGCGACACCCGTCGCTTGACATAACGAGAAAACGCACTCGCGTTTTTCAACCTTGCGCTGCCAAAATCGCCAAGCTGATCACCGCCCAACCGTGGCCTCATTGACGTACGGAAAATCTTCTCTCGCAAATTATTAGCTTAGGTCAGCTTGATTGACACATTGAAGAAGTCCCTCGCCAACCAACTGCCTGAGCCTGCCGGCTGCGGTTGGGTTGTTTCCCGCAACGAGGTAAAGGGGGAGCGCCAGCCGTAGGCCAGCGCGGAGGACACGAGTGAAGGGGAACATCCCAAGCGCAGCCGGCAGGCTCAGGTGCACCGCGAATTCGCATCACCGCATTACGTCGAATCACGTACACCGCAGATAAAAACCAGAAATCGGCTAAGCTACGAAATTGTCATTGGCATGCCGCTTGGTAGTCAATTTAAGCGGCAACTTCCTAGGAATCATCATGCAAGACCCCATCGTCATCGTCTCCGCCGCGCGCACCCCCATGGGTGCTTTTCAGGGCGATTTCGCATCGCTCGCAGCGCATGATCTGGGTGGCGCGGCGATCAAAGCAGCTGTCGAGCGCGCGGGCCAAAACTCAAAATTCACGCCCGATGCAGTCAACGAAGTTTTGTTTGGCAACTGCCTGATGGCAGGCCTTGGCCAAGCGCCGGCTCGCCAAGCGGCTTTCAAAGGTGGCCTGCCAAATAGCGCGGGCGCTGTGACGCTTTCAAAAATGTGTGGCTCGGGCATGCGAGCCGCGATGTTTGCGCACGACATGTTGGCCGCTGGCAGCGCAGACGTGATCGTTGCAGGCGGCATGGAAAGCATGACGAATGCGCCGCACCTTTTGCTCAAAGGCCGCAGTGGCATCCGCATCGGGCATGACCGCATCTATGACCACATGATGCTCGATGGCTTGGAAGACGCTTACGAGCCCGGTCGCGCGATGGGCACGTTTGGCGAAGAGTGTGCGGAGAAGTACAAATTCTCGCGCGAAGCACAAGATGCGTTTGCAATTGCAAGCGTGAAGCGTGCGCAAGCTGCTACGAATTCAGGAGCATTTAGCGCAGAGATTACGCCGGTTACGGTGAAGAATCGTTCTGGAGAGATCGTCATCAGCATCGACGAAGGGCCGTTGAAAGCAAAACTGGACAAAATTTCCACGCTCAAGCCTGCATTCAAAAAAGATGGCACGATCACCGCCGCTTCTTCATCATCCATCAACGACGGCGCAGCCGCAATGGTGATGATGCGTGCGAGTACGGCTGCAAAATTAGGCTGCAAACCGCTCGCTCGCATCGTGAGCCACGCTCTGCATGCGCAAGCGCCCAATTGGTTCACCACCGCGCCTGTGGGCGCCACACAGAAAGCTTTGGCGAAAGCCGATTGGAGCGTGCGCGATGTCGATCTTTGGGAAGTCAATGAAGCCTTCGCCGTGGTGCCGATGGCGCTGATGGAAGAACTCAAAGTCAGCCACGAGATCGTCAACGTCAACGGCGGCGCCTGCGCCCTTGGCCACCCCATCGGCGCCAGCGGCGCTCGCATCATGGTCACGCTCATGCATGCCCTCAAAGCGCGCGGCCTCAAAAAAGGCGTAGCCACGCTGTGCATCGGCGGCGGTGAAGGCACAGCAGTTTGTTTGGAAATGCTATAAATAAAATAGCACGCTGCACAGCATTTATGCCGGCTATAGCCCACTTTTGATGTAAACATATGAATATTCTCATCATCGGCGCATCGCGCGGTATTGGCTTGGAGTTTGTGCGGCAGTATGCACATGCGGGCGCGCGGGTGATTGCTACGGCGCGCAGTGATGAAGGCCTTTCCAAGATCACGGCTTTGGGCGCAACTGCGCTGCGCCTCGATGTGGCGCAGCCATCCAGCGTGAGCGGCTTGGCTGAGCAACTCGGGGGTGAGCAGATGGATGTGGCCATTTATGTGGCGGGCGTGTGGGCAGATGGCAGCGCCAAGCAGCCGCCAACGCAAGAAATGTTTGACGCCACGATGCATGCGAATGTGCTCGGCGCGATGCAGGCGATACCGCACGTTGCGCCACTCGTCGATGTTGCTGGCGGTAAATTTGCCTTTATCTCCAGCGGCATGGGCTCGATCACCGAAGTCGAGAACAGCATGGGCTGGACGTATCGCGTGAGCAAGGCGGCGCTGAATATGGCCGTGCAGTCTGCGCGCTTCGATTATCCCAAGGCGCATTTCATGACACTGTGTCCTGGCTGGGTGCGCACCGACATGGGCGGCGCGGGCGCGAGCATCAGTGCGGAAGAATCCGTCGCTGCGATGCGCAAGACAATTTCTTTAGCGAAAAAGAGCGATGCCAATGTGTTTTGGCATCACGATGGACGCAAATACTCAGGCTTTTAAATTATGTTGTTATCAGAAGACCATATCGCGGTGCAAGATGCTGTGCGCGCATACGTGCAAACTGAGATTGCGCCGAAATCTGCGCAGTGGGATAAGTCGCATCACTTTCCAAAAGAGCAGTTGCGCGGCTTGGCGGATTTGGGCTGCTACGGCGTGGCTGTGCCCGAGCAATACGGTGGTGCGGGCTTAGATTATTTGAGCCTAGCGCTGATCTTGGAAGAGATTGCTGCAGGCGATGGCGCCACTTCGACTGTGGTGAGCGTGAATAATTGCCCTGTGTGCTCCATCCTCATGGCTTGGGGCTTTGAGGCGCAAAAGCAAAAGTATTTAAAGCCGCTGGCGCGTGGCGATATGCTGGGCGCGTTTTGCTTAACGGAGCCGCATGTGGGTTCGCAGGCGGATGGTTTGAAGACAACCGCTGTTAAAGATGGCGATCATTACGTGATCAACGGTGTCAAGCAATTCATCACGAGTGGCAAAAATGGCGATGTGGCGATTGTGATGGCTGTGACGGACAAAGCCGCTGGCAAAAAAGGCATCAGCGCTTTCTTGGTGGAGACGACAACGCCGGGCTATGAAGTCGCGCGCATCGAAGACAAGCTCGGCCAGCATGCGAGCGACACAGCACAAATTCGCTTTGAGAATTGCCGCGTTCCGGCGGGGAATTTGCTCGGCGTTGAAGGCCAAGGCTTGAAGATTGCGCTCTCCGGACTTGAAGGCGGGCGCATTGGCATCGCTGCGCAATCGCTGGGCATGGCGCGAGCGGCCTTTGACGCCGCTTTGATCTACAGCAAACAACGGATCAGCTTTGGCCAGCCGATTTTTCAGCATCAGGCAGTGCAGTTTAAGCTCGCTGATATGGCCACGCAGATTGAAGCGGCGCGGGCTTTGATTCATCATGCGGCGGCTTTGAAAGATGCCGGGCGCCCTTGCCTTAAAGAAGCCGCCATGGCCAAGCTCTTTGCCAGTGAGATGGCGGAAAAAGTTTGCTCCGATGCGATTCAAGTCCACGGCGGCTACGGCTATGTCACTGATTTCCCGGTAGAGCGGATTTACCGCGATGTGCGCGTGTGCCAAATCTACGAAGGCACGAGCGATGTTCAGAAGATTCTTATCGGGCGCGCTTTAGCTTGATATCCATGCAGGCCGATGCCTGCGCTTGATGCCTGCGCTTGGTGCCTGTGCCGATCCACTTGAGGCCAGCGATACCGTTCCAATTAAACGCCTGTAATTCACACAGCTTGCATTGTTTAAAGGCGAAGGGACAGTATTGCACGATGGAAAAAACCATTGAATTTCCTACATGCAGACGAGGCTGCGTCCTACTGGCGCGCCCTTTCCAATCCCTAGAATTACTGTTGCAGTACTTCGGATCACGCAATCATGCTGTTTCCGAATTCCGAGAATTTTTTAAATAGGAGTTTGTGATGAATTTTATTATCTGGCTGGTCGTTGGTGGCTTAATTGGTTGGGTCGCTAGCAAAATTATGAACACCGATGCGCAGCAGGGCGTGTTCCTGAATGTCGTCGTCGGTATCGTCGGAGCATTCGTAGCTGGCTGGTTTATTTCTCCCTTGGTGGGCGTGCCAACGATCAATCAAAATGCGTTAAGCATTGGTGCGTTGTTGGTGTCATTGTTGGGTGCAATCATCTTGTTGGCGATCGTTAATCTTGTTAGGCGCGGCAGCGCTCGCTGATGACTGGCCACTAGTCTGGCGCAATCTACGCCTGCTGCAACTGAATAACTTGGTCAAGGGGAATCCGTGATGTCGAAAATTTCCACGCTTGAAGAATTTTATGTTGATGAATTGAAGTGGAGGGCTTGGTCAAAGAAGGCATTAAGCACACGATTGATGATGCGCCGCAATCAGGCCCTGCCTTAGACGCAGCCATCATCGCGCAATATCAACGCATGACACATTACGGCATCACCGGTTTTGGAACTGTCGCTGCATTTGCCAAAGCACAACAGCTGGTCGACGATCAAAGAGAACTCGAAGCCGCGGTTCAAGATATGCGAAGCAGCGACGAGTTAATGAGCGAGTTGGCTGAAGCTGCGGCGAACAATCGCGCGGCAAGGTAATCTTAAGATGTTTCGCGGCCAGACGAATTAAACTTCTAATGCAATAAGCCTGTAGAAAATGCGTCGTTATCTTCTACAGGCTTATGCTTTGGAGCAACATATGCGTTGCCTGCGAGAACTCAAATACTTTTCTCTCGTTAAGCGATTATTTTTTAGATCAATCTTCAAACGATTGCGGACGCCGAGTCGCTCGAAAACTTATCGAGCGGCTCAGCGCGGTCTGACCTAAAAATTACGTCTTGCTGCCAGAGCTTGTCTTCTTCTCGCCCTCTGAGCCGCTGCGTGACGCGCCCGATTTCGCCTGATCACCAGATGATTTGCTCGTGCCATTCGACTTCATTGGAGAAGACTTGGTGTCCTCAGTTTTAGACTTGCTGCCTTTAGATAAAGTTTTGTCAGATTGCATTACGAAACTCCTAGGGTTAAAGCGTGGCTATGAAATACAACCACGCATTAAGCATAGGTGTTGGCATTTCGAAAATATGTCAGTCACAGTCAGTACTTTTTGTAGGAAAAGTGCGCGCGGGTTAACGCGTTTGCGGACATCACATTTTTCTCCAATCAAGCGTTGGTCACGGCGCATGCTCGCGTGACTTAGACTTTTGGCGGATCGTTGTCGCGGCTGGTATGACGGTGCGCTGCAATCGCAGCGATGAAAGCGGCGCTTACATTGCCCACTTCGCTCGATTTGCACCACAACAGACCGGCATCCCTTTCTATTAACTCGAGCAGCCCAGCGCGCCGCAGCAGATCCTCAGATGCCCCTAAAGCAAGAATTGCTTTGCAGTGGCGATAGGCGTCCTTTAGAAATTCCATGGTTTGACCGTTCTGTGCGAGCTCTTGCACCGCCTCTGCGCCATCCGGCAACACCACAGCATCAAACAGCACAGATGGTGAATTTTCGAGGGACTTGTTTGCTTCAACAACGGATGAGCCATCTTCGGCGGTGAAATTGCCCACGCGAGGCCCAACAAAATGCACCACTGCACCTTGCGCACTCAACTCCTTTTGCAATGCCGAGAGAGACAGGTGGTGTACGCCATTCGCCACGAGCAAGGCCACCTGACGGGTGCGAATGCCGCAGCTGCCAGGAAGCGCCTTAAGTGAGAGCATGGGCGACAACAAGACTTCTGGCTTTGGTGGATTGGGCATGCAGCGCTGCATGGGCGCTGGTACAGGCATTCCCAACCCTGCAGCCACGCCCCCCACCAATTTGGGAGAAACATTCGCCAATGACGACAGCATCCGCTCGCGTATAGCCGGCACGGTGACTTTGCTTAATTCGAAGCGAAAAGCCGCAATGATGTGGTCTTGTTCTACCGGCGTTTGGCTGTTAAAAAACAGGGTCGCTTGCGTGTAGTGCTCAGCGAATTTCTCTGGATTCCCGCGCACTTTATCCTCATACACAGGCGCTGGAAAAGAGACAAAGCCTGTCGTTCCCGCTTGGAATGGACATCCGCCCGCCAATGAATTCGGCTCATACGCCACGCGGCCGCGGTGCACTGCTTGGCGGTGCAACCCGTCGCGCTGATTGTTGTGCACTTGCGCTACCGGCGAATTGATCGGAATTTCATGGAAATTCGGCCCGCCCAAACGAATCAACTGGGTATCCAAATAGGAATGATTGCGACCGGCTAACAGTGGGTCATTTGAGAAATCAATACCGGGAACCACATGACCGCTACAAAACGCCACCTGCTCAGTTTCGGCAAAAAAATTGTCAGGGTTGCGGTTGAGCACCATCCGCCCAACGGGTGTCACCGGTACAAGCTCTTCGGGAATCAGTTTGGTGGCGTCGAGAATATCGAAGCTGAATTTTTCACTTTCCTCTTCGGTGAAGATCTGCACGCCCAATTCCCATTCAGGAAAATCGCCAGCCTCAATGGCTTCCCACAAATCGCGGCGATGAAAATCTGGATCCGCACCCGAAATTTTGACGGCCTCATCCCACAGGAGGCTATGCACGCCAAACTTAGGCTTCCAGTGAAACTTGCAAAACACTGAAGCGTTATTGCTATTGACCAGACGGAAGGTGTGCACGCCAAATCCCTGCATCATCCGGTAGCTGCGCGGGACAGCTCGGTCTGACATTTGCCACATCAACATGTGTGTGCTTTCAGGACTCAAGGAAACGAAATCCCAAAACGTGTCGTGTGCAGACGCGGCTTGGGGCATGCCATGATGCGGCTCGGGCTTCACAGCATGAACAAGATCAGGAAACTTCATCGCATCTTGGATGAAAAACACCGGCATGTTGTTTCCCACCAAATCCCAATTTCCTTCATCGGTGTAGAACTTAACGGCGAATCCGCGCACATCGCGCGCCGTGTCTTTCGAGCCGCGCTCGCCAGCGACTGTGGAAAAGCGCACAAAGACGGGCGTCGTTTTGCCTGCGTGGGCGAATGGCGCAGCGCGGGTGATGTGCGTCTGCGCTTCGTAGCATTCAAAAAAACCGTGGGCAGCTGAGCCCCGTGCATGCACGACGCGCTCCGGGATTCGCTCATGGTCAAAATGCGTGAGCTTTTCGCGCAACACAAAATCCTCCAGCAAGGCTGGCCCTCGCAGGCCAGCCTTCAATGAATGCTGGTTATCGCTGATCGGCACGCCCTGATTGGTGGTGAGCATTTGCCCGCCAGAATCCGCGCGTACGCCGTCTAAGGGAGCCACCGTGGCATTCAAACCATACACCGCTGCGCCACCTGTCTTGTCGTTGCTGTTTTTTTCCGTCTGAGTGCTTGCAGTCAACGCGACCGACGTGGGCTCTTCAACCAGCCCTTTGGGCGGTGCCGTAGCGTTGGCTCGGCCGTACTCAAACGGCTTGTTTGAATTGAATGGCATGGCGGCGACTAACGGGTTGGCTGCGTGTCCCATTACAGTTGAAATATCCTCACTTTGCAGTGGATGTGCATCGGAGGCAAGCTTGCGTGAACGATTCGTGGATTTCGAAGATTTGCGATTGGCGAGCATGCTTTTTCCTTAAACGAAAAATTGTCACGTGCCGAAAGAAAAAGCGATGTAGGATAAATATGAGCGCTGCTGTAGGAGCTCATCACATTTACAGTCTTGTGACTTGAGCATCGCCTCGGCAACAAAAGAAAAATATGTCAAACTCTTAAAAAATGCAGGAATTGAAAAGTGCCCATCCATACATCCAGCCAACAGCTTGTCGACCAAGCCATGCGCGAGGTCAAAACCTACAGCGCTGAAGAAGTCAAATCAAAAATGGTGATTGAAGATTCGCTGCAGCTCGTTGACATCCGAGACATTCGCGAGCTGCAAACGACAGAGGGCACACCCGTGGGCAGCATGCATGCGCCGCGTGGCATGCTGGAATTCTGGGTCGATCCTGCTTCGCCCTATCACAAGCCCTTGTGGGCTGACGAGAGCAAAGAATTTGTGCTGTTTTGCGGCCTCGGCTGGCGCAGCGCGCTCACTGCGAAAACGCTGCAAGACATGGGCATGACGAATATCGCTCACATTGATGGTGGCTTCAAAGCCATGCAAGAAGCGGGCTTTGCGATGGAAACGCTGGAGCAGCGCAAAGCCAACAAAAGCTAAACTGCACAAAAACTCTTCGAGAAAATTTGAGTGATTTAGGCGTGGCGCCGCACAACACGGGTGTGATTGATGCGATCCGAGATCATGTGCCTCTAAAGGCTTGTCTTTTGATCTAAAACAGCATATTGCCGGCATAAAATATACATACTTTGCTCACTATTTGATAGCATTTTAAACCTAGCTTTAACGGGATACATGATGAAGTTTGATGCGATTTTGTTTGACTGTGATGGTGTGTTGGTCGATAGCGAGCGCATCACGATTGGTGTGCTGCGCCAGATGCTGGGCGATATGGGTTGGCACATGAGCGAGCAAGAGTGCATGGATTATTTCGTGGGCCACCTTGTGCAAGACCAAAGCGCATTGATTGCAAAACATACTGGCCAGCAGATCGACGAGGCGTGGATCACCGGCTTTCGCATTCGGCGCAATGCAGCACTCACGCAATCGCTGGAGGCCATTGCGGACATCACGCCAGCATTGCTCAAAATTGAACATGCCTACGGCACAAAAATCGCTTGTGCCAGCGGCGCGGATCGCGGCAAGGTCGTGCTGCAGCTCACCAAAACTGATTTACTGCGTTTCTTCGAAGGTCGAATTTTTAGCGGTGTCGAAATGCCCAAAAGCAAGCCTGCGCCTGATGTGTATTTGGCCGCAGCGGCTGCGCTGGGCGTTGATCCCAAGCGCTGCGCCGTGATTGAAGACAGCACCACAGGCGCCACTGCTGGCGTCGCCGCAGGCTGCACGGTATTCGCTTATTGCCCCGATGAGCTCGGCCACTCGAGCGCCCAAGCCATGCGCGCCGTAGGCGCGAGCCATGTGTTTACTCGCATGGCAGATTTACCTGCTCTACTGATTTGATGGCTCTAACAACGCGGGGGGTGCACGCTACACCGATAACACTCCGTCACACAATACACGGCTGCTTGCCGGCGGTTGCACTGACCCCGACATAATGCAACAAATGCTTCAATTGCAAGCATATGGAGTCTGATGCAATGAACGTGCTCTCTTCTTGGGGTTGGCCTGCGCTTGTTGTGGGTGCTTTGATCTTGGCAACGCTGGCGTTGCTTGTTGGGTATGTATTGCGGCGCGCAGCGCCTGTGGCGCATTCGGGCAAGCAGCGCCCTTTTCGCATGGAGGATTGGCAGCCGCGCACGATGCGCCCGCTCACCCCCACTGAGCTGCACGCATTGAAGCATTTGCGCAAAGCGTTGCCCGAGTGCCTCTTGATGCCGCAGGTAGCGCTGGCGCGATTTTTGAATGTGGCGCAAAACCGCTCTTACAACCAATGGTTTGGCTCTGTGGGTAGGCGGTGTGTGGATTTTTTGGTGTGCTCCGAGCAAGGCGATGTGCTGGGCGTCATTCTGTTGCAATCAAACACCGGCATAAGTAATGGCAAGCCGATGTCGGAAGGCTCGCAACGTAAGATCAATGCGCTGGAGATGGCGCAGATTCCTGTGTGGCAACTGGTCAAAGATGATTTGCCAGACGCGCAAGCCTTGCGCGCCATGGTGATCCCAGAATTACAAGCTGCTGAGCAGCATTCAGTGCAACACCAAGACGCTGGCCAAGAATCTGTATGGCAGGCCACGCGCTTAGAGCCGCGCCGGCCTGCTTCTGCTTTTGAATCACCGATGCCATCGCCCAAAACCTCCAGTGCAAAATTAGCGCCCGATCGCTGGGACCAAGAGTGGCCCACAGAAGAGGCGCGCTCTAGCGAATTCTTAGATGAATTCGGCATGATCGAGCTGCCGCCGCTGATCACCAAGGGCTCAGGGCGCTCAGCGACTGGCTTTACACGCTAAGCGCTTGACTTACACAACTCAAGATTTGTATTTCACCGAGCAACCGTAAGCTCGCGTGACGTTGTTGCTCAACGATTTGCCATTGGCCATCTCGGTAAGAGACACTTTCACGTAGTTGATGGCCTTGGGAATGTCTGAAGCGCTGGCTGTGGGGATGCTGTCAATCCCGCCGGCATACACCAGAGTGCCCTTGCTGTCCACGATGTACAGATGCGGCGTGGTGCGTGCGCCATAGGCTTTGCCGATCTTGCCGTCTTCATCCATGAGCGTGTGCGTGGCGGGCGCTTTTTGCTCTTTCATCCATTTGGCAAGGTCTGCGGGCTTCAAATAATCAGGGTGATCAGTACCCGTGGAATTGATAGCAAGCCACACGGCATTTTTCCCCATCGCCTCTTTTTGCGTGCCTTGCATGTTGCCGCCTTGGTAATGCTTGCGCACATACGGGCAGCCGGGGTTGACCCATTCGAGCACCACAGTTTTGCCTTTGAAATCCGCAAGCGAGACGGTTTTACCCGCCACGTCTTTGGCGCTGAAATTGGGGGCGGGTTGGCCCACAGTCGCAGTCGCAGTTGATACCTGCTGCGCCCAAGCGGCGGACGTGGTGGCGAGCAGAGCAGCTGCGCCAAGTGTGGATGTGGCGAATTGACGGCGTTGCATATCGATCTCCTAAAACTAATGTTTCGATGGCTCAGAGTTTCGCAAGTTCTGCTTGCAACTGTGTGACGCTCAAAATCTCCGACAACACCACAGGGGCACTGCCCGGCTTGTAGATCACATACACCGGCACGCCGCTGCGGCCGAGTTGGCTGATGGCTTGAGTGATCGCGGGATCGCGGCGCGTCCAGTCGGCTCTGAGCAATTGCACTTTCTTGTCTGCAAAAGCTTGCTGCACCGCAGCGTCTGAGAGCGTGGTTTTTTTGTTGTATTGGCACGTGACGCACCAAGCGGCTGTGAAATCGACAAAGACCGGTTGGTTGTTGGTGAGCAATTGCTCGACCTTGCCCGGCTCCCATGCTTGCCAACCAGCGGCTTGCGGTGCTGTAGATTCTTGAATTTTTAAGACATTAGGAATCAGAGTCGGCATTAAATAAGCGCCGAGTGCTACTGAAATGATAGTCGCGATGATTCGCGCACGCCCGGCAAGCGAGAGCGCCCACACAATCATCGCAGCGCACAGCAGCAGCACGAGCAGGCTCGCTGCGCCATCGATTCCGCTTTGCTGCCCGATCACCCAAACGAGCCACACCACCGTGGCCAGCATCGGGAACGCCATGAATTTTTTGAACGTATCCATCCACGCACCAGGGCGTGGCAGCAGGCGAGCCAATGCAGGCACGAGGCTGGCCGCTAAATACGGCAATGCCATACCAAGTCCTAAAGCGCCAAACACCGCCAGCGCCTGCCATGCCGGCAGCCCCAACGCATAGCCCAGCGATGCGCCCATGAAAGGCGCGGTACAAGGCGACGCAATGGCCACAGCGAGCACGCCCGACAGGAATGCATCCACCGACGGATTCTTTGCCTGCAAAGTAGCTACCGATGATGGCAGCACATTGACCATCTCAAACACACCCAGCAAATTCAAGGCGATCAAGGTAAACAGCAATGCGAGGCCGGCGACAACAAGAGGCGATTGCAACTGAAAGCCCCAGCCCAGCGCCTCGCCGCCCGCGCGCAAGCCCAGCATCAGCCCGCCCAATGCCAGAAAGCTCAGCAGCACACCGGCCGTGTAGGCAACGCCGCCCGAGACCCTCGCTTGTTTGTTCGGTGCATTCGCAAAGCCCAGCACCTTGATGGCCAGCACGGGCAGCACGCAGGGCATCAAATTCAGCATCATGCCGCCAAGCAAGGCCAGCAGCAGCGCAGCCAGCAGCGAAGTGACGCTTTCGCCGCCCGCCTGAATCGGCTTGGCTGATGCGCCCGCATTGGCCTTCAATGCCGCAGCCAGCTCGGGTGGCACTTGTGCTGAGGCCACGACCTTGGGCCAAGCGCCGTCGACCTTGGCCTGTACGCGATAGGCTGTGTTGCCATCTGTCGTGAGAACAAGCGGCATCACCTCTGGGCTGCTGCTGCGCTGCGCGGAAATCGGATACGAAGCCGTCCACACATCACCCACCCATGCCTGCTGCCATTGCGCTACTGCCTTGGCGGCTTGCGCGCTCTCACTGTCCAGCTTCGCCCCGTTGTCCAGTACTTCAGGCGTTTCAGGAAAAATTTGCAAACTCTTGCCGCGCAGTGCAGCAGGTAAATCGCGGATGCTGAACTCCAGCTGCTTGCCATTGATCTTGGCGTTCGCTGCCGCCTTCAGGTCTTGCGGATATCGCGCAAACGCAGCATCGAAAGCCGCCTTGCTCAACGCAGTGGAGCTGGTTGCCGGAATTTTCAAAGTAAATTCGCCCTCCTCCGGAATGCATTCCTGCTTACACACCAGCCACACTGCTTTGAGCTTGACCTCTAAATCAGGCTTCAAAAAATCCGGCTTGAACAACGTTGAAATTTCAAGCGGCACTGGCAGCAGCACCGTGTTTTCATAACCGTAATTGGCCAGCGTGCCAATCCAGATTTTCTTCGGCGCAGGCCAGCGCGTCTGGCCAGCTTGTATGCCGGCCGGAAGCTGCCATTTCATCTCTGTAGGCTGCCCAGAGTCGCCAGAATTCTTCCAGTACGTATGCCATTGAGGCTGGTGCGCGATCTGCAAGCCCACCCACACCTGTTTGCCCGCGCCCACGCCATCGGGCGCGTAGGCGAGCAGCTCCGCGCGCACTTGCGGCGTGGACACCACTGAACCCGTATTTTTTAAGCCGATTTG
The DNA here is from genome assembly GCA_043755865.1 of Variovorax sp. Taxonomy (GTDB): domain Bacteria; phylum Pseudomonadota; class Gammaproteobacteria; order Burkholderiales; family Burkholderiaceae_C; genus JANMDU01. The sequence goes on along the minus strand of JAYUSD010000021.1, from coordinate 31,970 downwards.
ACCCGTATTTTGGGCTTTCGCCGGCAAGAAACCTGCGCAGAGTGCTATGAAAAAGAGAGCAATTATTCGAGGCATAGAAAAACGATTTGGCATGTTCACTTGAGTGTATTCATCATAGATAAGTTCAGCCTCAGGCTACTGCGCTATCGCTTGCGCCTTTGCGGTGCTCGCACTGGCAGCGGTCGCCTCAAAAAGATGGAGATGCTTTTCAAATTCCTCCACGCTCATTCGAGCGAACTTTGCAGCTTTGTCCAACGGAATATTTTGCGTGCGATAGAGATGACAAGCCACTGCGCTCAGTACACCCAATTCAATCAGCTCTTCGGTGAAAGGTACGCTGACCAAAATCGGCTTGCCATGCTTGGTCACCAACGACAAGCGCCCTGCTTGCGCCTCGCGCGTGAGCTCACCTGAGCGGTCGCGTAGATCGCGGATGCTGAACGTTTGCATGATGGGCTCTGTCGTGGTGTTTGTCCACATATTGTAGGTCAAAGTTACGCGGTGCACTTAATTTATCAGTCAGGTATCTGAGCCTTGCGATCACCGCGCTGCACTCAAACGAGACGTTGCAGCGGCGTTGAATTCGCTGTTCGCCTACCCCTATCCGGCGCTACCGCTTACACGTGTATTCCAACTTGACGGGCACGATAAACCCATGCGGATTGATCTTGCGCAGACATGTCCCGTCGTTCCACTTAACGCCAATCGATTGCCCCGTAAATATGAGCATTCTTACCCCTGACAATCCCCGAAAAAATCGTCTGCTTGCAGCTCTGGCTCACACCGAGTGGCAACGTTGGGCGCCGCTTTTGGAATATGTTGATTTGCCGCTCGGGCACGCGGTCTATGAGTCTGGCAAAACAATGAACTATGCATATTTCCCGACGACAGCGATTGTGTCGCTGCTGTGCATGCTGGAAAACGGCGCGTCAGCTGAGATTGCCGTGGTGGGCAATGAAGGCTTGGTGGGCGTTTCGCTCTTTATGGGCGGCGGCTCAACGCCCAGCCGCGGCGTGGTGCAAAGCGCTGGCAAAGGCTTCCGAATGAAGGCTGCCGCCCTACGACAAGAATTTGAGCGCGGCGGGCCGGTACAGCATTTGCTGCTGCGTTACACCCAAGCCCTTATCACACAGACAACGCAAACTGCTGTGTGCAATCGGCATCATTCGCTCGATCAACAATTGTGCCGCTGGCTTCTTGTCAGTTTGGACAGGCTGGAAGGCAATGATTTGGTGATGACGCAAGAGCTGATTGCCAATATGCTGGGCGTGCGGCGGGAAGGCGTCACCGAAGGCGCATTGAAACTACAAAAGGCTGGGCTGATCAAATACAGTCGTGGCCACATCACCGTGCTTGACCGGCCCGGCATTGAAAAACGCAGCTGCGAATGCTATGCCGTCGTCAAACGAGAATACGACCGACTGCTTCCTGCGGAAATCGCCATTTGAAGCAGCCAGCCTTCTACGTTTTAAGCTGGCTCCACCATTGGAAGCGGCAGCGCCGTTTTGTAACGCACTTGCTTTAATGCAAAGCTAGAGCGGATTTTCTCAATGCCAGGAATCGACGTGAGCTGCTCTAAGATGAATTTTTCTAAGGCAGGCAAATCCGCAATGGCCACGCGAATCAAGTAATCGCTGTCCCCGGTCATCAAATAGCATTCCATCACCTCTTCGTGCTCGGCAATGCGGCGCTCAAACTCAGCTAGCGCACTTTTGCTTTGCTCTTTGAGGCTGATGTTGATGAACACAGATAAGCCGAGCCCCAGCTTAAGTGGATTGGCCAGCGCTACATAGCGATCAATCACGCCCTGTGATTCCAGCGCCTTGACGCGGGTCAAACAGGGCGATGGCGAGAGATGCACGCGGCGTGCCAGCTCCACGTTAGATAGATCGCCTTCATTTTGCAATTCCCGAAGAATTTTGTAATCAATGCTGTCTAAATTCATATTAACGGAATTTTATGCCGAATTCAAAGCCGAAGCAGCGTATTTCAGCAGCACATTTTTTAAGAATTTTTGCACAATGTGATCTAGTTAGATATTTACCTCAAACGCAACAATTGCCCGTTCGGGCTGAGATATCGAAGCCCACGCAAGCCCTTCGATATTTCAGGGCGAACGGTTTCTTGGCCTAAATTTATAACGTATGAATGCTACAAACATAGACGCTGATCCACAAGAAACTGCCGAGTGGCGTGATGCTTTGTCTGCGCTGATTGCTTCCCAAGGCCCCGAGCGTGCGCAGTTTTTACTGAGCCAAATGCTCTCGCAAGCGCGCGCGCAAGGCGTGCAATGGCAGCCTGCACTCAACACGCCGTATGTCAACACCGTGCGCGTGGACGCACAAGGTGCTTTCCCCGGCGATCTGGCGATGGAGGAGCGCATCGCATCGCTGATGCGCTGGAATGCGCTGGCGATGGTGGCGCGGGCTAATAAAGCTTATGGCGAGCTAGGCGGGCATATCGCAAGCTACGCGAGCGCGGCTGATTTGTTTGAAGTGGGCTTCAATCATTTCTTTCGTGGGAGCACTGAGGCGCGCAGAGCCGCCTCTAGCGCCGAAAGCCCCCCTCGGGGGGGCAGCGATCTTCACGCAGTGGGAGAGCGTGGGGGGCAATCCGAGCACAAAGGCGACCTCGTTTTCTTCCAGCCTCATAGCGCCCCCGGCGTGTATGCTCGCGCGTTTCTCGAAGGCAGATTGACCGAGCAAGACCTCACATTTTTCCGCCGCGAGCTCGAAGCTCCATCGCATGGCGCACGCGGCTTGTGCAGCTATCCGCATCCGTATCTCATGCCCGATTTTTGGCAATTTCCCACCGGCTCGATGGGCATCGGGCCGATCAGCTCGATCTATCACGCGCGCTTTATGCGCTATCTCACGCATCGTAATTTGCTCGATTGCAGTGCAAGAAAAGTCTGGGGCGTCTTCGGCGATGGCGAGATGGATGAGCCCGAATCCATGAGCGCACTCACGCTCGCCTCGCGCGAAGGTTTAGACAATCTCGTTTGGGTGGTTAACTGCAATTTGCAGCGCTTAGATGGCCCGGTGCGCGGCAACGGCTTGGTGATCAACGAACTAGAGCGCCTCTTCTCCGGCGCAGGCTGGAATGTGATCAAGCTGCTTTGGGGCAGCGATTGGGATGGCTTGTTTGCGCGAGACGTGACAGGCGCATTGGTGAGTGCATTGGAAGGCACAGTCGACGGCCAAATGCAAACCTTCGCCGCCAAAGATGGCCGCTATAACCGCGAGCATTTTTTCGGGCAAAACGATGCACTCAAACACTTGGCTCAAGGCATGACCGACGAGCAAATTGATCGCTTAAAACGCGGCGGCCACGACATCGTGAAAATCCACGCAGCGTATGCAGCAGCTGCGCAGCACACCGGCCAGCCCACCGTCATCCTCGCCCACACGAAAAAAGGCTACGGCATGGGCACAGCCGGCCAAGGCAAGATGACGACGCACAGTCAGAAGAAACTCGACGATACCGACCTCATCGAATTCCGCAATCGCTTCAACCTGCCATTGACTGACGAACAAGCAATGGACATGGCGTTTTACAAGCCCGAAGCCACCAGCGCCGAGATGCAATACATGCATGCCAAGCGCAAAGCACTTGGCGGCTATTTGCCCAAGCGAATCACTGAATGCGAGAAGGTCAACATTCCCGCATCATCGGCTTGGGGCCAATTCGCTTTGAAGGCAGACGGCAAAGAAATGAGCACCACCATGGCCTTCGTGCGCATGATGGGCAATTTGCTGAAAGACGACGCGCTAGGCAAGCGCATCGTCCCCATCGTCGCCGATGAGGCGCGCACATTCGGCATGGCCAATTTGTTCAAGCAAGTCGGCATCTACTCCAGCGTCGGCCAGCAATATGCGCCCGAAGATATCGGCTCGGTGCTGAGTTATCGCGAAGCCATTGACGGCCAAATCTTAGAAGAAGGCATCAGCGAGGCCGGAGCGATTGCCAGCTGGACAGCCGCCGCCACGAGCTACAGCGTCCACGGCCTGGCCATGCTGCCGTTTTATATTTACTACAGCATGTTCGGCTTCCAGCGCGTAGGCGATGCCATCTGGGCCGCCGCTGATCAACGCGCAAGAGGCTTCCTGCTCGGCGCCACATCTGGCCGCACCACGCTTGGCGGCGAAGGCCTACAACACCAAGACGGCACAAGCCACATCGTCGCCGCCACCATCCCCAATTGCAAAGCCTACGATCCCGCATTCGCTGGCGAGCTCGCCATCTTGGTGGAGCGCGGCATGCAAGAGATGATGATGGAGCAAAAAGATGTTTTCTACTACATCACATTGATGAACGAAAACTACGCGCAGCCGGATTTGCCAGAAGATGCAGCTGAAGGCGTGATTCGTGGATGCTATATATTTAGTAGCACTCTGCGCAGTAAATACGCCGGCGAAGTGGCTAAAACGCTTAAAAACCAGCCTGCCAATGAAAAATCTCCCATCACGCTACTCGGCTCAGGCGCGATCCTCACAGAAGTCATCAAAGCCGCAGAGCTATTAGCAAGCGATGGTCACGAAGTTCACGTAGTGAGCGTCACTAGTTGGAGCGAGCTAGCCCGCGACGGCATGGCCTGCGAAAAGACAGGCGAGCAACCGTGGCTAGCCCAAATCCTTGCGCAAACCCAAGGTCCAGTCGTCGCCACCTGCGATTACGTGCGCAGCCTCCCCGAATCCATCCGCGCCTACATTCCGCGAGATCGCAGCTACAAGACACTAGGCACAGACGGCTTTGGCCGCAGCGATACGCGAGCGAATCTACGGCATCACTTCCAAGTTGATGCAGATGCTGTTACGAAGGCAGCGCTTGCAATTGCCTAGGCAATCAGCGAACACGGGCGTTTCATTAGCCCTGCCTTCTACGCAGCCGGCTGATCAAATTCATCACACGATTTTTCTAACTGGCTGGATCAACAAGCAGAGCCAAAGCCAACTGCGCAGGCGAGTAGAGAATGACGCCGGCAAAGCTCTTCCCATAGCCAGCGCCAAAATGCGTCTTATCGCCCGTCACCAGCGCATCACAGCGCAAAGCCATCGCTGCCAGCAAGACAGGGCGGTCTTTTTCAGGCAACCATTGAGCCTCATTGATTTGCGCAACGGAAATGATTTGCTTTGTACCGCGCAGCTCGACATCGTTCAAAATTACATCCAAATCTTGCAATGCCGCAGCGCCAGCTTTCGCTGCTAAATTACGTTTTGCCTCAGTACAGACATACTCTTCGGCCACCAAAGTGTGCCCACGGCTTTTGAGCGCATGCAGCATTTGCCGCATCGCACCTGCTGCGCGGGCAGCTGAAAAAAGGACATTCGCGTCGAGAAAAATACGCCGTTTGCTGAAAGCTAGCGGCTGACCAGCCGCAGCACTGCGTCCCATCAAGCCACCACGCGCTTCATCACATCAGCCAGCTCATCTTCAGCCGCATCAAACTCCTGCAAGCGCTGCGGTGAATACATCTCCAGAGGCAGAGTAACAGCAGGGCGCAACAAAATGCCTTCGGGTGTGGTCTCAGCGATCAATTGATCATCTGCTTTGAGACCAAAAGCTTGACGCAACTTAGTGGGCAAAGTGATCAGACCGCGATTTGAAAGAGTAAGAGTAGCTTGCATCATTGCAGTTTAGCAGCATTGCAGAATTTCTGCACATTCATACCTTAGTGCGTGGCAGTGCGCGGTGCTAAATCCAGCGCACAACCGGCACCCGAGCGAATCTGCGAAAGCTTTTCCAAATAAATACAACGCGGTGGCAGCAGTAGCGGCAAGCTCAAAGCTAATTTGCACGAGGGCAGCTTGCAATTGGGTGACATAGTCGATTGATGAATTCATCTCTTTAGGATGCGGCGCCTTGAAGCAGTTGCCCGATCACCGTACCCAAAGTGAGATCGTCGATCGCGCCGAACTCATGCAGGCGCAGTGCGCCGTCCGGCCCAAAGACCAAAGTGCTGGGCGTGCCTCGCAATTGCCAGGCCCGCATGGTTTGGGGAATGGGCTCGCTGCCCTGCGAAGCTGCATCAACGCCGATAGGGAAAGTCAGCCGATATTCATGAATAAACACCTCCAGCGCGTGCGGCTGCATCGCAGCATGATGCTCAAACACGGTGTGAAGGCCGATGACGGTGAGTGGCAAGTGGCGCGAGAGTTCGTGGAGTTTTTTCAATTGCGGGATGCTGTGCGCCACACAGCCGGGGCACAGCATCTGAAAAGCGCTAACGACAACGACGCGCCCCTTCAAATCCTCCAGCCGCAAAGCCGCAGTGGTGTTGAACCACTGGCTCACTGACCAGTGCGGATACGGTGTGCCAGATGAGAGAAGAGGCGCGTCGTTCATTTTTTTTAAGCAGCCTTCAATATAAGTTTAGGAAAATCAACTGGAGTGTTGTTGGCGAGAAAAAGCAATTCACTGAGCTTGATTACTTGTTAACTTTGCCGGGCAGCGACAAATTGCCCGAGCCAATTTTGAAAACATCAGCGACGCATAAAAGCGGGCTGTGGACGCTGGCATTGACGCGCAACGCAGCAGTTACGCCGTCAAACGTGGCTGCATTGACAACGCCAATATCGTCAAACGGCACGCGTACTTCAACCGTATCGTTTTTGAAGATTGGATTCCAGCCCGGGCTGTCGATCAAAATGGGCAAGCCCGGCCATGTTTTGGGCAGCTTGGGCTTGGTGTCTTTCGGGATATCGACCACCTTGAGCGCGCCTTTGCCGCAAGCCTCATCACTCTGCAACACCACCCAATGCGAATGCCATACATCGCCATCATTCGTTGGGTCGCCATCGCCGTTTTCATCAAACAGCGGGGTGTCGTCAAAATCTGGGTGCGAAGTCACAGCGAAAGCCAAGATGCCAGCTTTGGGCTCGAAGCCAACGACAGATGGATCGAGCGTGGTGGGCCAGACGTAGGAGAACACGGAGCTGCCCGCCAGCTTGCCTGATTTAGACGGCCTGCTAGCGCCTGCTTTTCCCGAGACTGCCATGTGGAAAGTTGCCACATTGCCTGCTGTTGTGATTTTGGTATGAACGATGTCGAATGGAGCTTTGACAGCCTTCTCCGATTTGGTCGCGATGCCGCCGCTGTGGTGGCCGTGCGCGAGCGCGAGGCTGCTGCCAGCGGCCAGCGCTGCCGCAATAAAAATAGAGTTTAGTTGACGGGTTTTCATATGCATTCCTTCGGTTTTTCTAAAAATCACAAGGTATGAATCCCTGTGAGCGAGACTGAATTTTGCGCGAGCAAGACGTACAATAAGTGTCATTACATTTATAAAACATACCATTTTGTTCACGTCATGACGAAATCCTTGGATCGCTTATCGCCCTTGCTTGAACGCTTTCGCGTTCACACGCGCTTGTCGTTTTCAGGCGAGATGTGCGGCATGCACAGCTTCTCCAAAGCGGGAAACAAGGCCTATTTGCATGTGCTGCGCGCAGGCACGATGCAGGTGAGCCACGGCAAAACGAAGGGCGTGCCAGCGCGCATTGAATTGAGCGAGCCCACCTTGATTTTTTATCCACGGCCTTTAACGCATCATTTCCACAACGCGCCACGCGATGGCTCAGATTTCACATGCGCGGAGATTGAATTTGAAGGGGGCTGGAGTCATCCGATCGCGCAAGCGTTGCCTCCAGTCGTGGTGTTGCCCTTGGCGCAAGTGAGCGGACTGCAAGCATCTTTGGAGCTGCTGTTTGCAGAAACTGAGCGCGTTCAATGCGGCCATCGCATTTTGGCAGATCGCTTGTTTGAAGTGGTGCTGATTCAATTGCTGCGCTGGCTGCTCGATCATCCGCAAGAGGCAAAGATCGACAGCGGTTTGTTGATGGGGCTTTCTTCACCGCAGCTTGCCAAAGCGCTCACCGCCATGCATGAAGCGCCCAGCCAGGCTTGGAGCATTGAGAAGCTAGCCCAAGTCAGCGGCATGTCGCGCACAGCGTTTGCCACAAAATTCAAAGAGGCTGTCGGCACGCCGCCCGCGCAATATCTTGCAGACTGGCGGCTCTGCCTCGTGCAATCTCGCCTGCAAGAGGGCGCGACGCTGAAAGCTCTTGCATTAGAGCTTGGCTACTCCAGCCAATCCGCTTTGACGCGGATTTTTACCCAAAGGCTCGGTGTTTCGCCAAGGCAATGGTTGGCAAAACAATCGCATGCACTGCAAGCCTAGCGTTTCGCTTCCTTTGATCTGCCAAATTCCCGTTTAATATCTGGGAATGCAATTCCCCTCACACTTTTGGGCAGACTTGTCCACTCGCCATTTCGCGCAACTCGCCAAGGGTGGCATGGATGATGTGGTCGCTGTGCTGCCAGTAGCAGCCATTGAACAACACGGGCCGCACTTGCCAACCTCGGTGGATACCACGCTTGTTGACGGCGTGATCGCTGCCACGCTTCCCCGTCTAGGCAAAACACGCGCATTGTTTTTGCCCACGCAGCAAATCGGCAAAAGCAATGAGCATGCGCGCTTTCCGGGCACGCTGACTTTGAAAGCTGAGACGCTGATTGCGCTGTGGACGGAGATTGGCGAATGCGTGAATGCGGCGGGCATCAAAAAGCTGGTGCTGCTCAATTCGCATGGCGGGCAAATCAGCGTGATGGATATCGTGGCGCGGGATTTGCGGGTGCGCCTCGATATGCTGGTGTTTTCAACCAATTGGTTTACGCTGCCGCTAGGCGATGAGGTGAACGCGCTGTTTGCGCCTTCGGAGCACCGCTTCGGCATTCATGGCGGCGATATGGAAACTTCGATGATGTTGGCCCTTGCGCCGCATACGGTGGACATGAGCCAAGCTCGCGATTTCAAAAGCAGCTCTGAGAATCGCGCCGACATTTATCCGATTCTTGGCAATGGCACGAGCGCCAAAATGGGCTGGCAGACGCAGGATTACAACCCAATGGGAGCTTGCGGCAATGCAGCGATTGCGACGGCTGAGAAAGGCCACGCTGTGATCAATGCATCAGCACAAAAGCTGGCGCAGCTTTTGCAAGAGATCAGCAGCTTGCCGATGAACACTTTGACTAGCTCGCCCACAATCCCCCTCTGAACAGAGCGCCACGACACTCAATTCCGAATGCGTTACAATTGCAACGCATTACACCATCGAAGGATTTATTCATGCGAACCGCTTCCTTCCCCTCTGTGCGCACTACGCCTGAGCTGCGCTCGCTGGTCGATTCTGTCTTGCAAGATGGCGAGACGATTTCTACTTTCATTGAAGAAACCTTGCGCAAGCAAGCGATGTGGCGCAAAGAGGACGCGGCTTTTTATGCATTAGCTCTCAAGCGTTCAAAAAATCTCGATGCGGGCAAAAGCAAGGCGATTTCTGCGGATGAGAGCATTCGCAGATTGCGCAATATGGCCAATCGAAATAAGAAAACTCGGGTAAACAGCGCGAGCTCTGGTCAAAACATCTCGATGGCATGAAACGCTACTCTGTGGTGGTGCATACCGATGCACAAGAAGATATCGAACGGATTTACGACTTTTATTTTGAAATCTCCTCAGCACTTGCAGATCGAGTCATTGGCACACTTGAGCAAGCCTACGACTTTCTATCGAAAATGCCCCTGAGCTGCCGGCGCACAAAGTTTGAAACAGACTTGCGGCGCTACCGCGAGATGATCGTAGATTTTGGTGGCTCAGGATTTTTGCTGTTGTTTGAAGTCAGTGGCGAAGACGAGGTTACAGTGATTGCCATTCGCCACCAAAGAGAATCTGACTACCATTAAAACCGTTGCCATTGATCACGCCATGACAAATCTGCTTTCTCTCAAGCGCGTCAATAAGCGCTACGACAACGGCACGCTTGCGCTGCAAGATGTGGATCTTTCGGTTGGAGAAAGGCAATTTGTGAGTCTGCTCGGGCCATCGGGCTGCGGCAAGAGCACGGCACTCAAAATCATGGCTAGCTTGCTGCCTTTGTCATCCGGTCAAATAGCTTGGGGTGATGCCTCGAAAGACCATTCGAAAGACATCTCTTTTGTCTTCCAAGAGCCAACGCTCATGCCTTGGGCTGTGGTGTTTGACAACGTGTGGCTGCCGCTGCGTTTGAAAGGCATGAATAAAGTGCAAGCCAGGCCGCAAGTAGAAGATGCGTTAGCTAAAGTCGGCCTCTCTCAGTTCGCCCACGTCTACCCACGCGAGCTCTCCGGTGGCATGAAAATGCGCGTCTCTATCGCACGAGCAATGGTGACCGAGCCGCGCCTGTTGTTGATGGATGAGCCCTTTGCCGCGCTCGATGAGATGACGCGCTTTAAGCTCAATAACGACACGCTCGCGCTCTGGCAAGCCAAGCAATTCACGTGCGTTTTCGTCACGCACAGCGTGTATGAAAGCGTTTATTTATCGAACCGCATCATCATCATGGCCGCGCGGCCGGGGCGCGTGATTGCGGATATTGAGATTGACGAGCCGTATCCGCGCACCGATGCATTCCGCAATACCGATCGCTATGCACAACTGTGTGTGAAAGTCTCGCAAGAGCTGCAAAAGGCTGGAGAGCATCATGTCTGACGATACTATCAAATCAGTAGCACTTCGCGCAGATTCTGCGCCGGCTAGAGGTCAGTTTTTCTTAAAATTATTGCCTTTTATTGTGTTCGGAGCTGCCTTGGCAGGCTGGGAAGCCATCGTGCGTATCAACAACATTCCGCAATACATCTTGCCCGCGCCCACACTCGTGATGGTCACGCTGTGGGACAACCTTGGCTCGCTGATGGAGAGCTGGTGGTTCACGATGAAAGGTACGTTTGGCGCGCTGTTTTTAGCAGTTACGGGCGGCGTGATTTTGGCAACTTTGTTTGCTCTGAATAAATGGGTTGAGGCCAGCCTCTTCCCATTTGCCATCGTTTTGCAAGTCACGCCGATTGTGGCGATTGCGCCTTTGATTTTGATCTTTATCGACAGCACCATGGCCGCTCTTTTGCTCTGCGCATGGATCGTGGCTTTCTTTCCCATCCTCTCCAACACCGTGATCGGCCTGCGCAGTGCAGATCACAATTTACGCGATCTCTTCTCGCTCTATCGCGCCTCGCCTTGGCAAACGCTGCGGCATTTGCTCATTCCCTCAGCCATGCCTTACTTCATTGCGGGTTTGAAGATTGCTGGGGGCCTCAGCTTGATTGGCGCTGTGGTGGCAGAATTCACAGCGGGCGCGGCGGGCAAGCAAACTGGTCTTGCCTCTCGCATTTTGGAAGCGAGCTTTCGCACCGAGATTCCTAAGATGTTCGCCGCGCTCGTGCTCGTTTCGCTCACGGGCGTGATGATTTTCGTGCTATTCAATATCGTCTCTAAGCTCGTGCTCGGCAAATGGCATGAGAGCGAAGTGAAGGCCTCTCGTTAAGGCGCAGGCTGATGACCAAGCTTTCAAACGTTTTGATTCCGCAATGCGTGCGTGGCTTTGCAGCGGAGGATACAAACACCGCTTTATTTGATATTTTTATAGAAAAAGAGCATGTAGCCGGCATAGAACCTGCGCAGAGTGCTATAAATTCAGGAGCATCTAAACTTCAAATGCTGCTACCTGCTTTCGTCGATCTGCATGTTCATATCGATAAAACCTTCGTCGTGGATGAAGTGGGAGCAGCAGATGGCGATCTGTATACAGCGATTGAGCGCATGGCCAAGCACCGTGATGGCTGGAGCGCCGAGCAGATTGAAACACGCATGGAGCGCGCGCTGCAAGAGGCATATGCGAACGGCTGCCGAGCCCTGCGCACGCATCTGGATTGGATGAACAAAGATGCGCCCAAGTCTCTCGCTGTATTTGAAAAGCTGCGCGATAAATGGCGAGATAAGCTGATCCTGCAATGCGTGAGCCTCACGCCGCTGGATTATTTCGATGAAGGCTTTGATGCTGCTTTCAATGGCGAGGATTTAGCGCTAGAAGTGGCTACGGCGAATCTCACCTGCGATCAACAGCGAGGTGAAGCCGCCCTGCTCGGCGCCTTCGTTTATCGCAATGAGCGCATTTACGACAAGCTACAGCGCGTCTTTGATCTCGCCATCAAAAATCAACTCAACTTAGATTTTCACGTCGATGAAGGCTTGGATGCGGATGCGCGCGGCCTCAAAGCCGTCGCCGAGCTCACGATTAAAAACAACTATTCTGGCCGCGTTACCTGTGGCCACGCCTGCTCGCTTGCCATGCAAAGCGATGAAGATGCTCTCGCCACTTTGAAGCTCTGCGCGCAAGCAGGCATCCACCTCGTCGCCCTGCCCGCCACCAATCTTTATCTGCAAGGCGCATGGAACCGCACGCCCATCGAGCGCGGCCTCACGCGCTTGCGCGAAGCACGTGAGCTGGGCGTGAACTGCTCCATCGCCACGGACAACGTAGCCGACGGCTTCTATCCTTACGGCAGCTACAACCCCTTGGCCAGCTATGCGCTAGGCGTGCAAATGGGTCATCTCTCCAATCCTCTCGATTGGCTCAGCAGCATCACCACCGCGCCTTCTCGCGCTATGAATCTGCCGTGGGATGGGCTGGTAAGAGAAGGCTGCTCAGTGCATGAACTGCTGCTAGTGCAAGCGGGCGATTCACGAGACTTGATGAATGCACCAGCAGTGAGGCGTTTATCCAATTTGCAACATACATGAAAAACTAGGTAACGCGAAAAACGCTAAAAGAACGCAAAAATCGCGAAAACTCTTTTGTGGTTTTCTTTAGCGTTTTTCGCGTAATTTTTGCGCTTTTCGCGTTACCTAGCTCTTTCAATCGCCAAAGCCTATGAAAAACTTCGACAACTTCATCCAAGACATCGCCGCCATCCCTCACACCCGCGATGCCCACACGCTGGCTGTGAAGTCGAAAGACTATTACTGGTACAGCCCCATCCTAAAAGCCGAGCTGGATGACAAGATGGGCGACATCATGGTCAGCCCGCGCACAGAGGCAGAGGTGATCCAAGTTGCAGCAGCATGCGCCAAGCATCGCCTCAACGTCACCATCCGAGGTGGCGGCACAGGAAATTATGGCCAATGCGTGCCACTTGAAGGCGGCGTGATCTTAGATGTGACGCAGCTTAATCGCGTGATCAACATCGCGACAGGCTATGTGACTTGTGAAGCTGGCATCCTCATTGCCGATTTAGAAAAAGCCGTGCGCGCAGACAGCAGCGTGCAAGGCGGCCAAGAAATCCTCATGTATCCCAGCACGCGCGATATCGCCACCATCGGCGGCTTCATCGCGGGCGGCTACGCTGGCGCGGGCAGCGTGCGCAATGGCATTTTGAAGGACGCTGGCAATGTCACGATGATCCGCGTCGTCACGCTGGAAGAAACGCCGCGCATCATCGAGCTCAAAGACGCAGACATCCAAAAAGTCCACCACGCCTATGGCACCAACGGGATCATCACCGCCCTCACCTTGCGCTTGAAGCCTGCCGTCGATTGGGTTCACCACATTGCCTTGTTTGACAGCTACAGCGCCGCCTTGCGCTTTGGCTGCGAGGCCACAGAAGAAATTGGCAATTCAGTCGATGCCTTCCTCATCACAGCCGTCGAGCGGCGCATCGCCCCGTACTACGAAGCAGAATTCGGCGCGCGCTTCCCGGCTAACAAAGATGCCGTCTTCTCCATGGTCAACCCCAACTGCATGGATGCTTGGCGAGCCCTCGTTGCCAAACAAGGCGGCACTGAGTCCATGGCCTTTTCTGAGAGCGAATTGAAAAAAGAAAAGCTCTCGCCCGCCTTCGAATGCGCCTACAACCACACCACCCTCATTGCTCTCAAGCAAGACAAAAGCTGGACGAACCTGCAAACTGTCGCGCCTTGGACGCAAGGCGTAGGCATCGACATTGCATTAGTAGAAAAGCAAATGCAGCGCTGGGGCGATGAAGTCCTCATGCACCACGAATTCGGCCGCCAATACGGCGGCTGCGTCGCCTTTGGCTTGCCGCTGGTGAGCTATTTCGACAAAGCCCGCTTGTATGAAATCATCAAAGAATTCGAGCAAGACGGCTGCATGGTCTTCGACAACCATGTCGTCACCATTGAAGACGGCGGCATGAAAGAAATTGACACCAACCAAATCGATTTCAAACGCATCGCCGACCCGCATGGCCTGATGAATCCGGGCAAGACGCGCGGCTGGCTTGCCAGCTATGCCAAATCTTAAATTACCGGCCTAAAGGCCATTCGAGACACCACGGATGAATCTCAATACTGCAAATACAACGCGTGTTTTGTGACGCGAGATTACGCAGCGCTTTTCAAAATGCCTTTCAGCTTCTGAATATGCCGCTTTCCCGAGATGCCTGTAGGTTGCACGAGCAATTCATAAGCATCGACTGTGCTGGCCAGAATGGCAAGCGATGTGATTTGCTCGATCTCTTTCAGTGCGCTGAATGCATGCTGCGGGATATGCGTCAACACGAAATCAGACATCAAATCTTTAGCATCGTTCAACGACTCTTCGGCTTGTTTGGCTGCGTCGTATGTGGCCTTTATGGGGTGTACGCCGCGTGTAGTGTGTGGAAACGCGATCTCGTCAAAAGCAAGCGGACGCGACACCGCTGGTTGATCGCCCATTAAAAATCGCAGCGGCGACGGCATCGTGGGCCGATGCTGCATATCGTTGGCGCGGCTACTTTCATCAAAGTCGAATTCATCGTCAAGCGAATAACCAACCGCACGCACATAACCGCGCTTGACCAACTCCCCCATGTTGGCATCTGAGCAAGTCTGCGCACCCAAATAATTTTGCAAGCGATTGAACTGTGTCTTGCCATCCACATGCAGTAACAGCTGCCGCAAACCTTGTGGCAATGTAGATTGGCTGTTAAACGCATCTAAGCGGCCCTGCATGGTTTTTCGGTAAACGCTCATGCTGCACCGCCCCGACACACGTGCGCGAAAAAAGTATTTTCCATTTCAGACGAAAGCGAGGGTGTTTGCTCGCCAACATCCGAGCCGTGGGCTCTAGAAAAAAGTTGGCGGCCTGTTTTGCTCAACTGACTGAGCCGAAATTCTTGTCTAGATCTCAAATTATCCTCACTGCGTTACACGGTTCACTATTTGGTTTATTTGTAACTAGAAAATACAAGATTTCTGCTTTGAAATCAATCCAATTTGTAGAAAACAGATTTGCACAAATAGATGTGATTCCCAATCCACAGGCATGGAGCAACTCTTATATTCCGACAACAAGCAAAAAAATCGCCATCGATCGCGACACAGACAACAGCTGGCAAACCTTTGAAGTACTACAGTGGACAAAAAAATAGACGCAGGCATGACATTTCGACCTCAGTCCGCAAGCGCTGAAGCATCCACCGCGAAGCAGTTTGCTCGCCTACACACCATGGATCCAGCTTGGGCTCTGTATTTTTCTGTCGTAGTCGAACATGCCAGTTTGTCAAAAGCAGCGGAGGCTTTGTCAGTCAGCCCCAGCACAGTGAGTCGAAAACTGGATGAATTGGAAGCAAGCATCGGCGTACGCTTATTTGACCGAGACACGCGCAATCTGCGCCTGACAGAAGCCGGTGATACCTACTTACATTACGTCCGCAAAGCGCTCAATGCGCTCAATGACGGCCGCCAAATCATGGATCGCTACGGTACAGAAATGCGAGGGCAGCTACGGGTGTGGTGTCCTCCAGCGCTGGCAAGGCATTTCGTCGCGGATATCGTGATGGCATTTTCAGCGCAATATCCAGACTTGGAAATTGCTCTGAAACTTGAGGAGCATTCGTTTTCTCTGAATAATTCAGATTTTGATGTAGGCATTTGTGTTGGCATGCCGCTAGAAGATCGCGCAGTTATTTCTAAACTGTGCTCCTACCAAAGCGGCTATGTTGCAACACCCGAGTTTTTGCACAAGTACGGTTTTCCAAAGAGCATCCACGATTTAGCTCACTTACCTATCGTCAAAATGATGCCGGAAAGCCCCCTGAATCCTGAAGTGGTGCTGAGCATCAGTGACATAGGCACCGTGAACATCCGATCAAAGTTAGTTGTCAACGATTCAGCAATGAGCCTGCATGCCATCCTGAGCAGCCAGTACATCGGCAAGGTGATGTATTGGGAATGCCAACAGCAGCTCCATCAAGGCAGCCTGCAACGCGTGCTGCCCGAACTGAGCGACGAGAAAACACTCTACAGCGTGATGCCTTCACGCCGAGGAAATCCGCTTAAAGTGCAGCTGTTTGTTGATTTCCTCAAAGCACAGCTCATGCCGAATTTTTTGCCAAACGCGATGTAGGGCACTGCACTTAACGCAACAACCAACACCCCGAGCGGACGGGCATTCAATCCAAGCTCAAAGGGTGAGCAAAGCGCTCACACGACCATGCAGATCTGACGGCGACACCTGCTGAGATGGAATCGGCGTCCCCACATTCAAACCGACCCGATTGAACAGACCCCTGCGAAACGGCCTGACCATCGCGCCGTCTTTCTCAAATCGACTGAAGTAGCTGCCCCATAAATTGGTGAGTGCCATCGGGATCACGGGCGGCTCAATGCCTTGCAATTTGGCAAGTTCCAAAATTTTCATGATGCCGCCTTTGAATTCTTGCAGCGTGCCGTCTTTGGTGATGCCGCCTTCTGGGAAGATGGCGAGCATGTCGCCTTGTTTCAGCACTTTGCCTGCGGCGATAAATGCGGCCTCATAAGCAGCTGGGTCTTCCAATTTAGAAGCGATGGGGATGGCTTTGGCGAGCTTGAAGAACCACCCCAACACGAGCATTTTGAAAATGCGGTGATCCATCACGAAGACGATAGGGCGCGGGCTGGCGGCCATGAGCAGCACGGCATCGACGAAGCTCACATGATTGCAAGTAAGGATGGCTGCGCCGGTGGTGGGAATGTTGTGATCACCGGTGACTTTGAAGCGATACACCATTCGCGACACGACCCAAGCCACGAAGCGCAAGAAATACTCGGGCACGAGCAGGAAGATGTAGGCGGCAACGACAGCATTGGCTAACGCGGTGAAGAGGAAGACTTGCGGAATCGTGAACTTTGTACCCAAAGCACCGCTAAGTAACGCGCCGACGATCACGCTGCTAGCGATCATGAAAAGCGCATTCAAAATATTATTGGCTGCGATGATGCGCGCACGGTGCGTACTCTGGCTGCGCAGCTGGATCAGCGCATACATCGGCACGCTGTAAAGCCCTGCAAACAAGCTGAGCAAAAACAAATCTGCCATCACGCGCCAATGAGCGCCGATGCTGATGAATTGCATCACCGTGAGCAGCTCTGCTTTCGGCAAGGCTCTTGAGGCGAAATACAAATCCAGCGCAAACACGCTCATACCAATCGCACCCAGCGGTACGAGGCCAATCTCCACATGCCTGCGCGAGAACACTTCGCACAGCAGCGAGCCGGTCGCAATGCCGATGGAGAAAACAACAAGCAAGAGCGAAGCCACATTCGAGCTGCCATGCAACACGTCTTTCGCAAAGCTGGGGAATTGACTTAAAAACACTGCGCCAAAAAACCACATCCAACTGATGCCGAGCAGCGAGCGGAAGACGACGATATTGCCGTGCGCGAGCTTAAGATTTTTCACAGTCTCTGTGAACGGATTCCAGTTGATTTTGAGCGATGGATCGGTGGCAGGTGCGTCAGGAATGTAGTGCGCAGCAACGCGACCTAAAATAGCCGCCACTATACAAACGATAGCAACATATGTAGCACCAATGCCGGGTAGAGCAATCAAAACACCTCCCACAATATTGCCAGCAAGAATGGCCACAAACGTACCCATCTCCACCATGCCGTTGCCACCCGTGAG
The DNA here is from genome assembly GCA_043755865.1 of Variovorax sp. Classification (GTDB taxonomy): domain Bacteria; phylum Pseudomonadota; class Gammaproteobacteria; order Burkholderiales; family Burkholderiaceae_C; genus JANMDU01. Next base: position 14,220 of record JAYUSD010000021.1, on the reverse strand, counting down.
CTCACGCTCATTCAAGACCTGCGGCAAATAAGCAAACTTCACCGGGCCAAATAGCGTGGAATGCAAGCCCATGAGAAAGGTGCAGCCGAGCAACACAGGCACATTCGCATTGAAAAAACCATACGCCGCAATTAGCATAATCACGATTTCTAAATTTTTCACAAAACGAATCATCTTCGTCTTCTCATACTTATCGGTCAGCTGTCCGCTGGTGGCAGAAAACAGCAAGAAGGGCAAGATAAACAACGCCCCAATCACAAGGCCTGCCATCGCGGGCTGCATCCAGCTGATCGACAGCTGATACGTGACCATCACGGTGAAAGCGAATTTAAAAACGTTGTCGTTCGCCGCGCCGGAGAATTGCGTCCAGAAGAAGGGGGCGAAGCGGCGTTGGCCAAGCAAAGCAAATTGGTTGGGATGATCGTTGTTGTGATCGCTGGTTGGGCTGGTGGTAGGGGTCGTTGCGCTCAAGGCGTGCTCCTCGTTGTTGTTCGTTAACTCAGCAGGCATTATGACTTCTTGCATGCAGCAATCACTGGCCAAGCCGCCATGCACGCGGCAAGATGCTTCAAGCTATGGCCAGAGACGATGCCCTGCGAGAGCTCAAACACTGCTGCGTCTTGCGCTTCCAACAGTTTTGCTAAGGCGTACCAAGCAATCAATGCCCAAAGATTCAGAGCACTGCCTTCGCGCTTGGGCAGCATCGCAAGCCATGCGATCAAAGCCACTCCGCCAAACTGCACCACAGCCCAAGGCAATACGTTATGCAAGCTGTATGCGGCCACTGCAGCCAACGGCGCGAGCATCAAAAGCACAGGTGTGGCCTGCCTTGCCACAGACGCACCCAAACGGCTGCCGGCAGCAAAGGAAATCACACCCGCAAAAGCGACCGCCATGCCCAAGCGATCAATCATCAAACCAAAATCGCTCGGTGCCCAGTGATAGACGCTGGAGCCAAAGCAAGTGAGGATCAAGCCGATGAAGAAAACTTGTGCCGCGCGATGCATCGCGTCAGGTAAGGCGCGACGGCTAAGCAACACCAAGCCCCACACGCCTGCAAATAAAAAAGGAATGTTAGAGATCACATCCAAGCAATTGGGAATACCAAAAAAGTTGCGCGCATCAACGAATGCGTGGCCATGCGTATGCACATGGCTGTGGCCGCTGGTGGGAATCTGCGGCAGCCAGTGCGACAGCATAGGAAAGAAAACAGCCAGCGCAATGGCTGCGAGGCTCATGACAAGCAACGCATTGAAGAAACGCTGCTCTTGGGCGGTAGAAGAACTCATGTAAACACTCGAAAAGTTGAACATGAACGCATCTTCGGGCGCAGCGGTCATTCGGCTGTGAATACTCGCGCAGCGTTACGACACAGGCCGATGGGTATCAAAAGTTAATACTGAATTTTGAAGCGCAATAACTCAAGAATCCGCAGTAAAAACAGTCAAGACACCCGTGTACCCATACAAATGCTGATGCGCAATCTCACCGCCTGCGAAGAAGCCCACCAGCGGCACATCGCCCAGCGCATGGCGCACAATGTGAAGCTCGGCGCTGTCGCCACCAAAATGCGGGCCGCCCCGACCTGCGCAGCTCACGTAGATGGCTCCCATGATCTTTTTAGAGCGATATTGCTCATTAGCCGGCATAGAATATGCGCGGAGTGCTATTGAATCAATAGCGCTTTCAGATACTTGGGCGATCTCATCGACTTCCAACTCTTCACGAATCTCTGCGCAAATGCGCATCAAATCAAGCCGCGCCGCCTCCCTGTTTCGCTCGCAAAAAGTCAGCTCACTGCCCTGTGGCACAAGATCAGCCACAGCAATGCCGCGCCGTAGCGGATCTAGCCCCACCAGATGGCGCACTCGCGTGTCTGCGCCAAAGCGGCCTTGGCCGCGCTCAACGGACTGGCCTTGGCCGCGCGCCACGTTCATTTCTGCGCCAGCGCTGGTCAGCCCCACAAAAGTTTGCTTCAAGCGCTCTACAGCCTTCTGCGGCTCGGCTAAAGTAATCCCCAATTCATCGAGCAGCACATCTAGTGCCGGCTTGCCGTCCAACTCCAGCACCACATGCTGCTCGCTCTTGGTGATGCGATGCGCCTTGGCGGCTTTGCCTTCTGCCGCGTGACCCTTGGGCAGCCGAATCGGCTGGCAGCCTTGCGTCACACGCGAGATCAGATTCACGCTCTCGCTGAACGCAACGCCGCTCATGCCGCCTGTGAACACGCCACCCGAAACTTCAGCACCTGCATGCGGACTGCTTTGATGCCAAGCAATTTGAGGCATGCTGCTGCGGCTGGCAGCCAAGCCGCCAAAGAGATAGCCCGAGCCCGTGCGCCCGGCCAGTTCGCCCAGCAGATCGGCCAAATCAGGCGTGTGCCCATCGACGTGCACCAAAGCACTGTGCGGCGCAAAGCCCTCGCTTTCTGAACAATGGGCAGCAAGAGGTGCAATGCCGCTGAACACACGATATTGCTCAGGCGGCAGATCACAAAGCATCACAGCCAGCGCAGGCTCATCGAAATATTCCACATTATTTGCCGCAATCCCCACACCCACCGTGCCGACCCAATTAAGCGTATCGGGCAGCTCACGGCGCAAGTGATCCAACAAGCCTTGTGCCTCGTTTGCGTAATGATCAGTGAAGTAAACAAGGCCCAAAGCAGGTTTGCGGGCATGCTCAGAACCTGATGAGCCCGCCGCAGCGGGCAATGCCAACTGCGCTCTCAGCTGCGCTACCACAAGACCAGCTGCCATGCGCCATTGCGGGTGCGTGGCATGCGCAAAAGTAAAAGGTAACATCGGTTCTTTATTTGCGCTTTGCTGCAGCTTTTTTAGATGCTTTTATTGCTCTAGCCGGCATATTTGCTGCGCGAGATGCTATTGATTTGCTAGCATTGTGCGCTGTCGTCTTTGCTGCATTTGCTGCGGATTTAGCGGTGCTCAGCGCGGAATTCACAGCAGTTTGTGTCATCGCCTTCGCCATGTTCTTCGTTGTATCCATTGCTGTTTTTTTGCTGGCATCTTTCATCGCATCAGCGGCAATTTGGCCAAATTGCTGCGTCAGCGAGCCCCAAAGTTGCATCGGATCAATCAGGCCGCTTTTTGCAGGCGATGCAGAGGCTACAGCCTTCTTCTTCGGCGCAAATTTCTGAGGCGCCGGCTTGCCCAAGGCAGAATTCACAGCGCCGGCCATCGTCTCAGTGGCTTTGAGTTTGAAAGCATTGGCTACATCGCCCATATTGAAGTTCATGCCCTTCAATGTAGCCAGCGTCATCTTCTGCACTTCTAGCGCCGTGATCGTGGCTTGCAGCGCTTTGGCATTTTGATCCAGCCAAAATTGCACCGTTTTGAGCTCTTGAATGCGTTTATCCAGCTCCTCCACATTGAGCGTAGGCGCCACCCAATTTGCTGGGTTGGGCAGCTGTGGGATATTCGGCAAGCCACTCGCCGCACCTTTCACAGCCTGCGTAGCCAAGCCCTGCAAAAAATCGAAGCCAGGGACGAATTTGCCAAAACTGGTAGCCATCGGGTGGGTGCTGTCGCTCATGAGTGTCTCCATCAATTGATAAAGACACTTTACCGCACGCGCGGCTTAAGCGCAAAACTTATTTCGGCGGCACAAAATCCACGCGAGCAATCGCTGTAGCTTGCGGTTTGTTGGTTAGCTTGTAGGCGCTTGTCACCAAATCAATATTGCTTTGCACGCGCTTCATATCAATAAACCCCAAACCCGTCTCAGCGACAGTAGGGGTGTTGACGAAGGTATCGAAAGCCAAGCGTGCGCGCCGCCATTCGAATTGCTCATCGGCTTTCGGATCCACCTCTTTCACGGCTTTCACCGCCTCGCGCGTGCTGCCTAGGGTCGCTTTGAGCGCTGCGTGGTACGCCTTCACAAAGCCAGCCACAGCCTTGGGGTTGTCTGCCAAGAATTTAGGGTTGACCAAAATCGCATTGCCATACACGCGCAAGCCCAGCTCGTGAAACGGGTACACCGAATAAGCCGAACCCGACATGCCTTGCTTTTCAATATTGAGCATGGTGGTGAAATAAAAACCGGTGATGCCGTCAAGCTCGCCTTTAGCAAACATTTCTTCGCGCTTGGCGGCATCCACGTTTTCCCATTTCACCTCGCCCGTCTGCGCAAGTTGCGCAAACGCGGGCCACAGCTTGCGGCCGCCATCAAAGGGCGGCGCGCCAAGCTTTTTACCCGCAAGCTGCTGCGGCTTGTCTGCGCCTGAGGCTTTGCGAATAAAAAGGCTCGATGGCGTGCGCTCGTACACCATGTAGACAGCCACGGGCGGTGCAGCGCCGGGGTTCTTGGCAGCATGCTCGATAAGTGAGCTGAAATCACCCAGACCCATATCGAATTCGCCGCTGGCGACTTTAGCCACCGTCGCGCCTGAGCCCGTGCCTGGTGTGAGCGAGACACTCAATTTTTCAGCTTGAAAATAGCCTTTATTGGCCAAGAGCAATGGTGCGGCTTGCCCTTCCCAGCGCCAATCGTTTAAAAACTTGATGCTTGTGTCAGCAAATGCGCTTGCCGCAAAAAAATGGCTGGCTGCGAAGGCGCTCAGTGCAATACTCATGATTTGGCGACGCATACAAACTCCTCATAGATCCAACGTGCTGCTATTTTGACGTCTTAAGCTGAGTTTTGCCGAGGGGGCTTTCACTATGTCCCATTTTTTAGATCGCTTGTTGCGAGATCGCCATCTCCGCGTGAAATTTTCAATACTTTGGCGGCCGCCGCTCACGCAAACTCGCCACGCCTTCACGCACATCAGGCCCAGCAAAGCCCATGAATTCAAGCGCAAGCGATGCATCAAAAGCCGGGCCGGCTTGGCGCAGCCAATTGTTGAGCGCATATTTCGTCCAGCGGATCGCCGTTTGGCTGCCCGCTGCTAATTTGTCAGCCACTTCATAAGCGCGCGGCAAGAGCTGATCTTCTGGCACGCAAAGCGACACTAAGCCAATGCGCTCGGCCTCGGCGCCGCTCACGGCTTCGCACAGCAGTAAATAATATTTCGCTTTGGCCATGCCGCAGAGCAGCGGCCAGATGATGGCCGCATGATCGCCAGCAGCCACGCCCAGGCGCGTGTGGCCATCCACAATCTTTGCATTCTCAGAAGCAATCGAAATATCGGCCAACAAGCCCGCCACCAGGCCCGCGCCCACCGCTGGCCCATGCATCGCGCTCACGATGGGTTTGTCGCAATTGATCACGTTGTAAACCAAATCTCGCGCTTCTTTCCACACCCGGCTACGCACCTCAAAATCACGCGCCATTTCTTCCACAAGCGCCAGATCACCACCGCCGGAAAAGCCCAACCCTTCGCCGCGCAACACCGCCACTTTCACCGAATCATCCGCGCTCACATCGCGCCAAATCTCGGACAGCTCTGCATGGCCTGCATGGCCCGATGTGGGCAGCTTGCCGTTGCTGGCTTTCATCTGAATGTCAAGCACGTGGCCTTTCACGCCTCGACGCGTGATGCTCAGGGTTTGATAGGCGGCGTAGTCAATCGGCTTCATGATTTCTCTCACATCAACACTATGTCGTAGTGCTCTTGCACCATCGTGCTTTCAGCTTGCAAAGAGATTGGCTTGCCGATGAAGTCAGACAAGCCGGCCAGATGTTGGCTTTCCTCATCGAGAAACAGCTCAATCACTTGCGGCGCAGCGATCACACGAAATTCTTTGGGGCTAAATTGCCTCGCCTCGCGCAGTATTTCTCTCAAAATATCGTAGGCCACGGTGCGCGGCGTTTTCACGCTGCCTTTGCCTTGACAAGCAGGGCATGGCTCGCAAAGCATGTGCGCTAGAGATTCGCGCGTGCGCTTGCGCGTCATCTCCAATAAGCCAAGCGGCGAGAAGCTGCCCGCCGCATGGGTTTTGGTACGATCCCGCGCGAGATGTTTGTTTAGCTCTGCAAGCACTTGGGCTCGGTGTTCCCCGGGCAGCATGTCGATGAAATCAGCAATGATCACGCCGCCCAAATTGCGCAGGCGCAGTTGCCTAGCCATCGCGCCAGCGGCTTCTAAATTGGTCTTAAAAATCGTGTCGTCGAAATTTCTTGCGCCGACGAAGCCGCCTGTATTCACATCAATGGTGGTAAGCGCCTCGGTTTGGTCAATGATCAAATAGCCACCGGATTTGAGCTCTACGCGCCGCTGCATCGCTTTGGCAACTTCTTCATCCACGTTGTACAAATCGAAAATAGGTCGTTCACCTTTGTAAAGCTGCAATTTCTCCGCAGCGTGTGGCATGAATTCTTTGCCATAGGCCATGAGCGCATCGTGCTGCTCCCGTGAATCGATGCGAATGGTTTGTGTCTCATCGCTTGCCATATCGCGCAATACGCGCTGCATCAGCGTCAAATCCGTATGCAAGACCGATTGCGGTGGCAATTGCGTAGCACTTTGTTTGATGCGCAGCCAAGTCTTGAGCAAATAAGCCATGTCGTCTTGCAGTTCAGCGTCGAGCGCTTCCTCGGCATTCGTGCGCAAAATAAAACCGCCGCCCTTAAATTGCGTGAGGCAGGCGTGCGCATCCCAGAGCTTTTGCACTCGCTTGCGCAAACTCTCGCGCTGCTCGGGCGAGATTTTTTGCGAAATGCCGATGTGATCGTCTTGCGGCAAAAACACCAACTGTCGCCCCGCCAAGCTGATCTGGCTGGACAGCCGCGCTCCCTTGCTGCCAATTGGATCTTTGATCACCTGCACCATCAGCGCTTGGCCTTCAAACACCTGCTTTTCTATCGGCACAGCACCCGCGCTGGACTGCGACGAGCGCTGCGCGCCATCGGCATAACGCGCATGCACCGCGCTGGCCAAATCCGCCACATGCAAGAAAGCTGCGCGCTCCAAGCCAATGTCAATAAACGCCGATTGCATACCCGGCAGCACTCGCGCTACTTTGCCCAAATACACATTGCCCACCAAGCCGCGCTCTAAATGGCGCTCAATGTGCAGCTCCTGCACTGCACCGTGTTCGATCAGCGCCACGCGCGATTCCTGGGGGCTCCAGTTGATGAGGATGTCATGTTGCATGGTAGATGGCTCAGTCAGACTCCAGAAGGTAACGCGAAAAACACAAAAAGAATGCGAAAAACGCAAAAAAAAGAAAGTTGTCCGTCGATGCGCATTCTGTTTTTCGCTCTACTGAGCCATCTGTTTCGCGCTCAATTTTGCGCTTTAGGTCAAAGCGATGGGTCAATCACTCCCAGCTGTTTAAGCAACTGTGCTGTCTCGTGCATTGGCAGCCCCATGATGGCACTGTAGCTGCCTGAAATATGGCTCACATGCGCCGCCGCTTTGCCTTGAATGGCATACGCACCGGCTTTGCCCATCGGCTCGCCGCTGGCCACATAGCCCTTGATTTGTTTTTGTGTCATTGGCGCAAACGTGACTTTAGAAACAGACAACGCCTGCACGCGCCTCCTGCCGCTTTGAATCGCCACCGCCGTAAGCACGCGGTGTGTTTGGCCTTGCAGCGCGGCAAGCATGCGGATGGCATCTGCCTCATTGTCTGGTTTGCCATAAATAATTCGCCCCAACGCCACCGTGGTGTCAGCGCAAATCACAGGCGCCGTTGGCAAGCCTCGGCGTTTCATTCGTGCAACGGCTGCATCAAGCTTCAAACCCGTGACGCGCTGCACATACAAACTCGGTGCTTCATTTTTCAACACAGCCTCCAAGCTCTCCGCATCCTCACTCGCATCAGCCACCAGCAATTTAAACTTCACACCCAGCAACTCCAAGAGCTGGGCACGGCGTGGGCTGGTGGAGGCGAGGTAAATGAATGGAGACATGGCTAAACGCTTGGTTACGACGGTGAACCGTGAATGACGCAAAATAGGATGATGGGCGTGCAATCAAATATCAAACTATACTACTTTGGTTCTAGATTGTTGGTGCAAAACGGCACTGTCAAGATGTCAGCCAGCCTTGCGAAGCTGTAGATTCGTCAGCAGTTTTAATGCATAGATAATGAAATTACTCGTATTGATTGTGAGTCACGCTCATGGTTCACTTGCAGCACGTTGCGCAGCTCAAATCCTAGAAGGTTTTTCTAGGACGCCTTCTAAGGCGGAACTTTCAGTCGATGTGGTGCTGCTCCACAACATCGCCGAGCCAACTACGGATTCAACCTTATACAAAAGTAATGTCACTGAAATCTGGAACGTCGTGCCTGCTGGTTTCGCACGCAACCACAATCAGATTTTTTTAAGACCTGAAGGTTATGCCAACGATGCAGATTGGTTGCTCATCGCAAATCCTGATTTGGATTGGGGTACGCTTGGGGCCTTCGAGCCTTTGATTCATTCCCTACAGACTTTGCCACCCACTGTGGGCGCAATCACGCTTGGGCAAATGTCCTCCAAAGGGCAACCGATTGATTTCCTGCGGCGTTTGATCACACCTTGGCAACTCGTTACCCGGGTATTCACGTTGAGTACTCGCAAGCCAACCCAACTCGTCCCTACAGATCGTGCCGATTGGTTTAACGGTGCGTGTATGTTGGTTAGAAAAAAAGCTTTTGTGGAGTTGCAAGGCTTTGACGAACGCTACCATATGTATTGCGAGGATGTCGATTTTTGCATTCGATTGCAACTTGCGGGCTGGAAGCTTGGCGCCTCAGACGCGAACGTGACGCACGATGGCCGCAGATCCTCAAGAAAGCAATGGCGGTTTTTTCTGATTCATATGGTTAGCCTGCTCAAACTGTGGTCCAGTTCTGCTTACTGGCAATATCTCCGCCTTCGGGCGTCCGGCAACCACTCTGGTTTTTTTCACGTAAATAAGCCAACTGCCGTGGTTGGCGCGGCAGACCATCGCCACAATATTCTCACATCGAAGTGAGGCTGTCACTCCCGATGGTACGGATGCCCCGCATTCACTGACCACGCGCGGTAGAGCTGCTCTACTAGCAAAACGCGCACCATGGCGTGGGGCAAGGTAAGGTCTGACAGGCGGAGGGTCTCTTGCGCGGACTTTTTGAATTCTGGATCGAGGCCGTCTGGCCCGCCGATCACGATGGCGACATCGGTGCCGCCCAGTTGCCACTCGGTTAGGCGGGCAGCGAGCTGCACTGTGCTGGTGTTTTTGCCGCGCTCGTCGAGCACGATGATGCGCGTGCCTCTGGATTCTTTAGCAATCGCCGCTTCGATGCGTTCGCGTTCAGCCAGCATCAGGGCGGCGGTGTTTTTATTGTTGGTACGCGGCTCAGTTTTGATCGCTTTGATCTCAAGCTTGATCTCGGGTGGGAATCGCTTGGCGTAGTCGTCCCAAGCAGTTTGCGCCCAATCGGGCACGCGCTGGCCGACCGCGACCACCAACAACTTCATGCAGATTTTTTAGCTAAAGGCTTCTTGGCGGCAGCCTTTGTGGCTGGCTTGAGCGTGGTCTTTAAAACCACTTTTTTGGCCGCCACTTTTTTAGCAACAGCCTGAGGAGAGGCCTTGCCTAGAGATGTCCTGGCCGCTGGCTTTTTAGCAGCCTCTTTCTTCACTGGCGTTGCTTGAATAAGCGCGCCTTTAGCTACATTTTTAGTAGCAGTCTGCGCAGTCTTCTTGCCGGCTGTCAGCTTCTTTGGCTTCAAAATGGTCTCTAAAACCTTCTTCTCCACTTCTTTGCCTGCCGCAGCATGCTTGGTGCGCATGGGTTTCTCGCCCCAAATATCTTCCAAATGGTAATACTGGCGGATCGCTGGCTGCATGATGTGAACCACGGCTGCGCCGCAATCAACAATGATCCATTCGCCGTTTTCTTCGCCTTCGGTGCGCGGCTTGGGAAAGCCTGCCTCGCTCACTGCCTCGCGCACGCTCATGGCCAGCGCCTTGGTTTGGCGATTGCTTGTGCCGCTGGCCACGATCACGCGCTCAAACAGACTGCTCAAATGCTCGGTGTCAAACACCATGAGATTTTGCGCTTTCACATCTTCCAAACCATCAATGATGGCCTTGGTAAGCTTTGCTACATCGCGCTTGCCTTGAGAATCGGCGGGGCCAGCAGGAGTGAAGCGACGCGTGATATGTGAGGATTTAGTGGTGGCCATCTATGGTGTCTTTAAGTAAATGAATACAGGCGATTTTCAGCAATATACCGCGCAACCGTGGGATTGACCAGATGATCGATCGACAGGTGTTGTACGCGAAGCTGGCCCACCATGTTTCGAATTTGCGTCGCGCTGATAGGCGAGGCGGGCATATCAATCGTTGAAAACTCTATTTTACCTTGATTTTTAGGCTGATTTTGCCCCATAGCCGGCATAGAATCTGCGCGGAGTGCTACTAAAAGCGTAGCAAGGTGAAGGATGTCAACAGATCGATGCCATTGCGGAAAAGCAGCGAGCTGATCTTCTCCCATCAGCAAATAGAGCTCAGCATCCGGATTCTCGGCTTTGATCTCGCTCAATGTGTCAAATGTGTAAGTTGGCCCGCTTCGCAAGGTCTCTCGCGGATCGATATACGCCTGCGGTACATCTGCAAACGCCAGCCTCACCATCGCGAGCCGATGCTCGGCGGCTGTGAGGCTTCGGCTTTTATGCCACGCTTGCCCCGTGGGCAGGATGAGGAGTGTATCTAGCGCATACTGCGCCACCGAGGCTTGCGCTAGCAGAACATGCGCCAGATGCGGAGGATCAAATGCGCCGCCATACAAGCCGATGCGCTGAGCTCTCAGCTCGTTCAAATCCATTCCTTGCGCACAAGAAACTTCTTGTACAAATCGCTCTCCGGCGTACCTGCTTTCGGGCGGCGTTTGTACGCCCAGCTCACCATCGGCGGCATGCTCATGAGGATGGATTCTGTGCGCCCACCCGATTGCAGGCCAAAATGCGTGCCTCTATCCCACACGAGATTAAATTCCACGTAGCGCCCACGCCGATACAGCTGAAAATCGCGCTCGCGCTGCTTAAAGGGCAAATCGCAACGTCGTTCCACAATCGGCAAATACGCGGGAATAAAGGCATTGCCGATAGATTGGATCAACGAAAAGCCATTGGCAAAACCTCCTTCTGAAAAATCGTCCATAAAAATGCCGCCAATGCCGCGCTGCTCCTTGCGGTGCTTCAAATAAAAATACTCATCGCACCATGCTTTGAATTTGGGATATTTGTCTGCGCCAAACGGCGTGACCGCCATTTTGCACATCGTGTGGAAATGCACCGCATCTTGCTCAAAGCCGTAGTACGGCGTGAGATCCATGCCGCCGCCAAACCAAAATACGCTCTCGCCAGTAGGCGCGATTGCGCTCAGCATGCGCACATTCATGTGCACCGTGGGCACATACGGATTGTGCGGATGAAACACCAGCGAGACACCGAGTGCCTCAAACGGCGCGCCCGCCAGCTCTGGGCGGCTTGCTGTGGCCGAAGGAGGGAGTTTGCTGCCGCGCACGTGCGAGAAGCCACAGCCAGCTCGCTCAAAAATACCGCCGCCTTCCAAAATGCAAGTGATGCCCTCGCCTTGCAATGGCTCACCGGGCCGCTTCTTCCATTTGTCTGACACGAAATCATTGCCATCCACCAATTGAAAAGTGGTGACGATGTTTTCCTGCAATTCCAGCAAGTAGCTGCGGACTTTTTCGATACTCATAACGTGATGGTAATTCACATCGACACACTATAAGCGCTTAGGTCACCACTGTTTTCTGGCGATCCACGGCTACATCCAATAACACCACGGGCGACATATTTTGCGGTTTGAGCCCCCTCACCGGCGCACAAATTGCCGCCAAACGCGCCATGTCTAGCGCTTCATTGCCCGTGAGTTTTATAAACCGATTGACTTTGCACTCACGCCGCGAGTAATCCAACGTGACAACAAGCACAGGCACATCACAAGCTACCGCCACGCGATAAAAACCGCTGCGCCAGCCCGGAATGTATTTGCGCGTGCCCTCCGGCGCAAGGCCAAGCCAGAAATAGTCACCTTGGGCTTTGCGCGCTTGCATCTGCGCAATCATGGAGCCAACCACACCATGGCGGCCCGTGCGCTCCACCGGCACACCACCAATCCATCTGAGCCATGCACCGAGCAACGGAATTTTGAACAAGCTGTCTTTCCCCCAAAACATCACTTGCACACCAGTGGCCCATTTGACGAGAAACATCAGCGGCGCATCCCAATTACTCGTGTGCGGATAGACAATAGCAATGCCTTGGCTCGAAGGAAACCCCTCAAATTCCACACGCCAACCCATGCGTTTGAGCAGCGCCTCGGCGGCACGACTGCCTTTAAATTGGAGGGCGTAGGGTTTGGGGAAATCGCTCAAGGGGTATTGGAACACTAGTTTCGGAGCGCGAAAGATGCAAAAGTTACGCGAAAGACGCGAAAAATACAGAAGGAAGAATAATGAGTGTTGTGGGGTTCAACACCAAAAAATTTTGCATTTTCTTTTTGGTATTCATTTCGCGTAACTTTCGCGTCTTTCGCGCCCGGAAACTAGGTATTAGATTCACTTCACCGCACGGTACCCAATATCGCGCCGATATTGCATCCCGTCAAACCCTATCCCTTGAATAACTTGCGCTGCCCGTGCCTGTGCTTGCTTGACTGAATCCGCCAGCACTGTGACGCAGAGCACGCGGCCACCGCTGACCACAGTTTGGCCATCCACACGCGATGTGCCTGCGTGGAAAACGACCACATCATCGCCCACAGACGAATCGCCCGTCGATAAGCCACTGATCACATCGCCCTTGCGCGGATTCATCGGGTAACCATGCGCAGCCAACACCACGCCAAGCGCCACGCGGCGATCCCATTGCAATTCAATCGTATCAAGCTTGCCATCCGCACCAGCAATCAGAACATCCACCAAATCGCTCTTGAAGCGCATCATGATGGGCTGCGTCTCTGGGTCGCCCAGCCGGCAATTGAATTCCAGCGTTTTGATTTTGCCTTGCGGCGTGATCATCAGGCCAGCATAAAGGAAGCCGGTGTAGCGGATACCGTCTTTCGCCATGCCCTTAATGGTAGGCAAGATCACCTCGCGCATCGCCCGCGCATGCACCTCGGGCGTAACAACTGGCGCAGGCGAATACGCGCCCATGCCGCCGGTGTTGGGCCCTTGGTCGCCGTCTTGCAGTCGCTTGTGGTCTTGGCTGGTGGCCAGCGCAGTCACATTTTTGCCATCGCACAGCACGATGAAGCTAGCCTCTTCGCCTTCAAGAAACTCTTCGATCACGACGCGAGCCCGGGCTTGCCCGTCGTCACCGGTGTTGTGCTGCACACCATAGGCATTCGAGTCCAGCATATCGTCCACAGCCGTATGCGCCTCAAGCAGCGTCATTGCCACCACGACACCCTTGCCCGCCGCCAAGCCATCGGCCTTCACCACAATCGGCGCGCCTTTTTTGTCGATGTAGGCATGTGCAGCTACTGCGTCGGTGAACGTCTCAAACTCGGCAGTCGGAATCGCATGCCGCGCCATGAAGGCTTTGCTAAACGCCTTAGAGCTTTCCAATTGCGCAGCCGCTTTTGTGGGGCCAAAAATCCGCAAGCCCTTTGCGCGAAACTCATCGACTACTCCAGCGGCGAGCGGCGCTTCAGGCCCCACCACTGTCAACGCTATCTTTTCAGTAGCAGCAAAGGCAGATAATTCGCCGGGCGATGACAGATTTAGGTTAATAAAACGACTGTCCAGCGCCGTCCCGCCATTTCCCGGCGCAATGTATACGCACTGCACCTTCGGCGATTGCGCGAGTTTCCAAGCCAGCGCATGCTCCCGGCCACCGCCGCCGACCACTAAAATTTTCATGGATTAATCTCAGCGTTGTGATACACGTTTTGCACGTCATCAATCTCTTCAATCATATCCAGCAGCTTTTGCATCTTAGCTGCATCGTCGCCCGATAAAGCAATGTTGCTTTCAGCGCGCATTGTCACCTCAGCAATCTCGGGCTTTAATCCCGCCGCCTCGATCGCATTCTTCACCATTTCAAAATCCTGCGGCGAGGTGAGTACTTCAATGCCCCCTTCGTCATCCGTGATCACATCATCTGCGCCAGCCTCCAATGCAGTGTCCATCACCTTGGCCTCATCCGCGCCCGGAGCGAGCAAAATTTGGCCGCAATGCTTGAACTGGAATGCCACAGCGCCTTCGACGCCCATGTTGCCGCCGTGTTTGCTGAATACATGCCGCACAGCAGCCACAGTGCGCACTTTGTTGTCTGTCATCGTGTCCACCAAAATCGCTGCGCCGCCAATGCC
>JAYUSD010000020.1:0-13313 GCA_043755865.1 Variovorax sp. | reverse complement strand
ATCAAACCCGCGCTTACGCTGCCAAAGAAACTGATGGCCAGCCGCAGGTGCAGTTTCAAGGCACGAGCAATCCCTATGTGGATTACCAATTCATTGATTTGCTGCACACCTTGCAGCAACCGCGCAGCCAAGCGTATGACGAGACGTGTTTTCTTGTGATGGGGCAGGTGAAAGAATTGCTATTTAACGCGCTGCATTTTGAGCTTTACAACGCGCGGCATCAAATTGATCAAGACGAAGTGATTGAAGCGATTCGCATGATCAGCCGCGCTCGCGCCATTGCAACGTATATTGCCAGCTCATGGGATGTGCTCTCCACCATCACAGCCGACGGCTTCAATGAATTTCGCAATACGCTTGGAGCAGCTTCCGGCCAGCTCTCCTTCATGTATCGGCATGTGGAATTTATTCTTGGCAACAAGAGCCCGCGCTTGGCGCGAGCTCATAGCAACATTGCCCATGTGTGGCCAAAGATGCAAGAAGCGCTTCATGCGCCATCGCTTTATGACCGGATCATCGCGCTGCTTGCGCGGCGCGGTTTCGCAATGGATGCGAAAGCTTTGCAGCACGATTGGTCGCAGCCGTACGAGGCCAATGCATCCGTTGAAGCCGCGTGGCTAGAGATATACCGCCAAGCCAAGACGGATAATCAGCTGTACGAACTCGGCGAAGCTTTAGTCACGTTGGATGATCACCTTGGCCAATATCGCTGGCGGCATTTCACATCGGTCTCGCGCATCATTGGCCACAAACCGGGCACAGGCGGCTCAGCGGGCGTGGGCTGGTTGAGGCACGTGACGGAGCATCGCTTCTTCCCTGAACTTTGGTCTGTGCGCACACTGCTGTGACCTTCCCAACAAACACAACCATGACGAATGATTTCACCGCAGCCTTTGCGAAGGCGCAGCAACTGGATGCGCAAGATGCGCTAGCGGCAAAGCGCGCGCTGTTTGCCTTGCCCGAGGGCGTGATTTATCTCGATGGCAATTCGCTAGGTGCACTGCCGCGCAGCATGAGTGCGCGGATGCAGCTTGCTGTGCGGCAAGAATGGGGAGAAGGGCTGATTCGCTCGTGGAATGATGCGGGTTGGTATGAGGCTACATCGCGTGTGGGTAAGCAAATTGCGGGCCTTGTTGGCGCGAAGGCCAATGAAGTGATCGCCTGCGATTCGACCAGCATCAATCTTTTTAAAGTAATGTGTGCGGCTGCACTTGCTCTATCAGAGCGCAAAATCATCATTTGCGAAGAAGGCAATTTCCCCACCGATGCGTATATCGGCGAGGGCGCAGCAGCGCTGTACGGCAAGCAAATTGTTCTCGCGAATCAAGACAATATTGAGACAAAAATTGTGCAAGCGGGCGCTCAGTTGTGCTTCGTCTCGCTCACACAAGTGCATTACAAAACTGGGCGTATGCTGGACATGGCTCGCGTCACGCAGCTGGTGCAAAAGCAAGGCGCGCGCATGATTTGGGATTTGGCGCACAGCGCGGGCGCGCTGCAAGTGCACCTGAATGCTTGCCATGTGGATTACGCGGTGGGCTGCGGCTACAAGTATCTCAATGGTGGGCCGGGTGCGCCTGCGTTTGTGTATGTGCGCGAAGATTTGCAGGCCGGTGTGCAGCAACCGTTACAAGGCTGGTTTGGCCATGCCACACCGTTTAACTTTGATCAGGATTACGCGCCCGCTCACGGCATGGCGCGAATGCTCGTGGGCACAACTGGCGTGCTTTCGATGATTGCATTGGAAGAAGCGCTCAAAATCTATGAGGGTGTGAGCATGCAAGCGGTTCGCGCCAAAAGCGCATCGTTGACTCAACTCTTCATCGAGCTCTATGACGCGCATATCGCATCTTTAGGCTTTGGCCTCGCCACACCGCGAGATGCAGTGCAGCGCGGTAGCCAGGTTAGCTTCACACACGAAAGTGGCTACGCCATCATGCAAGCGCTGATTGCTCGCGGCGTGATTGGCGATTTCCGCGCGCCCAACATCTTGCGCTTCGGCTTTGCGCCGCTGTATGTGTGCCACATGGATGTGGCGCGCAGTGTGCGGATCTTGTGTGAGGTGATGACCAGCGGCGCTTGGAAAAATCCTGAATTTCAGCAAATCAAGTCTGTGACTTGAAGCAAGAAAATACGGAGATTCGACGCTGAAGACGCAGAGGTTACGCAGAAGACGCAAAAAAAAGAAAAAAGAAAAAAGGGAAGAGGGAAGAGGGAAGAGGGAAGACGCGAACGAAACCGTCCGGGTTGTTCCTTTTGCGTCTTTTGTGCAACTTCTGCGTCTTCTGCGTGCGTATTTTGTATTTGCTTTTTAAGGTTTAAGCCAAGTGCGCCGTCATCAAAATCCAGCCGTCGTCTCGATCAGCGACTTCAAGCATCGCATACGGTGCATAGGCCGCCTTGAGCTCGTCTTCTTGGCGCTCCAAAATGCCAGCGAGCACCAAGTGCCCATTTGTAGCGACATGGCCAGTAAGCAAAGGTGCAAGTACCTTGAGAGGCGTGGCCAAAATATTCGCGAGCACAACGGCGTAGCTGCGCGGATCGTGGCTAACCTGATCAGGCAAGCCCGCGTTAAGCTGAACTTTATTGACCGCTGCATTGTCCATCGTTGATTGAACCGCTGCTTCATCGATAT
Organism: Variovorax sp.; assembly: GCA_043755865.1. Lineage (GTDB taxonomy): Bacteria > Pseudomonadota > Gammaproteobacteria > Burkholderiales > Burkholderiaceae_C > JANMDU01. The sequence continues at coordinate 10,678 of JAYUSD010000020.1, read as the reverse complement.
CTACGGCATCAATCAAAGCTGCCCCATGTAGCGCCGCACCAATGGCCAAAATACCGCTGCCGCAACCGTAATCCAGCACGCGTTGATCATGCAAAGCGGCCTCATGACGTGCAATCCAGCGCAAACACATGCGCGTGGTTGGGTGTGTACCCGTACCGAAGGCGAGGCCCGGATCGAGTGTAATGACTTTGACCGCGCCTGCAGGCCTTTCATGCCAAGTCGGTACGATCCAAAATTCAGGTGTGATCTCTACTGGGGCAAATTGCGATTGCGTCAGACGCACCCAATCTTGATCGGCCACTTCAACAAGCCCTAGGCTTTTACATTCAGAGAAAAAATCTTGGTGGGCGAGCGTGGTCACTGCATCGTTAGCTATTAATTTCGTAGCGTACAAGGCTTTAACGACAGATCGCTCCCAGCCCGCTTTCGGCGCAGGCATGCCTGGCTCGCCAAACAATGCTTGCTCAGCTGACGTAGCTACATCGGCATCTTCTACGCTCACGCTAAGCGCATCGAGTGCTTCAAGCGCATCGCTGAGCGCCTCAACTTGGGATTCAGGGCAGAGAATGGAAAGTTCAAACACGCGTCTCGCCTTTGCATCAACGTTTATGAATTTTTAACCACTCTTCGAGGTAGTGAATATTCGTGCCGCCGATCATAAATTTTGCGTCTGCCATCAGCTCGCGGTGCAGCGGCACATTGGTTTTGATGCCTTCAATCACCGTCTCATCCAGCGCCGTGCGCATGCGCAAAAGCGCTTGCTCGCGCGTAGGCGCATGCACAATGATTTTGCCGATCATGCTGTCGTAATTGGGCGGTACAAAATAATTCGTATAAGCATGCGAATCCACCCGCACACCCGGGCCGCCCGGCGGATGCCAGAGGCTAATGCGCCCCGGGCTAGGCATGAAGTTATATGGATCTTCTGCGTTGATGCGGCATTCAATCGAATGACCACGAATCTCCACTTGCCGCTGCGTGAAAGGCAGCTTCTCGCCCGCTGCCACGCGGATTTGCGTTTGCACAATGTCCACGCCAGTAATCATTTCAGTGACCGGGTGCTCCACTTGCACGCGGGTGTTCATCTCAATAAAGTAAAACTCCCCGTTTTCATACAAAAATTCAAACGTACCCGCGCCCCGGTAGCCAATTTTTTTGACGGCTGCTGTGCAGCGGTCTCCAATGCGCTCAATCAGCTTGCGCGGAATGCCCGGCGCTGGCGCTTCTTCAATGATTTTTTGGTGGCGCCGTTGCATGGAGCAATCGCGCTCGCCAAGATAGACTGCATTTTTAAACGTGTCAGCAATGATTTGGATTTCAATATGGCGCGGGTTTTGCAAAAACTTTTCCATATACACCGCAGGGTTGCCAAAAGCCGCACCGGCCTCCGCTTTGGTCATCGTCACCGCATTGATCAGCGCTGCTTCGGTATGCACCACGCGCATGCCTCGCCCGCCGCCGCCGCCTGCGGCCTTGATGATCACAGGGTAGCCCACTTTTTTGGCAATGGCACGCACACTGGCCGCATCATCAGGCAAAGCGCCTTCTGAGCCGGGCACGCAAGGCACGCCCGCTTTGATCATGGCTTGCTTAGCGGAGACTTTGTCGCCCATGATGCGAATCGAATCGCCCGTGGGGCCAATGAATTTGAAGCCAGATTGCTCCACGCGATCTGCAAAATCAGCGTTTTCTGACAAGAAGCCGTAGCCCGGGTGAATCGCCTCAGCATCGGTCACCTCGGCTGTAGAAATGATAGCTGGCATATTCAAATAGCTTTGCGCCGATTGCGCCGGGCCAATGCATACCGCCTCATCAGCCAGCTTCACATATTTGGCTTCGCGATCCGCTTCCGAATACACCACCACAGATTTCACGCCCAGCTCGCGGCAAGCGCGCTGGATTCTTAATGCAATTTCGCCTCTGTTGGCGATCAGTATTTTTTTAAACATGAGGATGGGGCCTCACTCGATCACAAACAAAGGCTGGCCGTATTCCACCGCAGCGCCGTTGTCCACCATGATCTTCTTGATCACGCCGGCTTTGTCGGCCTCAATCTCGTTCAAAATTTTCATCGCTTCGATGATGCAAATCGTCTCGCCTACTGCTACCGTATCGCCAATTTCCACAAAAGCCTTGGCCTCTGGGCTCGATGAGCGATAAAAGCTGCCCACCATGGGCGATTTCACCGTATGGCCGGCCAAAGTCACTACATCGGCTGCGGCCTCAGACAAAGACGGAGCAGTCATCGGGGCAGATTGCATTGGAGCGGCTTGCATCATGTGCTGCATGGGTTGCTGCTGCATCAAGGCTATGCCTGGCGCTGCTGTGTACATCATGCCCGCTGGGCCTTTGACGATACGCACTTTGCCCTCGGCTTCTGTGATTTCAAGTTCTTGGACTTGGGATTCCGAGACCAGATCGATCAAGGTTTTGAGTTTGCGTAAATCCATGTGCTTGTACTCCAACAAAATTTTATCGACCGATCGCAAGCAAAACAAAGCTCAGGATGCGTCGCGTGAGTGAGTGTAGCGCAATTTAAAAGTATGTAAAAACCGCTATCTCTAAGCTAACGATAGCTAAATAGCGCTAAATAGTATTACCTTGGATGCATCAGGTGATCTTGATAAAGTCAGCAATCTGCTCGCTATTGAGCTTACCCATGTGCCTTAAAGCAATCGCGCCTTGAGAGTTGATCACCACGGTAAACGGCAAAGCACCCGTGAGGTTGCCAAGTGTACGCGAAAGCTCAATGCCCGCCAAGCCTGCCAGCGGCGTGGGAAATTGCACTGGCGTTTGCCCTAAAAACTTATTCACCGCCTTAGCATTGTCAGCAGCTAACCCAACCATTTGCCACCCTTTAGGGGCATTTTCGCGGAAAAAGGCATCCAAAAGCGGCATTTCTTCCACGCAAGGTGGGCACCAAGTCGCCCAAAAATTCACCACCAAAGGCTTGCCTTTGAGTTGAGAGAGCTTGTAAACACCGCCCGAAGGCAGCTCTGCCTCTAGCGCCCAAAGTGCTGTTAAAGCTCCGTCTTCTGGTTCGGTAAGCCGATAACGCCAAAGCGCCAAGCCTGCTCCTGCAGCAACAGCGCCGCCTGCTACGGCCGCTAAAAATAACTTGCGGCGCTTTTGGGACGCTTCTTCGATGAGCAGATTTTGAGATTCCATACGACTGTATTGTGCTTCTATCTTGTGGAAGAAGCGCCCGGATACCTATCAAGCCGGTATCAAACTGGGCTTTTCATCTGCACCAAATCCCACAGGTTGCCATACAAATCTTTAAAAACAGCCACCGTGCCATAGCTGGCTTCTAGCGGTTCGCGCACGAATTCGATTCCGCGCTCTTGCATCTGCCGGTAATCTCGCCCGAAGTCATCCGTTTGCAAGAAAAGGAAAACGCGCCCGCCAGCTTGATGGCCGATGAAAGGCTCTTGGGTTTCCTTGGAGGCGCGTGCCAAGAGCAAACTGCAACTGCCCGCAGGCGCGCCCGGCGGCGCTACCAGCACCCAGCGCTTGTCTTGTTCGCTCTGGTAAGAGTCTTCCACCAATGTGAAGTTGAGCTTTTGCGTGAAAAAGGCAATTGCTTCATCGTAGTCGCGCACGACGAGGGCAATATGCATGAGAGATTGCATCATGCTTTGCTTTCTAACAGTGCTCGCAGAGCCGATGCATCACCACGCGGCCTGCGGCCTTTGGCATCTTTGGCCAAAGCGCCGCGAATATCGTCATGCGCATACACCATCAGATGCACGCCTACAGTCTCATTCAAAGGAGCGCAGAGGCTGTGAATGCTTAAAGCGCTGACGATCTCGCCATTAAAGCCCGTGACTTCCCGCGCCTCATAGCGCGCGTTGTGGTTGATCAGCGCGATCTCTGGCGATTTCGGGTCGTCGCAAAACAAGCCAATATAAACATCAGAAAGCCGTGTGGCCGTGCCATGCCATACAGCACCGCTCAGATGCGGGCGAAATTCAGGCAGCCGTTCCATCCATGTAAGCGCAATCTCACGCAGCGCCTTCAATTCCACCGGCTGCGTGTCTGCACAAAAAATCTCAATGTATTCACGCACCGCATCTTCCAGAGCATCGTTATCCGGCAGCGCTGTGCGAGTTGGTAATCCCAGCTGTTTGATGGCGCGCCGCTTGGCCTGCCCATACTCCAGCCCTTCTTCCACCACAAGGCGAGAGGCAACATTGAGCAATTCTTCTGTGACGTGATCAGAGGGCATTTCGTACCAGTTTTATAAGCAAAAAGAGCAATTAGCCGGCATAGAATATGCGTAGAGTGCTATTAAATTAATAGTAAACTGCAATCGCCAAAGTGGTTTGACTTTCAGTGAGGTAGCGCAAAGCTTTCCAGCTTCACGCTCGGGTGATTCGGAAATTTGACCACAATATTGATCGAGGCTCGGCTTCAGTGTTGCAGCAATGGCAACAACGTCCTTGGAAAATATGTAAATCTGAAGTGGCGCATCACATTGACAAAAATCGACCGCTTGATATCAAAACAATTGCAAACTGATCCAATAAGCCACCGCCGCTACAAACGCACTTGCGGGAATTGTGAAGATCCAAGCCCAGACGATGCCGCCGGCCACCGCCCAGCGTACGCCGCTGGCGCGCTCTACTGAGCCCACGCCTACAATCGCGCCCGTGATGGTGTGTGTGGTCGATACAGGGATGCCCATCGCAGTGGCGGTGAACAGCGTCATCGCGCCGCCGGTCTCAGCGCAGAAGCCGCCCACGGGTTTAAGCTTTGTGATGCGTTGGCCCATGGTTTTGACGATGCGCCAGCCGCCAAACATCGTGCCCATGCCAATGGTGATGTAGCAAGCAATCACCACCCAACTGGGCAGATGATTTTTGTCGGCTTTCATCCATTCAGGCAGGCCTTGCACGCCAGAGGCCGTGGCGGCCATCAGCAGCAGCCAAATAATGCCAGCAGTCTTTTGCGCATCGTTGCCGCCATGGCCCAAGCTGTACGCGGCAGCAGAGACGAGCTGCATGCGGCGAAACCAACGGTCTGTTTGGCTAGGCGTGCGTTTGCGGCAAACCCACGCCACCAACACCATCATCAGCGAGCCAAGAAGAAAGCCCATCAGCGGAGAGACGAGGATGAAGGCAACGATTTTTAAAATACCCGCCGAGATCAACACGCCCGAGCCCGCCTTTGCAATCGCCGCGCCCACAATGCCGCCGATCAATGCATGCGATGAGCTGCTGGGGATGCCATACCACCAAGTGATGATGTTCCAACTGATCGCGCCAATCAATGCGCCAAATACCACATGCATATCCACAATGCCCGGCATGACCACGCCTTTGCCAATCGTGGCGGCTACACTGAGGGCGAAAATAAAGTAAGCCACGAAGTTAAAAAACGCCGCAAACAAGACGGCTTGCAGTGGCTTCAAAACACCGGTGGAGACGACGGTGGCAATTGAGTTGGCCGCGTCGTGAAAGCCGTTCATGAAGTCAAACGCCAGCGCCAACAGCACGAGCATGAAGACGACCCACAGCGCGGTAGGCACTTGTTCCATTTTTTTAGATCCCTTATTTGTCAGGGATTTATGAGTTCTCGAGGACAACGCCCTCGATCAAATTAGCCACATCCTCGCAGCGATCTGTGATCGTTTCAAGCAATTGATAGATTGCTTTGAGCTTGATCACTTCGCGCACATCGGGTTCCTCACGGAAGAGCTTGCTCATGGCCGAGCGCATCACGCGATCTGCATCGGACTCCAAGCGGTCAATTTCTTCGCAGGTTTTGAGCGCGGCTTCTGCGGTGTCGTTATCAGACAATTTAGAGAGCAAGCTCACAGCAGTTTTGACCCGCTCGCAGCATTTCACGCTCAAATCCGTCAAGCGCTTGATCTCATCGGTCATCGTGCGCACGTCATACAGCGCCATCGTCTCCGCCGAGTCTTGAATCAAGTCAGCCACATCGTCCATCGTATTGATGAGCTTGTGAATTTGCTCTCGATCAATGGGCGTGATGAAGGTCTTGTGCAGCATCTTGTTCACGTCGTGCGTGATGCGATCTGCAGCACGCTCTGCGCTGTCTACATCGGCATTGTATTTTTGGCGCAGCAGCACATCGTCGTAGTTCAACACCAACTGCTCAAACGCTTTGGCCGCCTCCACAATGCGATCCGCATGCTGATCAAACATCTCAAAAAAATTGCCTTCGCGGGGAAGCAGTTTGCCGAAAAACATGGTGTCTAGCCTCGAAAATGTTGTGTGACGGTTTTATGACAGTCATTGTACTGTCGTGATGAAGCTCGGATATGCTGATCAGGCAGGCGCATCTCAGCTGAGGCTAACGTAGGCGCATCTCCGCCGAGGCTAACGCAGGCGCATCTCCGCTGCGCGGGCATGTGCCTGCAAGCCTTCGCCATGCGCGAGCACTGACGCAATTTTCCCGAGTGTTTGCGCACCAGATTCGCTCACCTCAATGATGCTGCTGCGTTTTTGAAAATCGTACACACCGAGCGGCGATGAAAAGCGCGCTGTGCCGCTGGTGGGCAGCACGTGGTTGGGGCCGGCGCAATAGTCGCCTAAGCTTTCGCTGGTGTATTTGCCCATGAAGATCGCGCCAGCGTGTCTCAGCAATGGCTCCCACTTTTGAGGCTCATTGCTGGAGATTTCTAGATGCTCGGGAGCGATTCTGTTGGAAATGTCGCAGGCCTCTTGCATACTGCGCGTCAAGATAAACATGCCGCGATTAACAAGACTTGTTTCGATGATCGCGCGGCGCGGCATGTCCGGCAGAAGCCGGGCAATGCTGGCCAACACTTGATCGATATAGGATTGATCAGGGCAGAGCAAGATGCTTTGCGCCAGCTCATCGTGCTCGGCTTGGCTGAACAAATCCATCGCCACCCAATCAGGTGGCGTGCTGCCATCGGCGATCACCAAGATTTCGCTGGGGCCTGCAATCATATCGATGCCCACTTGGCCAAACACGCTGCGCTTGGCAGCAGCGACGTAAGCATTGCCAGGGCCGGTGATTTTGTCTACCTTCGGAATCGTGGCTGTGCCGTAAGCCAGCGCGGCTACGGCTTGTGCGCCGCCGATGGTGAAGGCGCGGGATACGCCAGCCACATACGCTGCGGCGAGCACGAGATTGTTGCGTTCGCCGCGAGTCGCTGTACTTGCACTTGTGTCGCCTTTGCCCCCCGTGGCCACGCTGCCGCGCACTGGCGTAGGTACGACCATGATGATTTCGCCCACGCCCGCCACATGCGCAGGCACAGCATTCATGATCAGGCTGGATGGATAGGCCGCCTTGCCGCCAGGTACATAAATACCCGCGCGGTCAATCGGAGTGACTTTTTGGCCGAGCAGCGAGCCATCAGCATCGCGATAACTCCAGCTCTCTCCGCAAGCTTTTTTCTGCGCTTCGTGATACGTGCGGACACGCTGCGCTGCAGACTGAAGGGCGTGTTGTTGTTTGGTGGGCAAGCCATCAAAGGCAGTTTTGAAATCGGCTTGCGTGAGTTCAAGCTCTTCCATGCTACTGGCTTGCAAGCCATCAAAGCGCGCGGTGTATTCCAGCACCGCTGCATCACCGCGTTTTTTAACATCCACCAAAATCTCAGCTACGCGCTCTTCAATCGCTGCATCTTGCGCACCCGACCAATGCAGCCGCGTCGTAAATTTTTTCTCAAAATCACTGTCACCCGTCTTGAATACTGCGCCAGATGCTATCAAATTCATAGTATTTCTGTCCTGCGTGCTGTTGTCAAACAACCGCTTTTTCAAACGCTGCCAATATAGGCTTGAGCATAGCTTGCTTGGTTTTAAGTGAAGTTTGATTCACCACCAAGCGCGAACTAATCTCCATGATAACTTCGACTTCAATGAGCTTATTCGCTTTGAGTGTGCTGCCCGTAGAGACGAGATCCACAATCGCGTCAGCCATGCCAGTCAGTGGCGCAAGCTCCATCGAGCCGTAGAGCTTGATCAAATCAACGTGCACACCTTTGCTCGCAAAAAACTCTCTCGCGATGTTCACATACTTGGTGGCTACTTTTAGGCGCGAACCTTGTTTCACAGCCGCCTTGTAGTCAAAGCCTTCGCGCACGGCCACGCTGACGCGGCATTTGGCGATTTTCAAGTCGAGCGGCACATACAGGCCTTGGACACCAGTTTCTAGCAACGTGTCTTTGCCCACCACGCCAAGGTCTGCGCCGCCGTATTGCACATAGGTCGGTACATCGCTGGCTCGCACCATGATGATTTGCACATCGGGGCGGGAGGTGGGCAAGATGAGTTTGCGAGATTTTTCTGGGTCTTCCAAGACTTCGATGCCTGTGGCTCGCAAGAGCGGCAGAGTGTCGTCGAAAATTCTTCCCTTCGATAAAGCGAGAGTAATCATGATTTCACTCGCTCAATATCCGCGCCAATGCCGCGCAGTTTTTCTTCCATCTGGTCGTAGCCACGATCAAGGTGATAAATGCGATCAACAATTGTTTCACCATCTGCTACTAAGCCTGCAATCACAAGCGATGCAGAAGCTCGCAAATCGGTTGCCATCACGGTAGTGCCAGACAAGTGCGGGATGCCTTCAATAAAAGCCACTTTGCCGTCAATCTGAATCTTCGCGCCCATGCGCTGCAGCTCGGGCACATGCATGAAGCGGTTTTCAAAAATCGTCTCAGTTGCTTTTGCATTGCCCTGGGCAATGCAGTTCAGCGCCATGAATTGGGCTTGCATATCGGTGGGAAAGCCAGGGTATTCAGTGGTACGGAAGGTTTGCGCTTTCATGCGGCCGCTCGCGCTTACCTTAATGCCACCTTCGACTGCTGTGATCGTTGCGCCCGCCTCACGCAATTTGTCGATCACTGCATCAAGGTGATCAGCTCTGCCGTGCTGTAGAACCACGTCGCCACCCGCCGCCGCTACTGCGCATAAAAACGTACCGCATTCAATGCGATCAGCCACGACTGCATGCTCACAGCCATGCAATTTCTCGACGCCTTGAATGCGAATCTTGCTTGTGCCATGGCCTTCAATTTTTGCACCCATCTTAATCAGCATCTCGGCTAAATCAGCAATCTCGGGCTCTTGCGCAGCGTTTTCCAGCACCGTTTCGCCATCGGCAAGACAAGCGGCCATCATGAAATTCTCTGTGCCCGTGACGGTGACCATATCGGTGGTGATGCACGCGCCTTTCAAGCGCTTCATGCTTTGAGGCAGGGTGGCAATCATGTAGCCATGCTCCACCACAATCTCTGCACCCATAGCCGTGAGCCCTTTGATGTGTTGATCCACCGGGCGCGCGCCAATCGCGCAGCCGCCAGGCAAAGACACTTTTGCATGGCCGAAGCGCGCAAGCAACGGCCCAAGCGTCATCACTGAGGCGCGCATAGTTTTTACTAGGTCGTAGGCTGCAAATGGCGTGATGTTGTCTGGCGCGCAAAAGCTCATGCCGCCGCGTTCGCCATGCGTTTGCGCCTGCACGCCCATACTTTCTAAAATCTTGCGAATCGTGGCTACATCTTGCAGACGTGGCACATTAGTGAGAAGCACGGGCTCGTTGGTGAGCAAAGTAGCGCATATCTCGGGCAGGGCAGCGTTCTTCGCGCCTGAGATGCTAACTGTACCGCTGAGACGTTTGCCGCCGCGAATTTTGAGTTTATCCATGATCGTTACTTCTGATTGGCCCATTCGGCAGGCGTGTAGGTTTTCATCGAAAGCGCATGTACTTCATCGGTTTGCATACGTGTGCCCAGCGTCATATAGACGCGCTGGTGGCGCTGGATCAATCGTTTGCCTTCGAACTCAGACGAGACGATCACGGCACTCCAGTGGCGGCCATCGCCATCGACGGTGATGTGTTGGCAGGGAAGGCCAGTTTCAATAATGTGTTGGAGTTCAGGTGCTTGCATGATGAATGATGTAGTTGCTAACCCAGTGATTCTCAGCTGCGAATTTTGTAGCCGATTTTGAGCAAATGCAGCGCGATCAATGACACGATGCCCGTCGCCGTGCCCACCACCGCGAGGCTGATCCAAGGCGATACATCGCTCACACCAAAAAAGCCGTAGCGAAAGCCGTCAATCATGTAGAAAAACGGATTGAGGTGGCTTACGGTTTGCCAAAAAGCGGGCAGCGAGTGGATGGAATAAAACACGCCGGATAAAAACGTCATCGGCATGATGATGAAATTTTGAAACGCGGCCATTTGGTCAAACTTTTCTGCCCACAGCCCCGCAATCAGGCCCATCGCGCCCAGCATGGCTGCGCCAAGCACAGCGAACATCAGTGCCCAGAGCGGCGCAGCCATGCCCGGCTTGCCAAACCACCAAGTCACGGCCAGCACACCCGCGCCCACCATCAAGCCCCGCGCCACTGACGAGCCCACGTAAGCCACAAACCACGCGCGAGGGGACAGCGGCGTGAGCAGTAAAAACACCAAGTTGCCCATGATCTTGCTCTGAATCAAGCTCGACGAGCTGTTGGCAAAAGCATTCTGCAAGACGCTCATCATCACCAAGCCGGGCACGAGGAAGGCGGTGTAGCTGATCTTGTCATACACCTTCACATGATCTTCCAGTACGTGGCCGAAGATCAGCATGTAAAGCACGGCAGTCAGAATCGGCGCGCCTACGGTTTGAAAGCCGACATTCCAAAAGCGCAAGACTTCTTTATAAAAAAGCGTTTGCCAGCCGGTG